>NZ_JBFRMS010000044.1:0-96188 GCF_041470505.1 Vibrio sp. 10N.261.55.C5
ATGCCTCGACGGGAAGTGTGTAGTGATAAATCAGGCACGGCCAAGGGAAAGAGCAACGTCTTACCTCGGGAGATCTTATTACTTGTCTCGATAGAGACTAATACAGCAGCGATGCGGTATGACGAGCAATAAGAAGTCAGCAGAAGGCATAGTACCTTAAGGAAGTACAACTTAAGGGAAGGCCCGAACTGAATATATCAAGAAGCAGTCACTAGACACTCAATCATGTGGGGTCATAGCAAGATGAAAACCATCTCTACGTCCCAATGGGCGATACAGCAAGTAAAGCTCATGGTGATGAAGAATGACAAGCATGATTGGCGTAAACAGGAGGACGAGTCTTGGTGATCTCAACGTCGTTGATGGAGCAAATCTGCTCTTCAACCAACTTGAATCAAGCTCTACGAAGAGTGAAGAAGAACAAAGGATGTGCAGGTGTCGACAAACTCGACATAGATGCGACTATCTCAACACTTCGACAGGCTTCAAATGGGCAAGCGCTTCGCCAGAGTCTTCTGGAAGGAAGCTACCAACCTCAACCGGTACTTGGTGTAGAAATCCCTAAACCTAGTGGTGGCGTAAGGCAACTAGGTATCCCAACCGTGCTTGATAGAGTTGTCCAACAGGCAATGACCTCAGTACTGTCAGATATCTATGACCCCAAGTTCTCCAATAGCAGTTACGGATTTAGACCAAACCGCAGTGCGCACCATGCATTAACGGCAGCCAGTCATTACATCCGAGAAGGTCGAGGTTATGTTGTAGATATCGACCTAGCGAAATACTTCGACACAGTGAATCACGATAGACTGATGTACAGACTGTCACAGGACATCAGTGATAAACGAGTGTTGAAGCTCATCAGGTTATATCTACAGGCAGGCATAATGCGAAACGGGATGGTTGAACAGAGACAAAGAGGGACACCACAGGGTGGACCATTATCCCCGTTGCTATCCAATATCGTATTAGATGAACTGGATAAAGAGTTAGAGCGCAGAGGGCATAAGTTCTGTCGATATGCAGACGACTGCCAAATCTACGTTCATAGTGAAGAAGCCGCTTATCGAGTTAAAGAGTCGATAACGGAGTTCTTGGAGCAAAAGCTGAAGCTCACGGTAAATCGAGAGAAAAGTGGTGCGACAAGAGTGACAGAGCGGACTTACTTAAGCCACCGCTTCGGGATAGATGGAACAATCCATCTATCGAAGGCAGCACAAACTCAAATGAAGAAGCGAGTGCGGCAGATAACGAAGCGAAACCGAGGGCGAGAGTTGCAAGCAGTCATAGCGGAATTAACTCAATACCTAAGAGGTTGGCAACACTACTTCAAACTCGCCATACGGAAAAGCAGCTTGCAGCGCTTAGACGAATGGATACGGCGACGGCTACGATGTTACCGCTTAAAACAACGCAAACGCAGATACGGCATAGCGACATGGTTACAACAACAAGGTGTAACGGAGCGCAATGCGTGGAAGGTAGCGATGTCAGATAAAGGGTGGTGGCACTTGGCCTTAACGCCGCAGATAAATCACGCCATGCCAATAAAATGGTTCGAGGAGTTGGGCCTGTACTCATTGCGAGATGGGTACGAGTCACTGAAAGTATATTCGGAACCGCCGTATGCGACCCACGCTTGTGCGGTGGTGTGAGAGGACGGAGGCTGCGAGGCCTCCTCCTACTCGATTGCTCTAAAAGTAATACTACGAGTTAATATCTCGTAAACTCTCAGCTATTCTGCAGACGAAACGTTATCTTCTGCTTGTGACACTTTCTTATACTGAACCTTTGAAAAGTCTCTGTTAGGGAATAAAAAGTTCGCTTCGCTACGAATTTGCTCTGCTTTACTTTCTTCTCCTAGGCCTTGATACGCCAGAATCAGATTGCTGTAGAAAGCCGGTCTTGGTTTACTCTTTATGATCTCCAGTGACCAATCGATGTAAGGCTGTATAAGGCTCGGGTCGGCTTTGTAGAGGCCGATATTAAGGTAAGTGCTGTATATATCCCAATCGTAGCGATCTTTCCACACTACTGGGTTCGTTACCTGCTTAAGAATGTCCGGATTTTTCGGCTTAGACAGTTCAAACTTAGTCAGTACATAGTTGGTGTGCAGGGCGCTCAACATATAAAAACTGACCAAAATAGGGAGCACTAAGCTCAACACTCTAAATAGGGTCTTGCTGATGATACTGAACGACTGTTGATAATGTCGGGAAGAGCGCTGATCTACCCAGTAAATCAATATAATGAATGTTATCCAGTGAATCGCCGAGTGGTAAAAAGGATACTCAAGTTGAGAGTGCAAAAGGATTGGGATAAATAACGCGAGCAGGGCTAGACGTGTTCCCTTTGCTGAACTTGTTATGCGTGACATCACCAATATTGCAGCAATCAAGATTCCGATGATTGGTACAATCCCCCCTTCAACTCCCCAAAACAGGAACTCATTGTGCGGGTGATCCATTGAAGGAAGACCTGGATGATAGTTCGAGTTGAGTTGATGTTGGCGAGCTGTATATAGCGTGTATTCAGACTCAAATTTCCCGTAACCATAACCTGTAAATGGCTTTTCGATCATCATATCTAAAGCTTGCGGGAACGTATAAGCGCGCGGGCTTTCTAGGTTCGCTTTCTTGCTAGCGAGGCTATCAGTCGCACTTAGGCTGATCACCGAAAAAGCGACGACGACACCGACGAGCACTGATGCGCACCATCCGTAGAAGCGTTTCTTGGTCGAGAACTTGTATAGATAGGGCAGAATGCAGATAAACCCAATGACAGCGGCCAACCATCCGGTACGTGATGCAATGATGATCAGCAAGGGCACGGTTAAGGTTGGAGTTAAATACAGTAGGAATGATTCGCTGATCTTATGGTTATATTTAGCCGGCTGCCTTGCTAAAAGGTAAGCGGACAGCACAAAACCAGTAGCAAGAAAGCTTGCCATTACATTCGGTTGTTGAAATATCCCATATGGTCGGTTTGCAGCAGTGTTGTAGCCAAATAGGTTGCCAGGTTCTAATAAGAAATATTGCACATAGCCAAATAGTGCTTGTATAACAACAGCAAGTACAATGAACCACAACATACGTTGCTTGTGTTTATTGCTGAACTTAAATTGCTGCAGCACCACAAATAAGGCAAAGCCCGCCCACAATCCAAGCAAGCGTCCTGACGCTCCTTGAGGTGCAGCATTGCTGTATAAAATGGGTAGCGTGAGTATGATGCAGCTAATCAACAAGCCAATTGTTAATTTGGAATACTTGAGTACTCGATTGGTCGCGAGTTGGTAAAAGCCAATCGCTAGCGTGAAGCTTAGCGCTAGCCAAGTGGTAGGGTTAAAGGATAGAGCAAGGCCCGAACCACCAGGATTCGGCATAAAAAAATGCATAGCTAACAAGAATACAACAGCTAAAGAAGCCAGAAATGCTTTGTTGAGTGGTAGCTGAGTGACCTGATTTTCTAGCTGAGTACCGCTAGTGTGTATTGTTGCCATAAATCCCTAACCTTATAAAAACAGAGCTTGTTCCTTCTGAAACAAGCTCTGTTACTTTAACATTTTTCTGTCTGCCCGCAGGGCGCTATTTTACACCTACTTCAAATTTAACATAGGCTTAAGGAAGCGAGCAGTGTGTGAACCTTCGACTAACGCCACATCTTCAGGTGTACCCTCTGCAACAATCTCACCACCACCTTGCCCACCTTCTGGGCCAAGATCTAGGATCCAGTCTGCTGTTTTAACGACATCTAGGTTGTGCTCAATCACGACAACTGTATTACCGTGATCACGCAGTCTATGTAATACCGTCAGTAGCTGCTGGATATCGTGGAAATGAAGGCCTGTTGTTGGCTCATCGAGAATGTATAAGGTTTTTCCCGTGTCTCGTTTAGACAGTTCACGCGCTAATTTAACACGCTGAGCTTCACCACCAGATAAGGTTGTAGCTGCTTGCCCTAAGCGAATGTAAGAGAGGCCAACGTCCATTAAAGTTTGCAGTTTACGAGCGATAACAGGTACCGGGTTGAAGTATTCACGAGCATCTTCCACAGTCATCTCTAGAACTTCGTCAATGGTTTTACCTTTGTAGCGGACCTCTAGAGTCTCACGGTTATAGCGCTTACCTTTACACACATCACAAGGCACATACACATCGGGTAAGAAGTGCATCTCTACCTTGATTACGCCGTCTCCCTGACAAGCCTCACAACGACCACCACGAACGTTAAAGCTGAATCGACCTGGCTTGTAACCACGAGAACGTGATTCCTGAGTGCCCGCGAATAGTTCACGAATAGGGGTGAAAATCCCTGTGTAGGTCGCAGGGTTTGATCTTGGTGTACGACCGATAGGGCTTTGATCTATGTCGATTACCTTATCAAAATGTTCTAACCCTTTAATCTTTTTGTGCTTTGCTGGAACTGCAGTCGTGGCACCGTTTAATTGAGTGTGGGCGACTTTAAAGAAGGTATCGTTGATAAGCGTTGATTTACCCGAACCTGATACGCCCGTAATACAACTGAACAAGCCAACAGGAATTGTCGCGGTCACATTCTTTAGGTTGTTCCCCGTTGCGCCAACGATCTCGACGACCTTTTTCTTGTCGATAGGCGTTCTCTTTTCAGGCACTGCAATTTCTTTAGCACCGCTCAGGTATTGGCCTGTCAAAGAGTTCGGGTTTTCGATGATGTCTTGCATGGTACCTTCTGCCACCACGTGACCACCGTGCACCCCTGCTCCTGGACCGATATCGATAACATGGTCAGCACAACGAATTGCATCTTCGTCATGTTCCACAACAAGTACCGTATTACCTAAGTCTCTCAGGTGAATTAAGGTTTGCAATAGACGTTCATTATCGCGCTGGTGGAGACCAATTGATGGCTCATCAAGTACATACATAACGCCAACTAAACCGGCACCGATTTGGCTCGCCAAACGAATACGTTGCGCCTCACCACCAGACAGCGTTTCAGCACTGCGTGATAGGTTAAGGTAGTTCAAACCAACGTTGACTAAGAAATGCAGACGATCATTGATCTCTTTCATCACTTTATCTGCGATCTGCCCACGTTGACCGTCTAGCTTCAATTCTTGGAAAAATTGTAGTGCGTCAGCAATGCTAAGTTCAACGATTTCCGGAAGTGTTGTATCACCAATGAAAACATTACGAGCTTCTAATCTCAGGCGAGTGCCATCACAGCTAGAGCACGATTTGGTTGAGATGTATTTAGCAAGATCTTCACGCACTGCGCTCGATTCAGTATCACGGTAACGGCGCTCCAAGGTATTTAAAATGCCCTCAAATGGATGACGCTTAACCCGAATATCACCTCGGTCATTGATGTACTTGAATTCCACTTCAGTACGACCTGATCCTTTTAGAATGATCTCTTGAGTCTTTTTCGGTAGAGAATTAAATGGCGCATACAGATCAAAACCATAATGTTCTGACAGCGACGTTAGCATTTGGAAATAGTAGTAGTTCTTTTGATCCCAACCTTTTATCGCACCTTCAGCAATGCTTAGGTTCTCATCTAAAATCACTCGGCTTGGATCAAAATACTGTTGAACACCAAGACCATCACACGTACCACAGGCTCCTGCCGGGTTATTAAATGAGAACAGGCGAGGCTCAAGCTCTTGCATGCTGTAACCACATTTAGGACAAGCGAAGTTAGCAGAGAATACGATCTCTTCTTGATCCGTTTCGTCCATCCAGCCGACGACAGCGATACCGCCAGAGAGCTCTAATGTGGTCTCGAATGACTCGGCTAAACGCTGTTGAAGATCAGGACGAACCTTGAATCTGTCTACCACAACTTCAATGGTGTGCTTCTTATGAAGTTCAAGTGCTGGTGGATCGGATAGATCACAGGTTTCACCATCAATTCGGGCTCGGATAAAGCCTTGCGCAGCTAAGTTTTCCAGTGTTTTAACATGCTCACCTTTGCGCTCTTTGACAATCGGTGCCATCAACATCATCTTTGAGCCTTCAGGCAGTTCTAAGACCTTATCGACCATTTGACTGATGGTTTGTGCTGCTAGAGGGATGTTGTGGTCTGGACAGCGAGGTTCGCCTACTCGCGCATACAATAATCTGAGGTAATCATAGACTTCGGTAATGGTACCGACGGTTGAGCGAGGGTTATGTGAAGTCGATTTTTGTTCTATTGAGATAGCTGGAGACAGACCTTCAATATGGTCGACATCAGGCTTTTCCATAAGAGATAGAAATTGACGAGCGTAAGCAGACAGAGATTCAACATAACGACGCTGACCTTCTGCGTAGAGTGTGTCAAACGCAAGTGACGACTTTCCTGAACCCGATAATCCAGTGATGACAGTCAGTTTGTCACGTGGAATGGTTAGGTTGACGTCTTTGAGGTTATGCGTACGAGCGCCTCTAATTTCTATTTTATCCATCTCAATAGACCATGTAATTTTAAGTGGCTAAAGTATTACATAGAGTGAGATTTGTGCAAAGTTTTACTGGATAAAAAAACAGTAAACAAAAAGGGCGACTCAAAGAGTCGCCCTTTCTAAAATCAGTAACGTTAGTGATTAACCAGTCGTTATGCTTCTTTCTTGGTCGAGTGTTTACCTAGCTCGATTTGCTGCTGGTCTTTCTTGTATAGGTTTTCGAAGCAGTAGTTTGTTGCTTCGATATAGCCTTCAACACTACCACAGTCAAAACGTTGGCCTTTAAATTTGTAAGCCAATACACAGCCTGCTTTTGCCTGTTTTAGCAATGCATCAGTGATCTGGATTTCGCCGCCTTTACCTGGTTCTGTCTGCTCGATTAATTCAAAGATATCTGGAGTCAGAATATAACGACCAATGATCGCTAGGTTGCTTGGTGCTGAACCTTGCTCTGGCTTCTCTACCATGTCATCAACTCGGAAAAGGTCATCTTTGATCATTTCGCCAGAGATAACACCGTACTTGTGAGTCTCTTCTTCTGGAACTTCTTGTACAGCAACAATAGAACAGCGGAACTGTTTGTATAGCGCAACCATCTGAGCTAGCACGCCTTGTTGCTCGTTCACACAAAGGTCATCAGCAAGTACTACTGCGAACGGTTCATCGCCTACAAGTTCGCGACCCGTTAAAATAGCATGGCCAAGGCCTTTCATCTCACGTTGACGAATGTAGGTGAAGTTTGCCGCTTCAATCGTTTCACGGATATTAACCAATAGGTCTTCTTTATTGGTGCCGCTAATCTGGTGCTCAAGCTCGTAGTTTTTATCAAAGTGATCCATGATCGAGTGCTTACCACGTCCAGTAACGATGCACATTCCATCCATACCAGCTTCGATAGCTTCCTCTACACCGTATTCAATCAGAGGTTTGTTTACTACAGGCATCATTTCTTTAGGCATTGACTTGGTTGCAGGTAAAAAACGTGTACCGTAGCCAGCTGCCGGGAAAAGGCACTTTTTGATCATGATAAGACCCTTTATCTATAATAATTATTGATTCAACCTGAGTGGTTGATATTTCTGAGGGCAACTCTAGCATAAGTTATGTCGAAAATTCAGCAACAATAGCCATGGTTTACTAGAGCTTCCCTCAAAATTATCGTCAGACTAAGAGGTGGGTCGATTATGCAAGCAGGTTCTGGTTTGCCCATGCTATCGCTTGAACTCTATTTTTTACCGCAAGCTTACGGAATATTTGATAGAGGTGAGATTTAACCGTGAACTCACTAATAAACAAGTCATCGGCGATTTGTGTGTTTGAAGACCCGGATTGAAGACAGCGAATCACCTGGATCTCACGAATGGTTAAATCAACATTGGTTGGTGTGGTGTTGGTATTGACCATATTGCGATAATAAAACAACAGTTGATTGGTTACCTTCCTTGGCAGCCAGTTATCGCCATCAATGACTTCTTGAAGACCACGAGCAATCTTGTCCTTTTGTTCAGTGTTGTAAAAGAGTCCTTTTAGTACCCCATAGGTAAGAAGCTCTGAGGTTGGAAGTTGCTGGGGGACATTGAATAAAATGATTTCGTGATTTTTCCACATAACAGTCAGGTTAGGACAAATAATCAGTAGTTGTGGTACCTCTCTGTAATCGACGAGCAAGATCCGGTTACTCCGCTTTCTATCAACTAGCATTAATTCGTCGGGTGTCATTTTGTAGAGAACAATAGATAAATGCTTTTCTATCTCTTTTACATGTAGATAGGTATCGTTTGGGTCGATGCACAGAAAGTGTAAAGTGCGAGCGTATCTTGATTTTCTCATTGAAACGTCCTGTTTGAGTGGGATTAGATTCCACGTTGTCATGCAGGCTTTAGCTTCTCTAGCGCCTTGATAGTGACTTGCGTTGAATATCAATTATCAAAGTAAATGAGTGGTTTGTAAGTGGAGAAAAAAGCAACATCGCTCTGAATATCATGATTTGTTACGTTTTTATTCTTTGTAGTGAGGAGAGAATAGGAATGCGATTTATCACTGCAGAAAAGCATGCTATTCTTGTGCGCTAAAATTTTCTGAGACTATGAATTTAGACGGAGCAAATCATGGCTAGCCGTGGAGTTAACAAAGTTATATTAGTGGGTAACCTAGGTAATGACCCTGAAATTCGTTACATGCCAAATGGCGGCGCAGTAGCGAACATTACCATTGCAACGTCAGAGTCATGGCGTGATAAAGCAACTGGCGAGCAGCGTGAAAAAACAGAATGGCACCGTGTTGCTCTGTTTGGCAAGCTTGCGGAAGTTGCTGGTGAGTACCTACGTAAAGGTTCTCAAGTTTACATTGAAGGTCAACTTCAAACACGTAAATGGCAAGATCAAAGCGGTCAAGATCGCTACACAACTGAAGTGGTTGTTCAAGGCTTCAATGGTGTAATGCAAATGCTTGGCGGCCGTGCTCAAGGTGGTGCTCCTGCTCAAGGTGGCATGGGTAACAACCAACAGCAAGGTGGTTGGGGTCAGCCACAGCAGCCACAACAACAGCAACAACAATACAGTGCTCCCGCTCAACAGCAGCCAAAAGCACCTCAACAAGCTCCTCAGCAGGCTCAACCTCAATATAATGAGCCGCCAATGGATTTTGATGATGACATCCCATTTTAATCCCTGTTTTTAATATATTATAAAGACAGTATTAAATTGGAAAAAGCCGCGTTCATCGCGGCTTTTTGTTACCTACAATTCTTAACGCTTTATTTACAACGTCAATTTATAGTATAAGTAGCAATACGGTATAATGTGAGTTGAAAAGGATTTCGTTATTCATGAGATATACCCCGACACTAAAATTGAGCACTCGATTGGTCGCATTTGTCACCGTGATAGTGATCAGTGCGATGTTCATTCTTTTTATTGGTGGCACACTTTCCTTTAAGCGTATTGGACAGGAATATTTAGACCATTATTTGGTTGGCATTGTCGACGTTGTAGATAAAGAGATGGAAGACCCTGACGCCGCGTATTCAATGCAGCGTTGGATGCCTAAGATGTTGCAGGCGAGCAATATTGTTGAGATGAAACTCTCGAACAAGACCGGCATCGTTTATCGTTTCAAAGATACCTCCCCACAAATTGATCCCAATCGTCTTTATGAGAAAAGCTTCATTTTAGAGCGTAATCAAGGCTACCGAATCGAATTTAAAGCACTTCCTCCTTATATTGGTTATAGCTACTCAATGGAAGCAATGTGGTCAATTACTTTGGCGGTTGCATTGATCCTTTTCTGTCTGGCTCGTGGTGTTCGTTGGTTGAAGGAACAGTTGATGGGTTCTGAGATCTTGGAAGAGCGAGGAAGAATGATCCTCGCAGGGCAAGTTGAGGCTCATGCAAAGGGAGATGAACTTGAATGGCCATACACGGCAAGTGAAGCCTTGGATGTCTTGATCGAAGAGCTGCAAGATGCTCGTCAAGAACGAAGTCGCTTTGATACCTTTATTCGTACCCATACTTTCCTAGATAAACTCACGGGAACGGCAAACCGAGTTTTATTCGATAATAAGCTGGAATCGGCACTGCATGAAAGTGGTGCTCGAGGCGGTGTGTTACTGATACGTATCGACGAATGGGAGCAAGTTAGTGATGCTAACGATAAGCAAACTACAGACGGCTTTATTATTGAAGTCGGTGAAGTACTGTCGAATATCGTTCAACGCTATCCCGATGTCATTTTTTCTCGCTATTACGAAGCGGACTTTGCTGTATTTATCCCTCATCAGGGCGCAAAAGATATTGCGACCTTGGCTGCTCAGTGTTTAAGGCAGTTAGATAAGCTAACTCCGCCAGAGCCTTTAGAGTCGGATAACTGGTGTCATATTGGTGTGACCATGTATACCGAAGGTGAGCGTCATAGCCAGATCATGGATGAAACGGAAACGGCACTAAAGAGTGCTCAGTTAGAGCGTATTAATAACTGGAGCCGTTACCCGAAAGAGAATAAGAATGAGCTTGATAGAGGCAGTGTTCGTTGGAGAACATTACTTGATAAAGCGCTGCTTCCTGAAAATTTAGTAATCTTTGCTCAGCGGTGTTATCTTATGCCGGAACCTGGTCAAGTTAATGAATTGCATAGAGAAATATTTACTAGAATTCAGGATCCTGACAAAGGTTTATTGAAATCGTCTCGATTTATGCCTGCGGTAGAGCAAGTGGGTTATCAAGCTCAAATGGACCAATCGGTTCTAAAGGTTGTGTTGAAATCGTTGAAAGAATCAACTCAACCTATCAACTATTCAGTGAATCTGAATGTTACCCCGTTTGCTAATAAACAGCACTTTAAGTGGTTTAGGAGTGAGTTGTTACAGCTCTCTGCTCAACACCGCTCTCAGCTTGCGTTTGAGTTTCCAGAAGGGCACTTGATTGCTCATCTTGATTATATGAGACCGGTGGCAAAGATGTTGCGAGGTTTAGGGTGTAAAGTTGTGGTTGGCCAAGCTGGGCGAACCATTGTTAGCACTCACTATATAAAGGATTTGAAGGTTAATTATATTAAGCTTCATCGAAGCCTAATAAAGAAAATCGACCAAAGGCATGAGAACCAACTGTTTGTTCGAAGCTTAATTGGGGCGTGTGGTGATTCTCCAACTCAAGTTATTGCCGTTGGAGTCGAGACAAAACAAGAAAAGAATACCTTGATAGAGTTAGGCATTAACGGCTATCAAGGGAGATATTTCGACGAAGAACAACAAATTATCCCTTTGCCTAATCAAGCAGAAAAAGCCGCGAAAGCGGAATCTGTTGTCAAAGTTGGACGAAGAAATCGATGGCGTAAGAGTAGTAGTTAAGAATGAATTTTAAAGCGATTTTAGACAAAATAAAGCCAACGAATAATAAAGGTAGCTCGCAAGTTGTCTTGCTGGGCAATGACGCCATTTATATTTCATCGACAGAACAAGATCCTCAAGTAGCCAGCATTCCCGTGGTTAATGGGGACTGGGAGAGTGCGCTAAAAAAATCGCTTAGCAGTGAGGCGTTTACCAGTAATAGCGTCCAACTGATTGTCTGTGCTAACTACTACCAAACCTACCAAATTGATAAACCGGACATTCCAGAGAGTGAATGGTCGGTAGCACTGCCTTTTTTACTCAAAGATCTTGTTTCAGAAAGAGTCACGGAAATTACTGCGAGTGCGGTCGCGTTACCAACGTCGAACAAGCTGCAAGTATATGTCCTGCCTAAAAAGCTGTTGGACAAGCTTTTGAATATCACTAATTCGGCTCAGGTTGAATTAATAGGTGTTGCTCCTGAAGATGAAATCTGGGGTTACAGTGCAGGCGAACTGTCTAATTTCATTCTTTTACAACGTAGCGTCAATTCACACTTTAAATTGGGTGCGTTTGTCGAAAATACCGTTTGTTTTCAAAGAACCATCCGCAGTGTTGTGCCACCTTTAACGGGTGTTGCGTCAAGTGCTCTGCAGTTAGATGGCCTCGCTTTAGAGCTTCAACGCTCGATTGATTACCTTTCTTCTCAAATTAAAGGCACCCAGCTTCACCAGCTTAAAATCTGTTGTGACGAAGAAGATGAAGCAGAGTTACAAAGTGCCTTAAACAGTACATTGAGCTCGACAGTTTCACTGTTGGTTGAAGGTGAGCGTGATAATTCAGAGAGTTTGTTGCTTAAACTTGCAGCTGAAAAAGAGACGTTTAAGGTCAATCTTTACCCTGAACACCTTAAGCCTAAAAAAGAATATTTTACGCTGACCAATGTTGTTGCGAGCTGGGGAGTAGTTTGTGTTTTGATGCTTGGTGGTTACTTCGCAATGCAGTATCAAGTTTCTAATCTAGATAAAGAGCTAACAGCCCTGCAACAAGACTCGAATCAACTTAACAAGCAAGTTAACCAATTGAATAGTAAGTTAACTCAGCATAAACCGTCTCCAGAGAAAGTCGCGGCGGTTGCGCGTCTCAAACGTGAGACTGAGGCTAAAAAAGAGGCTTTGAAGGCTGTTGGACAATACGACGAATCCCAACAAGTCGGGTATTCTGGCGTCATGAATTCCTTAGCTAAATTAGGCCGAAATGACATTTCTCTTTCGCACATCTACATGACCCACGATACTTTAGATCTTAGTGGCTTGGCTCGTAACGCAAATGTCGTTCCGAACTGGATTGGTCAGTTTAAAAGTGAGCTTAATTTAGTCGGACGCACTTTTGAAAAACTAAAAATTGGCCGTAATGATCAGGATGTGGTGACGTTTGAGCTAAGTACTCGTCGGGAGAGTAAATAATGCAGCAGTGGAACCAGCTGAGCGATAAGTTTCTTGCATTAAGTCAAAGAGAAAAATGGCTACTTTTTGTGTGTGGTTTTGTTGGCCTATCGATGTTGTTGTTCACCTTATTGGTTGAGCCTGCGTATCTCGATCTACAAGCTAAAAATGCCAAGGCGAGCAGCCTGACTCAATCGAATCAAAGGCAGCAAGGTGAGTTACTTGTTCTGCAAGCTCAGTTAAACAAAGACCCAGACAAAGAAATTAATCGAGAGTACAAAAAGCTGCTGGTGGAGAGCCAAGATCTCTCTCTTCAGCTTTCTCAGATTGTTGATGGATTAATCACACCTTCTCAAATGTCGCAGTTACTGGAGAGCGTTCTTAACGCCGGTAATGGACTAAAGCTTGAATCGCTAGAGTCATTAAAACCAGAAGCGATTTCGAACAATAAAGAGACCAGCGAATATTCAGGCTACTTTCTTCACCCTGTAAGAATGGAGCTAACCGGCAGTTACTTTGATATCTCAGCTTACCTTCAAGCACTTGAGTCTCTACCTGTGAGTTACTACTGGCGCACATTTGAATACTCAGTAGAAGAATATCCTAAAGCTCGACTGGTGTTCGAGGTTTACACATTAGGTACTAGACAGGAGTTTATCGGTGGTTAGAACTCTTTTGTTGTCCTTGCTATTTAGTAGCTCTTTTGTGTGGGCTGAGCAAGATCCCACGGCGCCATTAGGCTGGCTTTCACCTCAACAGAAAACGGCGCCTGCTAAGAAAGCACCAACTCGTTATCGCTTGCCTTCTTTAGAAAGCATCGTGTGTAAGGGAGATACGCCTTGCTATGCGATTATGAATGGTCAGATTCTCGGACAAGGGGAAACGATCAGAGGGTACCGAGTTAAGAACATAGATCCAGAATACGTCACTCTGCAGAGAAGCTCTAAGCAGTGGAAATTAGAGATGTTCTCTTTAGATGTTAAGAATAATTAAGGTTAGAGTGAAGACATGCGTAAACTTGTAGTAGCAATCCTAGTGTCATCTTTAGTCGGCTGTTCGATGGGGCATAGAGATCCTGTTGAGATTAAAGAGTCTTTAAACGAATCAATTAATGAAGCCAATAGCAGAGCGCTTCATGAGCTGCCTTCGTCGGTTCAAGATGACCTTATGCCTCAGCTTAATTCTGACTCGATGTCTCCGGGGATGGAAACGGTTAAGCGTTTTCGTATTCAGGCAAAAGGCGTTGAAGCGAGAACTTTTTTTGCCAGCTTAGTGAAAGGTACGGAATATAGTGCGGCTATTCACCCAAGTGTGTCTGGAAACCTTACGCTTAATCTAACGGACGTGACGTTAGATGAGGTACTGGCTGTTGCTCAAGATATGTATGGCTACGATATTGAAAAGCGTGGCAAAGTGATTCAAGTTTATCCTGCCGGTCTTCGCACCGTAACGATCCCTGTCGATTACTTACAAGTTAAGCGTTCTGGTCGCTCACTAACGACGATCACCACCGGCACGATCTCTAACTCAGATTCGAATTCATCGAGCTCTTCAAGCTCGAACTCAAACTCGTCAAATTCATCCAACTCTTCTAACTCATCGAATTCGACATCGAATGGCGGAACAGAGATTGAAACGACCTCTGAAAGTGATTTCTGGCCACAGCTTGAAGCGGCGGTTGCTCACTTAATTGGCTCGGGTGATGGGCAAAGCGTTGTCGTGACCCCGCAAGCGAGTGTGATTACAGTGCGTGCTTACCCTGACGAAATTCGTGAGGTTCGAGAGTTCTTAGGTATTTCTCAGAAGCGTTTGCAGCGCCAAGTTATCTTGGAAGCCAAAATCATGGAAGTGACCTTGAGTGACGGCTACCAACAGGGAATTAGCTGGTCGAATTTGTCTAAGTCGATTGGCAGCGGTGGCGTTGTAATTGATCGTCCGGCAAGTACTTTACCGCCGTTAGATGCAATCAGCTCTTTGTTAGGCGGACAAACTAACGTAACGATTTCAGATGGCAGCTTTGAAGCAGTTTTGAGCTTTATGGACACTCAAGGTGACCTTAATGTTCTATCGAGCCCGCGAGTCACGGCGGCAAATAACCAGAAAGCGGTTATCAAAGTGGGTACCGACGAATACTACGTAACAGATTTATCAAGTTCGGTCGGTAGTGGTGATGACGCGAATGTCGCACCTGAAGTTGAATTAACTCCGTTCTTTTCGGGTATCTCTTTAGATGTTACCCCTCAGATAGACGATAAAGGTAGCGTGTTCTTACATGTACACCCAGCCGTTATTGAGGTAGAGGAAGAAGTGAAAGAGCTCAACCTAGGTTCCACGACGGGCTTGGTGCAACTTCCTTTGGCGAAAAGCTCTATTCGTGAGTCTGATTCAGTGATTCGCGCCAAAGATGGAGATGTTGTGGTTATTGGTGGGTTAATGAAATCAAATACCAGTGATGTGACCTCTAAAGTTCCATTCCTCGGTGATATTCCAGCCTTAGGTCATTTGTTCCGTAACACCAATCAGTTAACGCAAAAAACTGAACTCGTGATCTTGCTTAAGCCAACGATCGTGGGTGTGAATACTTGGCAAAATGAGTTGGAGCGTTCACGTGATCTTCTTCAGCAGTGGTTCCCTGATGAAGAGTAATTGCTTACTTTCTCAATATAGAGTGGCAGTGTCTCACTAAGCTAGGTCGTCGTATGTATCAAGCTCACTTTGGTTTTGAACAACTGCCATTTACCTTAACGCCGAATACCGATTTCTTCTATGGTTTAGCGCCTCATTTCGAAGCGATTCAGACGGTAATCTCGGCGTTGGAAATGGGCGAGGGCGTGATTAAGGTGACCGGAGAGGTAGGCACTGGAAAAACCATGGTTTGCCGGATGTTGGTCAATCACCTACATGACTGTACAGCTCTGATCTACTTACCAAACCCTGTGTTATCAGGGGCAGACTTGCGCCAGGCGGTTGCAACAGAGCTTGGTTTAGCTGTCGATAATGAAGCAACCTTGGTTGATAACATTCAGCATAAGCTCATTGAATTGCACAATTCTGGTTTAAGAGTGGTGGCTATTCTTGATGAAGCTCAGGCTCTATCGGATGAAGCGCTCGAAACATTAAGGTTGTTTGGTAACCTTGAAACGGAAGATAAAAAACTGCTGCAGATTGTCTTATTAGGTCAGCCAGAATTGGATGCTCGATTAGAGGCGTACCACCTAAGGCAGTTTCGCCAAAGAATCACATTTAGTTCGACACTGAGACCGCTGAATCTCGATGAAACGGTGGCTTATATTGATAATCGAATCGCTAAATCTGGTGGTAGCCCTGAGTTATTCAGCTTGAATCAAAAAAAGGCGATCTGTCGTTCGTCGTTAGGTATCCCTAGATTGATAAATCAACTTTGCCATAAGGCTCTATTGCTTTCGTTCAGTGAAGATAAGAAAAGTATCGACAACCAACATCTTTTTTCAGCTATGCATGAAACGTACGATGTGTGTAAGCCTAAATTTAAAACGCCAATACTGTGGGGTTGGAATTAATTATGAGCGTCATTAACAACGCCTTGTCTGAATTGGCAAAGAAAAAGTCAGCGACTTCGATTGAAGCGGCAGTCGTACCTAAAGTAAAAACGCGTTCCCCCCTAGTTTGGGTTGTTGCGGGTTTTACTTTGAGTTTAGCGATGGGCGGCTGGGCGATATCGCAAGGCCCTGTGATTGATCAGTCTATTGTTGAGCAGTCAATCTCAACTCGAGATTTACAGGTTCAAGTCTCTGTCGTTGATGATTCAAATGGCATTCAGGAAGTTGCTCAACCTATCTCATCGCCAACTAAGAAATTGGTGACACTAGACTCTGCGATCCTTTCAACAGAAAACACTGCGATGGCAAAAAGCGCTCAATCTAAGCCTAGTGTTTCCGAATCAGTTGTTATGTCTGCCCCAAAAGCGACAAAACAACAAACACCGGCTAAACCTCTAAGCACGCCTAAAACGATTAGGACTGACATCCCCCAACCAGTTTACGTTGCTAGTGTGGCCAAAAAAGATCCTGCGTCTATCTCTAATGAGCCTGTAGCCTCTGGTGATTCAGAAAATAGCGGAATGTTGATCGAACAGGTTGAGTTAACTCCGGAACAGCTATCTGTGAATGCACAAGGTCGAGCTCAGAAAGCGCTTGATGCGAACGATCTTACTGGTGCGTTGAAGGGCTACACTGAAGCTCTACGCTACACGCCACGAAATGAAGATGTCCGTCAGAAACTTGCGATTCTCTATTTTGGTAAAGGCGATACTCGCAAAGCCTACGAGCTGTTTCAATCTGGTATCAAACTTAATATCAACAGCGAAAAGCTACGGTTGGGTTTATCTAAACTGCTGGTTAAAGCTAACCAAGCAGAAGCGGCGCTGAGCCCTTTAGTACACATGCCTCCGCATCCAACTCAAGAGTATCTAGCAATGCGTGCGGCGTTGAGCCAAAAATCACAGCAAGAAGAAATCGCACTCGAGAGTTATCAAAAGTTGGTTGAAGTCGATTCAGATAACGCTCGCTGGTGGTTGGGCTTAGCGATTCAGCAAGAACGCCAGTTAGACTTCGCTGCAGCAAAACAATCATATCAAGGTGCGTTGACTAGAGTCGGTATCTCATCTCAATCACAAAGCTTTGTGCGTGACCGGTTAAAAATACTCAATGCTTTAGAGGAGAGCGGCGATGCAAATTAGATTAAGAAAAAGACTTGGTGATTTGCTTGTCGAAGAAGGCATTATCACTGAGGCTCAAGTTGAACAAGCACTGGCCGCTCAGAAAAGTACTGGGCGTAAGCTGGGTGATGCGCTAATTGAGCTTGGCTTCTTGTCAGAACAGCAAATGCTGAGCTTTTTGTCGCAGCAGTTAGCGATTCCTCTTATTGATTTAAGCCGAGCCGTTGTCGATGTTGAAGCAGTACAGCTTTTACCCGAAGTACATGCTCGTCGCCTTCGTGCATTGGTTATTGGACGCCAAGGTGACACTTTGCGTGTTGCAATGAGTGACCCTGCGGATCTGTTTGCCCAAGAGTCTTTGCTTGGTCAGCTCGGCGATTACGCGCTTGAATTCGTTGTTGCTCAAGAAAGGCAATTGGTTGATGGCTTCGATCGCTATTATCGAAGAACCAAAGAGATTGCCTCGTTTGCTGAGCAACTTCACGCTGAACACCAAGTTAATGATGCTTTTGATTTCGATATCGCTGAAGAAGACAGTGATGAAGTTACCGTCGTTAAGCTGATCAACTCACTATTTGAAGATGCTATTCAGGTTGGTGCTTCGGATATCCATATCGAGCCAGATTCAAACGTATTGCGTCTTCGTCAGCGTATTGATGGTGTGCTGCATGAAACATTGCTGAATGAAGTGAATATTGCTTCAGCACTTGTACTGCGCTTGAAGCTGATGGCAAACCTCGATATTTCAGAGAAACGTCTTCCTCAAGACGGCCGATTTAATATCCGAGCTAAAGGTCAGTCGGTTGATATTCGTATGTCGACCATGCCAGTACAGCACGGTGAATCAGTGGTTATGCGTCTTCTTAACCAGTCAGCAGGCCTACGTAAACTAGAAGAGTCGGGCATACCGAGTGATCTGTTGGTTCGTCTGCGTCAACAATTGCGCCGTCCACATGGCATGATTTTGGTTACCGGCCCAACCGGCTCAGGTAAAACAACAACCTTATACGGCGCGTTAAGTGAATTAAACGAACCGGGTAAAAAGATCATTACTGCGGAAGACCCGGTGGAATACCGCCTACCTCGTGTGAATCAAGTTCAGGTAAACCCTAAGATCAATCTCGATTTCTCTACTATCTTGAGAACCTTTCTACGTCAGGATCCCGATATTATTCTTATCGGTGAGATGCGTGACCACGAAACCGTTGAGATAGGCTTGAGAGCTGCACTGACCGGCCACTTAGTATTAAGTACGTTACATACCAATGATGCGGTAGACAGCGCGTTGCGTATGATGGATATGGGTGCTCCGGGTTACTTGGTCGCGAGCGCTGTTCGAGCAGTAGTCGCACAGCGATTAGTTCGTAAAGTGTGTACAGATTGTAAGGTTGAGGATGAGTTAGATGAACCTCGCAAGCAATGGCTGAGCGTCCGTTTCCCTAACCAAGTAGGTGTGCCGTTTATGAAAGGCCGTGGTTGCCAGAACTGTAACTTAACCGGTTACCGCGGGCGAATTGGTGTATTTGAAATGTTGGAGCTAGAGCAAAACATGATGGATGCACTGAGAGCTAATGATGCGGTAGGTTTTGCTCAAAAGGCGAGACAGTCTGAAAACTATAAACCGTTATTGGCTTCTGCGATGGAATTGGCTCTGCAAGGTGTCGTGAGTCTTGATGAGATAATGCATCTTGGCGAAGGTGATGCGTCCGGTGCCACTGACCCAATTTATCTGTAGGGGTAGAATGATATGCCAACGTATCGTTATGTAGGTCGCAGCTCTGATGGTAGTCAAGTAAGTGGGCAATTAGACGCGAATAACGAAGATCTTGCTGCTGAAAGCTTGATGAGTAAAGGGATCATTCCAACCTCTATCAAACTGGGCAAAAGTGGTGGTTCAGTCTTAGATATGGATGTATCGAGTCTGTTCTTTCCGAGTGTACCGTTAGAGGTGTTGGTTCTGTTTTGTCGACAGTTATACAGCCTAACCAAAGCGGGTGTACCACTATTAAGATCGATGAAAGGCCTCACTCAAAACTGCGAAAATAAGCAGCTGAAAGCCGCCTTGGAAGAGGTGGTTGCTGAGCTAACCAATGGTCGCGGCTTAGCGGCGTCAATGCAGATGCACCCAAAGGTATTCAGTCCGTTGTTTGTCTCGATGATTGGCGTTGGTGAAAACACAGGCCGTCTAGATCAGGCTTTACTGCAATTAGCTGGATATTACGAACAAGAAGTTGAGACTCGCAAACGAATTAAGACTGCGATGCGTTACCCAACATTCGTGATCAGTTTTATCTTGATTGCAATGTTCATTCTTAACATCAAGGTTATTCCACAGTTCTCAAGCATGTTTGCGCGCTTTGGTGTCGACTTGCCGCTGCCTACTCGTATCTTGATTGGTATGTCTGAGTTCTTTGTGAATTACTGGGGCTTAATGCTTGGAGTGATCTTTGGTCTTATCTTCGCTTTTAAAGCTTGGGTGAAGACAGACAAAGGCTTGGAAAAGTGGGATCGATTACGCTTAAAAATGCCGGTCATTGGCGGGGTAGTGAATCGAGCACTGTTGTCACGCTTCTCGCGTACTTTTGCTTTGATGCTTAAAGCGGGTGTTCCACTGAACCAGTCGCTAGCGCTTTCGGCGGAAGCTTTAGATAACCGTTTTCTAGAGTTGCGAGTTCAAGCCATGAAATCGGCCATTGAAGCCGGTAGTACGGTTTCGTCGACCGCGATTAACAGCGAAATTTTCACACCGCTCGTGATACAAATGATCTCCGTCGGTGAAGAGACGGGTCGTATTGATGAGCTATTACTTGAAGTGGCTGATTTTTATGACCGCGAAGTCGATTACGATCTGAAAACCTTAACCGCCAGAATTGAACCCATTTTGTTAACCATCGTTGCAGGCATGGTGCTGATTTTGGCGCTAGGTATCTTCTTGCCGATGTGGGGAATGTTGGATGCGATCAAAGGCTAGGGAATGCTAAATAACCTACAACGCTCACGTTTTGTTATTTGGACTGTGGTTATTCTTTTTCTTATTGTCGGTGTACTTTCGGCATTCAAAACGGTAGAAGAAGAAGCGACTAACACGGCATTTATCGTCGCGAGCAAGCGGATTTTAGAGCAAGCCAATTTGTTCAAACAGCAGTATTTGTTATCGGGTGCTGGGCAAGAAGAAGGCTCGGAACCCCCAAAGATCTACAGCAGAACTGGGTGGGTAATGCCTATCCAAGGTACGGAGCGAGACTGTAATTATTGGCTGGATCAATTATATCCTCAAGGGAGCATTTTAGGGCTAAGCTCTCCAAGTGTTGAAGATAAAAGTGATAACATACAGTTTTATTGTAGTTATCATTATGGTGATAAATATCAGGTAGATATATTACTCGAAAGAGAAAGGTTTAGTGTAAAAGCCAATATTTTGGCTTTGTGAGAATATTGACACTGTTTTTATGGTTTTATACGTGTGCAAATGTATAATGCGCGTTAGTAATTAGATGAGTAGGTAGAAAATGCTTAAAAATCAAAAGGGTTTCTCCCTTGTCGAATTAGTCATCGTAATTGTTGTCGTTGGTTTATTGGCAGTGGCGGCTTTACCCCGCTTCTTAGATGTGACCGATGAGGCTAAAAAATCCAGTATTGAAGGTGTCGCTGGTGGTTTTGCGACAGCAGTACTGTCGGCAAGAGCACAGTGGGAAGCAGAGGCTAGGCCATCAGAGAAGATAGGTGTTGAAACATACAATACTGTAAATTATGATGGTGTTGATTTTTGGTTAACGAGATCAAAAAACAGTAACAATGTCGATACCGATTTTAGAGATGGCTATCCGTGGACTCTGAACAATAATTCGAGCACTGCTCCACAAGATATTTCAGATGAAACATGTTCTGAGTTGATGGAAAACTTGCTGCAAAATCCACCTAAAGTTGGTGAGGTTTCAGTTGTTGCTAGTGATTCAAATTACAAATATTCAGCGCAAGCGAATTCAGGTGATGCAACGTGTACTTACGTTCAATTAGAAGGCAGTACTGAGCATGAGTTTGTTTACGAAATTAAAACTGGTCGTGTGACCGTAACTTTGCAGTAAGTCTGCGTAAAATTAAACATAGAGAGAGCTTAACTATGAAAAGACAAGGCGGTTTCACCCTAATCGAACTAGTGGTTGTAATTGTTATTCTAGGTATTCTTGCTGTAACTGCGGCACCACGTTTCTTGAATCTGCAAGATGATGCTAAACGAGCTTCAGCAGAGGGCCTTAAGGGGGCTATGGCTGGAGCTGCGGGTATTACTTATGGTAAGGCAGCTATTGCTGGGCAAGAAGGAACTGAAGCGCCTACTGCAATTTCAGTTGGTCAAAGTACTATTAATGTGGTTTGGGGTTATCCTGAAGGTACATCTGCAGCATTAACTGCAATTGTATCTGGCTTGACTGATGATTGGACAGAAGTAACAGGTCAATCTGCTGGTACCGTTGCCTACGGTTTTGCAAATGATGCTGCTACTTGTCACGTTACTTATCAACAAGCTCAGTCAGAGGGAGATGAACCTTCAATTGACTTGGTAGCTTGTGAGTAATTATTTGAAATGATTATGGAAGGCCAGCAGATGCTGGCCTTTTTTCTATCCAAAGCACATAAATATCAAAACTATTCATATACATAAGATCACTACATTCGTTATCTTGTATAATTAGTATTCGCTTGGCAGTTAGAGGCTCATTATGGATAACAGCCCCACATCCAAAGGCTTTACTCTGGTAGAGCTGATCATCGTTATCATTATCCTCGGTATTGTTTCCACCTTTGCCGCAAGTCGCTTCGTCGGTACATCTAGCTTTTCTACTTTTACTGCGCAAGAGCAAACCATTTCCGTAATTCGCCAAATCCAAGTCAATCGAATGCAATCGAACGTTTCAGCGGCTAATGACAGTTTTCGCCTTGCTATTAATAGTGATTGTTTAGGCTCTGTGGCCGCGTGTAACTTAAATCTTTCGAATAGCGCTCAAAAAACACAGGCCGATGCACGTAGTGATTATGTGCGTGAATCAGATATTTCATTTTCTCCAGCGAATACGGTTATCGACTTTGACCTGTTGGGTAACCCTTCGGTAAGTGCAGGTGTGAATATTACGATTGACTCAACCACTTCGAGCAATAGCGCCCAAGTCTGCATTAATTCTCAAGGTTATGTGCGTGAGGGAGTGTGTCTATGATTCGTTCACGTGGCTTTACTCTAATTGAAAGCATTGTGGTGATTATCGTATTGGGCATTGCGATGGTCACTATTACTAGCTTTTTAGCACCACAAGTTGCAAGTTCTGCTGACCCACATTATCAAAACCGTTCAGTGGCGCTAGGCCAGAGTTTGATGAATCAAATATTGGCACGTGGTTTTGATGAACATAGTGATTTTGATGGTGGTTTGGTGCGCTGTGGGGACGCAGATGCGACTGCTTGTTCTGCTCCTAATGAACTCGGAGTGGATGGGGCAGAGGCAACGCCCGCTGCTTTTAATGATGTCGATGATTATATTGGCTGTTGGTACACCGATACCACTGAATCAGCATGTGTATCTCCTATTAAGTACCCAATTGCTAATATCCTAGATGAAAATATTGAAGGCACTTATGCCAATTTTAGAGTTGAAGTCTCCGTATTTTACGATCAAAACATGGATGGTATTAACGATAATGCTATTGGCACGATGAAGCGTGTTGAGTTACAGATCTTTGGTGGCAACAACCGCTACAGCGTTATCGCTTACAAGGGGAACTACTGATGAAGCAACGTGGTTTTACCTTAATTGAGATGATTGTAACGATTGTCGTCGTAGGTGTGATTGGTTTAGCGATCGCAGGCTTTGTTGAATATGGCATGAAAGGTTATGTCGACACTATCGATAGACAAAAGGTGCAAGTAAAAGGGCAGTTTGTTGTTGAGAAAATGTCGCGAGAAATCAGTCATGCGGTCCCTAATAGTTTTGATTCGAGTATTACTCCGGCTTCGGTTTTTGCTCAAAAATGTCTTACCTTTTACGCTATTAAGTACTCAGGCTTTTATCACCTTGATGAAGCGACAGATGAACTGAATTTTATTATCGGCCAAGACTCCCCAATACTCGATGCAGATGATTTCCTTATTATTAACCCAACCGCGTACTCGGAGTTGGTGGCTGGTTCAACTAAGCGAATTCCTGTGTCGGGGTTAGTCTCAACGAGCAATGTGTTTACCGCTTCTTCGGTAAGTTTGAGTAGTCAATCTATTGCTAAACGTCATTATATTTACGATGACAGTGATAGTGCTCCGGTGAGTTACTGTTTAGTAAACGATACTATTCAAAATCAAGGTCTAATCCAGCGTAATGGAGTTACCGTTGCGGATAGCATCAATTATTCTGAAAGTAATTTTCGTTACGAAGAGCCAAGCTTACAGCGCGGTGGTGTGATTCACATCGATCTTGTACTTGAGCAAAACAACGAAGTAAGTGTTTACCAACAAGATGTGCAGGTACTTAATGCGCCATAGTAAATCATCTCAAAAAGGCAGTGTTTTGGTCGTCGCAGTATTTGTTATTGTGGTGATGGGCTTCCTCGCGACTTCTTTAGTGCAAGTTCAGTGGTCAAATCACGATACATTGACACGTAAACAACTGGGAACTCAGGCTTGGCTTCTAGCGCATTCTGCAAATGAGTGGGCACTTACTCAAGTTTATCCATTAACTGTTTCGCCTGCGGTCTCAACCAGTGTGAGCACCGTGTGTAGTAACTTGAACTCAAATCAAGTGAGTAGTGGTATGTCGACCATCTGTACTGTTGACCAATTAACCTGCCGTCAAATTGGTACTTTAGATGGTGTTGGCTTTTTCAAAATTGAATCAACAGCCATTTGTGGTTCAGGTATTAACCAAGTGCAACGTAATCAAGAAGTGTGGGTGAATGAGTCAATACGATGAAAGCATGTAGATATATTTTAGTTGCCTGTTTCTGCCTATTCCCTTTGATCGCGACAGCGTCGACTTGTAACGTAGATCCGAGCGGTGAATTTAAAATATCATTTAATATCAATTCCGCCCAGCTTGTTGAATCTGTGTTTGCAGAGCAAGAGCCCGGAAATAACCGCCCGGAATACACCATCTGGACCAATGATATTAATGAGCCTACGGTGGGAGATACGCCCTTTATTCGCGATCCTCGTTACATGGTTGGTGGGGGAGACTATAGTGTTCAACTGATTTATCAGCCGGGAGCGGGAAATGATGCCGGAACCGCAGACTACTACGTTGACGATGGGCAGGGTTTTACTTTTTTAGGCAATTACCCCGCAGACTTTAAAGGTATTCACCCGCAAAGCGTCGATATTAATAGTGGGGACAGTACTGAACTAGAATGTGACAGCTCGGATATCGAGCCACCGCCGGTTTATTCAAACGATGCTCAGTATGAATTTGGTATCGTTCAGTGCTCTGGTGGAGAATGTAAGATCCCACTGACTCAGTCTTATACCAACACGCCACTGGTGTTTGTGATGCCAACCATTGATTCAAGTGCCCCTGACGCGGATGCTCCTGCAACGTTAATGGTTACCGAGGTAAGCAAAACCGAAGCGACCATCAAGCAGATTAAGGCGCCAAAGAATGGCGGTGGTTCAGATTTAGATAGCCAACCGATAACAGAAGTCAGTTACCTTGCGATTGAGCCCGGTGTGGCCGATTTTAATGGCCATGAAGTCATAGCGGGTTATTTGAACACCGATGCAGCCAGTGCTAAATCAGGCTCAAATAGTAATGATAGAGTCCTTTATAGCGATTTTGGCGGAGCTGGCTTTTCTTCTAATCCGGTGGTATTGCATCAAATTCAAACTCGAAATAACAATGATAAATGGATGACCTCTGGCAAGGTTAGGCGAACCGATGAAACGTCATACATTGATTTGTTTTTGGAGCTAAGTGCTTCTCACCGCAGTAGCGATGATTATGACGATGAGAAGATCGCGTTTTTAGCGACGTTAGCCACCAATACTAACCTTGATGTTGATGGTTTTAAGGTTCAATTTGCAAGAGGGTATGATACGCCAAGTCAAAGCGGTAATGACCCAATGTTGGATGGTTGTGAGGATAAGTATGCTACCACCTCTCTAACGAATATTGACGGGATCATAGCTAATAAACAAGAGAGGGCTGGTGGACACGGAGGCTGGCTACGTCGATGTAACATTAACACGAACCAAGTTAGCTTTGTTGTAGATGAGGACTTTAGAGACCGCACGCATATTCCGGAAGAAGTGGGTTACTTTGCGTTTGAGTTACCTGAGGTGGTTCCTGTTGCCAACGTGTGTAACTTGTTTCCCGAGCCCATTCAGAGTTGGACTGGTGTGAATAGCTCATTGACGGTTACCAGCCAGCAAACAAAATTTAGCGGCTGGTCTAATAACTATATTAATCAATCTTTAAAAAAGGTCTCTGAAGGCTATGAGCTCTTTAATGATAAATGGACAACAAAAGATGACTTTTTATTATTGGGTTTTGATGATGCGAGTGAGTTTTATCATATTTATAATTTTCCAGTGTGTGATGAACATCAATGTGATGTTGGTAATAATGATAGCCAACTTGAATTAAGAAAGATTAAAGGCAGTTACGTAACCTCTATTGCAGAAAAAAATCCATCAGAAAGTTTAACCATTACGGGCAAGGCTTCGGATATTTTGCAGAGCTGCGGAGCGGACTCAGAGATATGTTCTTACCAAATTAACGGTGAAACAATAGATGTTTTCATTGAGAGTAACTTGTCTAAGCTCGTTATCAACAAGCAGGGGAATGATTATAATCTAGTTCGAGTCGTCTTAGATGAAGACAGTTATATCTCAGATGTTAAAGTTAGTGGAGGGGCGGGTGTCGAACTGGTTTTTCCTGATAATTCCACGGTGACCTTTGATAATTATGAGCATGATGCAGGAGATTTGGTATATGCCTTTGAGGGCAACTCTCAAATAAATGTGATAACACGTATGAAGTTTAACTTGGCAGTTGATATACAATCTGACTTCGCTTATCCCATTATATACGCTCCTAAAGGTGAGGTCATATTTGACGTTGGGAACTCTACTTTCAAAGGATTTATTCTCGCAGATACTGTAGATTTAAATCAGACAGCTATTCATGGTGCCGTGACAGCGAGAGTCGCCGTGCTTGATAATGGTGTAACGATAATCAAACCTGATTATTCTTGTGAACCCCCAGTACAGCAAGGATTATTGGTTGTAGAACCTCAACAATTATATAGCCTAACCTGTGAGCGAATTCCGGTTGAGTTTCGCCTAGAAGAGAATGGCGAATTGGTCGACTCTAATGAGCAGTTTGAAGCGACGGTAACCCCAACGGGAACGCGATGGTGTAAGGGTGAAGCTAACAATGCGTGTGAAACTCCGGATTATACGTTTGATGGTGGCATTCGAACCTTGTATTTAGACTCTGATACGGTTGGTAGTTTCAGTGTTGGGGGAGTCTACGATTCAGAGCCCGCAACATCGACACAAGTTTTTTATGTGCCCTATAAGTTTGATACAAGCCCAAGCCAAATACATATGAATGCAGCTCAAGACTCTCAAGAGTTAGTGGTAGAGGTGACGGCTCAAGCTTGTGATCAAGGCGTTGTTAGCCCAGTAAATGGCTATACTAAAAACTTATCATTTGATGCTTCTAAAGATTACTTTCTTGAAATGCCTACCCCTGAAGATGGATCACTTGATGACTTCTCAGTTACAGATCTAAATTTTGATAATGGTGGTGCTACAACTGAAGTAAATTGGAGCAATGTTGGGCAAGTTAATGTAGTTATCAATGATCCTAGCTTTGATTGTTCTGAAATTGAAGGGTGTCCTATTTATGAACAGCCTGATTCCGCAAGTTCGGGGTTGGTTGGTAGCTTTGTTGTCAAATCTAAACCTTATGAGTTTGCTGTATGTACTGATAGCGATTCAAGTGGAACGAGTACAGAATCCAGTAGTAGTGGCTTTGTTGCAGCGGGGGAGAGCTTTGATGTGGACGTGAAACCCATGATTACCGGAGCTAATGTAAATTCCGTATGTTCAAATAATGTAGGTGTTCCTTCGAATTATTTTGTGTCTCAAGCTTCGATCAGTGTTTCCCATTATTTAGACACACCAAGTGAGGGTGTACTTGGCTATTTGATGCCCGACACGATATCTCCGAGTATTTCAATTAGTGATCAGTCAAATGGTGGGTACCAACTTGATGGGTTAACCTACTCAGAGGTAGGAAGTTTTGAATTGGTTGCAATTGAAACGGGTAACTTTTATAGCACCATTGCCCCTCCAAATGGTGATTCAGGTGTCACTGGGTCTAAAACTATCGGCCGTTTTTACCCCAAATACTTCATGCAAGGTGACCCTGAGTGGAATGTTACAAATCAAAATAATATTGCGTACCTAAGTCAACCTTATGACTCTACAGTTCACCAAGTATATCCAATGGCATCAGGTGAGAGTGATACGGATAATGCGCTTAATAATTACCGATTCTTTAATACAGAACTACAAGCAAAGTTTGGTGTTCTAGATGATAGCAATATAGATAACGGCTTCTTGCTAGATACGGATGCTGGGTCTTGGTCTGTTGATCGTAAACATTGGTTACTGAATGACAATGCAGCTGAGCTGCAAAGAGTTACGGATTCAGATGACGTTAGCCGCAGAGATGGTCCTTTCAATACCAGTGATGCTAGCTCAATAGCCACTAATTTTGGTTTAACAGTGACAGGAGTTGATCCTGTGTCATTTACGGATTCAGACCCTGTTACCGATTCAGCTGCATTCCCAGTTCAACCTCCTGCCCGATATGGTCGAATGGCGCTCGATGATATTGGTGGTAACTCAAATGCCACATTGACTATCCCACTAAGAGTTGAATTCTGGAATGGTAGTGAGTTTGTTCTCAACACTGATGATAGCTATCAAGATGACCAGAATAAAAGAAGCAGTAGTTTTAATGGTGCAAATTATTGTAGACAGGTGATTTGGCACAGCGAAGGCAAGACTATTACGTCTGCAATGTTTAGTGGTGATGGAAATGTAAAGGGCGGTGAAGAAGAGGTCACAGCAAACCAAAATACGCCAACGGGAACAGATACGCCGCGTGAGCAAGTTCGTCTGTGGTTGAGAATGGATGCCTCTGCGCCAACGGCTAATACTGGTGAAAACCCTGTTGTTTGTTCAGGTAGCGATCAAGATCAACCATGGCTACGTTACAACTGGCGCCAACTGGGTGATGAAGATCCATCCACCGTCGTCACATTTGGTATCTACCGTGGTAACGATCGTGTGATCTACCGAGGTGAAAGTGGCTTAACAGGTCAGTAATAATATAATTTTTGCCCCTTAAGTTAGGAATCTGTAAGAAATTGCGGGTTTCAGTCCATGTTTGTACTTCAATGCCTTGCCGTAACAGCAAGGCATTGGTACATTTAGTGCAATTTTTGTCTTCTAATTCTTGCAGGATGAGCGAAGAATATGTTTAAAAAACTTCGTGGCATGTTTTCAAACGACCTATCGATTGATTTAGGTACAGCCAATACCCTTATTTATGTAAAAGGCCAAGGCATTGTTCTTGATGAGCCTTCAGTTGTCGCTATTCGCCAAGATCGTGCGGGTTCTGCAAAGAGTGTCGCTGCTGTTGGCCACGCTGCTAAGCAAATGCTTGGTCGTACGCCTGGTAACATCTCAGCGATCCGTCCAATGAAAGACGGTGTAATTGCCGACTTTTACGTAACGGAAAAAATGCTTCAGCACTTCATCAAACAAGTGCATGACAACAGTGTGCTTAAACCAAGTCCTCGTGTTTTGGTTTGTGTACCTTGTGGTTCAACACAGGTTGAGCGTCGTGCTATCCGTGAATCAGCGTTAGGTGCTGGTGCTCGTGAGGTTTACCTAATCGATGAGCCTATGGCTGCTGCGATTGGTGCTGGCTTACGTGTCTCTGAGCCAACAGGTTCAATGGTTGTTGATATCGGTGGTGGTACTACTGAAGTTGCGGTTATCTCACTGAACGGTGTGGTTTACTCGTCTTCTGTTCGCATTGGTGGTGACCGTTTTGATGAAGCGATCATCAACTACGTTCGTCGTAACTACGGCAGCTTGATCGGTGAAGCGACAGCAGAGAAGATCAAACACGAAATCGGTTCAGCTTACCCTGGCGATGAAGTCAATGAGATCGAAGTTCGCGGTCGTAACCTTGCTGAAGGTGTGCCTCGTAGCTTTAGCCTAAACTCAAACGAAATCCTTGAAGCACTTCAAGAACCTCTATCAGGTATTGTATCTGCAGTCATGGTTGCACTTGAACAGTGTCCACCAGAGCTGGCTTCTGATATCTCAGAAAACGGTATGGTACTAACAGGTGGTGGTGCACTGCTTAAAGACCTTGATCGCCTGTTAACAGAAGAAACAGGTATCCCTGTTGTTGTTGCAGAAGAGCCATTAACGTGTGTTGCTCTAGGTGGCGGTAAAGCTCTAGAGATGATCGACATGCACGGCGGCGATCTGTTCAGCGAAGAATAATATCTAGTGTTAGGCTCTTTTCTTATCTAGTTTTATGTAAAGAGCCTAGGACCTTGTCTATAGGATCAAATGTAGCTCTAGGACCAAATATAGAATGAAGCCAATTTTTGGTAGAGGTCCCTCTCTACAATTGCGCCTGTTTTTTGCTGTAATTTTATCAGCCAGCCTTATGCTGGCTGATAGTCGTTTAGATGCTTTCTCAAATGTTCGCTATCTATTAAACAGCATGGTTGCGCCTATTCAATATGCAGCCAACTTGCCTCGCACTATGTTCGATGGTGTTTACGACCGTTTTAGCACTCGCAAAGGGTTAATTGAATCTAACCATAATATTAAACGAGAAGTCTTGCGTCTGAAGAGCGAGCTGATTCTGCTTGAGCAATATCAAGAAGAAAACAAGCGCCTTCGTAAGCTGTTAGGCTCGCCGTTTATCCGTGATGAGAAGAAAGTCGTCACAGAAGTTATGGCGGTAGACACTTCACCATATCGCCATCAAGTCGTGATCGACAAAGGTCAGATTGATGGGGTGTATGAAGGTCAGCCGGTGATCAACGAAAAAGGCATTGTCGGCCAAGTCACTTTCGTTGCTGCTCATAATAGTCGTGTATTACTACTCACTGATGCAAACAATGCGATTCCTGTTCAGGTTATTCGTAATGACATCCGTGTGATTGCTTCGGGCAATGGCATGATTGATGAGATCCAGCTAGAGCACATTCCAACCAGTACCGATATACAAGAAGAAGATCTGTTGGTGACATCAGGTCTTGGTGGGGTATATCCAGAAGGTTATCCAGTCGCCTATGTTACGGCCGTTGATTACGACCCGAAACGTGAGTTCGCTGTGATTAAAGCAGAGCCTGTGGTTGAGTTCGATAAGCTCAGATACCTGCTGCTTGTATGGCCTGATGAAAACAAACAGATGCAAGCGGATCAATCGAGCATAGAACAAGCATTGTTAGAGGGCGAAGATGGCCAATAGCGTTTTGAGAAGCAAGGTAGTAATTTTCTGCTCATTTTTAATAGCACTGATTCTGCAGACGATCCCTTGGCCTGGTAGCTTAGATTTATTTAGACCATCTTGGTTACTGCTGGTTACGTGTTACTGGGTTTTGGCTCTACCGCATCGTGTTAACGTGGGTAGTGCTTTGATTTTAGGCTTATTGTGGGACCTTTTGATCGGCTCTACTCTGGGTATTCGAGGCATGATGATGGCAATAGTGATGTACATTATTGCGATGAACTTCCTCGTCATTCGTAACATGGCGTTATGGCAGCAAGCGATGATCATTGCCGCGTTAACGGTCTTGTTTGAGGTGTTGATCTTCTTTGGTGAATATTTGATCCAAGATGTTGTTTTCAATCCGTTATCGTTATGGAGCGCATTGATAAACTGTATACTTTGGCCTTGGATGTTTTTATTAATGAGACGCGTGCGTCGCCATTGGCATGTGAGGTAGCGTGACGATGGAAAAGAAACATTTAGTTTTGGCATCCGGCTCTCCACGCCGCAAAGAATTGCTATCTCAACTCGGTTATGAGTTTTCTGTCCTCGTAACCGATGTTGAAGAGTGTAAACACGCTCAAGAAACCGCCGAAGAATATGTTAAGCGACTATCTTTAGATAAAGCTTTAGCTGCGTTGTCTTTATTGAAAGATAACCCTTCTGAAAGGCAGCATGTCGTTCCTAGTTCTGATACTGTAGATCATGGCTCTGATATAGTCGTTCTTGGTTCTGACACAGTCGTCGTAAGCCAAGGGCAAGTGCTTGAGAAACCCACCGATTTTACTGACTCTAAGCGCATGCTTACTCAGTTAGCGAATGAACGTCACCAAGTGATGACGGCGGTTTCTGTGGTTTCAGAAGAAAAACAAAGAACAGAAATCATTATTACCGACGTATGGTTTAAACCCCTCAGTGAAAAAGAAATAGAACAATACTGGCAAACAGGGGAGCCATGCGATAAAGCCGGTAGCTATGGGATCCAAGGTTTGGGCGGACGCTTTGTCACCCGAATCGAAGGTAGTTATTACGCCGTTGTCGGCTTACCTTTATTTGAAACGGACCAGCTACTGCAAGAATTCTTATAATTACTAACCTGAGGTGCACCATGAGTGCTGAATTGTTGCTGAACGTGACCCCGAGTGAAACTCGTGTGGCCATGATTGAAGGGGGGGCTCTTCAAGAGATCCATGTCGAACGAGATGCTCGACGCGGTATCGTAGGAAATATCTATAAAGGACGTGTAAGCCGTGTTCTTCCGGGAATGCAGGCGGCTTTTGTGGATATAGGCCTTGAGAAAGCAGCTTTTTTACACGCCTCTGATATTGTCCCACACACTGAATGTGTCGCTGAAAACGAAAAGAAACAATTTCAGGTTCGTGATATTTCAGAGCTTGTCCGTCAAGGGCAAGACATTGTGGTGCAAGTGGTCAAAGACCCTCTTGGTACTAAAGGTGCTCGCTTAACCACTGATATCACTCTACCGTCTCGTTATCTGGTATTTATGCCGGGCGCAAGTCATGTTGGTGTATCTCAACGTATCGACAGCGAGTCTGAACGTAACCGTCTTAAAAAAGTCGTGTCTCGTTACTGTGACGAACACGGTGGCTTCATCATCCGCACAGCAGCAGAAGGTGCAGATTCAAATGAGTTGGCACAAGATGCTGCATTCTTGAAGCGATTATGGCTAAAAGTATTAGAGCGTCGTGGTAAGCACAAGGCGCGTACTCGTTTGTATGGTGAGCTTTGCTTAAGCCAACGTATCTTACGTGACTTCGTCGGTACTGAGCTGAGCAAGATTCAGGTCGATTCTCGTCTAGAATATGAAAACCTAAAAGAGTTTACCTCTGAATACGTGCCTGAGCTGACAGACAAGCTTGAGCTGTATGAAGGTGATAAGCCTATCTTTGATATGTACGATACCGAGAACGAAATTCAGCGTTCATTGGATCGTAAAGTCGAATTAAAGTCTGGTGGATATCTGATTATCGACCAAACTGAAGCGATGACCACGGTTGATATCAACACTGGCGCGTTTGTTGGTCGTCGTAATCTAGAAGAGACGATTTTCAACACCAATGTAGAAGCGACTCAAGCGATTGCTCGTCAGCTGCGTCTACGTAACTTAGGTGGCATCATCATTATCGACTTTATTGATATGTTGTCTGAGGAACATCGTAAGCGAGTACTAACTTCTTTAGAGGCTGCGCTCGACAAAGACCGTGTGAAAACCAATATTAATGGCTTCACGCAGCTTGGGTTGGTTGAGATGACTCGTAAACGTACTCGTGAAAGTATTGAGCATATCCTATGTTCGAGCTGTCCTGCTTGTGAAGGCCGCGGCAGTGTGAAGACAGTTGAAACCGTTTGTTATGAAATTCTTCGAGAGATCACGCGAGTGAATCGTGCGTACGACGCCGATAAATTTGTGGTCTATGCGGCAGCTGCCGTAGCTGAGGCGTTAGAGGGCGATGAATCTCATGCGCTTGCGGAGCTTGAAGTCTTTATTGGTAAGCAAGTTAAAATCCAGGCTGAGCCTCTGTACATACAAGAGCAGTTTGATGTTGTTATGATGTAATGGAAATTTTGTGAGCTCAAGCGTTACTCTGATTCTACGTGCATGTTTATGGTTAGTGGTTACTCTCTTAGTAACGCTAGCCATTGCCGTTACTACACTGCGTGTAGCCTTGCCCAATTTAAACAAGTATCAATCTGAAATTGAGCTTTGGGTAAACCAACACTCCGGTTTTGATTTTTCGATTCAAGATGTGGGCGGTTTTTGGCGTAACACTCACCCCTCTATTGCTCTGCAAGGCGTTAAAGCTAGCCTCCCCAATGCAGAAGATGTGACCTTCTCTGTTGAGCGTGTTGAAGTCGAGTTTGACTTGATTCAATCGCTCGTGCAGATGCGCCCGGTTGTGGCCGATCTAGTCATGAATCAAATGTATCTTGATATCCGCTCAATTGATCTGTTTGCCGGACAAAATGGCAAAGACGAACCTACAGATCCCGAGTCTTCCAAGCGAGTGATACAAGAGCTCGATAATTTACTGCTAAAAACACTCGTCGATGTAACTGCAAAAGATTCTTCTATTCTTTATCACTCTGTTTCGGGTGAAGAACGTCAGCTCGATATAGAAACCTTAAAATGGCAAAATTCAGACAAACATCACCTTGCTGAAGGTGTGGTGAGTATCAAAGATGCCAATCTAAACTCTCTGTCAGTGAGTGCTAACTTTATTGATGGTGGGTCACTGACTGATGTGACTGGTGAGTTTTATGTCAGTGCCGACAGCATTTCTGTTAAGCCATGGCTTACGCATTATATGCAGGCGGAATCCGGCATTGAAACGGGTACTGTGAGCTTGAATAGCTGGCTTACGCTGCGAAATAGCAAGCCAGTGAGCGCTTATGTTGAGGTTTTACCCTCAGAACTGGCGTGGAACGAAGATGGCGAGCATGACCTCATGCTTGAGTCCGGTGTCTTTAAGTTGTCGCCGACTGATGATGGTTGGCAAGTAAATGGTCACTCACTAAACCTTAGAACGGATGACACACCTTGGCCGGAACTCGACGTAGCGTTCAAGTGGAATCAAGGTCCATGGCAACTCAACATTTCTGAGCTGGATATTGCGACTATTACTCCGTTGATTAAGCTGCTGCCTGACTCTGAACAATCAACCAAAATGATTAACGTATTGGCGCCGGGCGGCTCTGTTTCTGATATCCGTGTTTCCATGGGTTCGGGAATTGACAGTTTACGTTATTCAGCCAGTTTTTCTGATCTTGCTATCGAGCAGTGGGAACTAGTCCCAGGCTTTAGCCAAGTGTCTGGTAGTGTGTTTGGTGCGGCCTCGGAAGCGAAAGCTAGCCTGCATGTTATTGACGATGTGTTCCCTTATGGTGACGTATTCCAAGCGCCTTTGAATATCAAACAAGGTCAGGTTGATATTGTTTGGCAGCAAGATGAAAACGGCTGGAAGCTGTGGTCAGACAAAATCACAGCTGCCACCCCCGATTTACAAGTACTAGGCGCATTCCGCTTAGACTTCCCAAAAGATGCGAGCCCGTTTTTATCCTTCTACGGCGAAGCGGACGCTTACAATGTCGGTGAAACATGGCGCTACTTACCTACACTGGCTCTTGGGCAAGATCTAACAGACTACCTTTCAACTGCGATTCAAGCCGGTAAAGCGGATACCGTAAAACTGTTGTGGCATGGTGATTTGTCTCAATATCCATACACTAACCACGATGGTATTTTCCAGGTTTGGGTTGGCTTAGAAGATGCGAAATTCAGCTTTGATACCGCGTGGCCACTGATTACTGATCTTCAGCTTGATCTGTTGTTTGAAAATGATGCGATGCATCTGGATTCTCGCTCAGCTCAACTGATGGATGTGACGGCAGATCGAATCACAGGACGCATTCCTTATTTAGGGGAAGGCGGCCATATTGAAATTGAAGCTAAAGCGACGGCGTCTGGCAACGCAGTACGCGATTACATGACGTCTTCGCCACTGGTGGGCTCGGTAGGCGCAGCCTTAACCGCACTTCAAGTGAGTGGTGATGTATCTTCGGAGTTCCAGCTGAATATTCCGTTTGATTCTGAAAAAGAAGCAAGAGCATGGGGTTACGCCGACTTAAGTGGCAACCATGTTGAGATTGAAGCGCCGCCAATGGTGCTCGAGAACACCACGGGTCGAATTGAATTTGATAATGACGTAGTGACGGCAAATGGCCTCGCTGCGGATCTTCTTAACCAAGGTATCTCGCTTGATTTTAAGGGCCTTAATGATGGTCCTGGCTATGCAGTTGATATTGATGTGTTAGGTGATTGGGACGTCAAGCCTCTAGAACCTTACATCGGGGAGCAATGGTTAAGCCGCTTATCAGGTCATGCGCAATGGCAAAGCCAGATTGATATCCAGCTGAATGATATCGGCTTTACCTACCAACTAGACTTACAGTCAGACCTAAAATACTTGGCGAGTGATTACCCATATCCATTGGCGAAAAAATCACTAGAAAGTGGCTCTGCAAGGCTACAGGCATCGGGTAACCAAGAGACGATTACCGCGCGCCTGCAATTGCCAAACACCAAGTACCAAGCTGAGATTGATATCACAGGCGACGTGCCTGAGTTAACGGCGACCAACTTAGTGCTTGGTCGCGGTGGCTACAAAATTAGCCCGGTGGTGGGCCATCACGCCCTGATTCGTACAGACAAATTCAATGCCGATGATTGGTTATCGGTTGTAATGGAACCGGTAAAGCCTTCAACGGCTGTACTTAGTCAAATGAACACGCCAACCATACCTGCGCCAAGCCGTATTACCTTTGAGAGTAAAGAGCTGATCTTGGGTGGTATCTCTTGGAATGACGTCGATTTTAGTGCTAGTAAGAACAAACAGGCGTGGCAAATGGAAGTGTCTAGCCAAGAGCTAGAAGGGGATATTAACTACCTGCCTCCTTATGATTTGACAGTTTCACTGGATCGTCTGCATCTGTTTGTTCCTGAGTGGAGTGATAAGAACAACCAAGATCAGCAACTGCTGCAACGTAAAGAACAAGCTGCGCCATTGATATCCAAATTGGATAGAGAGATCCACGATGCGATGCCAAACCTGACCCTGACGCTGAACGACTTTTGGCTGCAAGGCTACAAGGTGGGTAAGGTCGATGTTGAAATGACGAGGAACGAAGATCGTATCGAGTGGAACAAAATCCAGGTGCGAAGCGGCGGTAACAAAGCGGATGTGAGTGGCTGGTGGGAACTGCAAGGTGACAAGAGTCATTCATCGTTAACCGTTGATGTTGAAGGTGAAAACAACAGCGAGCTCATGGAGCGCTTTGGTATTACTTCCGGGATTCAAAAAGCGCCATTCGCGTTGGAAGGTCAACTAAATTGGGATGGTTCGCCTTGGGGAATCAAAATGGATACCCTTGATGGCAACGTTAAAACCAAGTTTGGTAAAGGCATTATCTCGGATGTGAGCGGCGCAGCTCGATTACTTGGCCTGTTTAGCCTAGATTCGATCATCCGTAAGATGCAGCTCGATTTCTCAGATGTGTTTGATAAAGGTATGGCCTTCAACAGCATCACCGGAACGGGCGAGATTCAAAATGGTATCTTCCTGACCAATGATCTGAACATGGATGCGGTCGCAGGTGAGATGAAAATCAAAGGTATCGCTAACCTCAACACGCGTCAGGTTGATGCTGAGGTGAACTTTACCCCAGATATTACCTCGGGTATTCCCGTATTAACGGCCTTTGCGGTAACCCCTCAAACGGCGCTGTACGTATTGGCGGTGACCACGGTTATCTCGCCAGTTGTGGAAGTCTTTACCCAAGTAAATTATTCGGTGAAAGGACCATTGGATTCACCAACGGTGAGCGAACTTTCTCGTAGCTCTGGCGAGTTTCAGCTGCCAGAGAAGCTGAGAAAATTAGCCGAATAGGCCTTAAATTAGCCGAAAAGACCTTATGCCCGAGTCAGCGAATATACGGTGAAATGCTGATTTCTGAATCATAATGAATGGAGGAGCGATACACATGGATTGTGTTGGGTTGATTCAAATGACATCTGGCCCCAGCCCTGAATTGAACTTTGAGTACCTTGCTCAAGAAGTTGCAAAGTGCAAAGAGTTGGGGGCTAAGTGGGTTGTTTGCCCTGAAAACGCGTTAGTTTTTGGCAGTCAAGCCGACTATCACCAGTGTGCTGAGCCTTTTAATGATGGCCCACTGCAAAAGAAAATCTCTGAGCTAGCAAAGCTTCACAGAATTTGGATCGTCATTGGCAGTATGCCGATAAGCACAACTAACGGAGTGACGACCACCACCTTGGTGATTGATGATTTTGGTTGCCTCGTTGCTCATTACGACAAGCTACACATGTTTGATGTGGATGTCGCTGACGCCCATAAGTGCTATCGAGAGTCGGATATTTTCACTCCGGGCAACCAAGTTGTGACAGCGGAAACGCCTTTTGGTCGCTTAGGTTTGAGTATTTGTTATGATGTGCGCTTTCCACACTTGTATTCAGAGTTACGTAAGCAAGGGGCACAAATCATTGTGGTGCCTGCGGCTTTTACAGCGGTAACGGGTCAAGCGCACTGGGAAGTACTATTAAGATGCCGCGCGGTTGAAACACAGTCGTGGATTGTCGCGGTAGGTCAAGGCGGAAAACACCCTTGCCAAAGAGAAACATGGGGACACTCAATGGTGGTTGATCCATGGGGACGAGTGGTCGCACAGTTAGACCAAGATCCTAAAAGTATGGTGGTTGAGATAGACACATCCAGTTGCGAGTCCATTAGGCAAAATATGCCCATCGCGCAACACTCTCGATTTACCAATCAATTTTAATTACAAACAAGAGCCATCTATGAGCATTAATCAAATTGAAGAAGCGCTACTGAACCCGACAGGGCTTACGGAGCAAAATATCGCAGATACATTGGCGAGTATTGCTACCCGCCAAATTGATTATGCTGATATCTACTTTCAGTCAAGCTGGCACGAATCTTTAGTGCTAGAAGACAGCATTATTAAAGACGGCTCTTTCAATATCGATTGCGGTGTTGGCGTTCGTGCAGTATCTGGTGAAAAGACTGGTTTTGCTTACTCTGACCAAATCCAATTGGATGGTCTTAAGCAGAGCGCAATTGCGGCTCGTGGTATTGCTAAACAAGGTCAAAACGGCAAGGTTCAAGCGTTCAAACGCAACTCTAATCAAGCTTACTATGATGCAGTTAACCCGCTTGCGAGTTGGGAAAAACAGCAGAAAACAGAATTACTAAAATCATTAGATGCTTACATTCGCACTAAAGAGCCGATGGTGACTGAAGTATCGGTGAGTTTAAGTGGTGTGCATGAGCAGATGCTGGTTGCTGCGACTGATGGCACTTACGCTGGTGATATTCGTCCGCTGGTTCGCTTGTCTATTAGCGTACTTGCACAGAAGGGTGATCGTCGTGAGCGTGGTAGCGCTGGTGGTGGTGGCCGTTTTGGTTACGACTTCTTCTTAAGTGATGACAAAGGCACTCAAGTTGCTTACCAATTTGCGGATGAAGCGATTCGCCAAGCATTAGTTAACCTTGAAGCGGTTGCAGCGCCTGCTGGTGCCATGCCTGTGGTTCTTGGTTCTGGTTGGCCGGGCGTTCTGCTGCATGAAGCGGTAGGCCACGGTTTAGAAGGCGACTTCAACCGTAAAGAGTCGTCAGTATTCTCTGGCAAAGTTGGTGAGCAAGTAACTTCAAGCCTATGTACGATTGTCGATGACGGTACATTAACGGATCTACGCGGTTCATTGAACGTCGATGATGAAGGTGTTAACGGTCAGTACAATACGTTAATCGAAAACGGCATCCTAAAAGGTTACATGCAAGATAAGCTGAACGCTCGTCTAATGGGTGTAGCACCGACAGGTAATGGTCGTCGTGAGTCATACGCGCATCTTCCAATGCCACGTATGACGAATACATACATGCTACCGGGCGAACACACACCGGAAGAGATCATCGCGACGGTTGAGAAAGGTATCTACGCACCGAACTTCGGTGGCGGTCAGGTCGATATCACATCAGGTAAGTTCGTATTCTCAGCGTCTGAAGCGTACATGATTGAAAACGGTAAGATCACTCACCCAGTGAAAGGCGCGACGCTAATCGGTTCTGGTATCGAAGCGATGCAGCAGGTGTCTATGGTGGGTAACGACCTAAGCATCGACCGTGGTGTGGGTGTGTGTGGTAAGGCTGGTCAAAGTGTGCCAGTGGGTGTTGGTCAACCAACATTGAAACTAGACTCGCTAACCGTTGGTGGTACTGAGTAATTCAGACTAACCTCTGCCGACTTACTTCAAAAGATTAAATTGAAAAGCGCCTCCAATGTGAGGCGCTTTTTGTTTTTAGATTACTGATTCAGTGAGCGTATAGAGTCACTACATGTTCTCTTCCGCAAACTCAGCTAGTCGGCTACGCACCACACCATTGAGGTGGATGTTGGCACTGCCTTCGAAGTTTTTAAAACGCTCAACCATGTAGGTTAAGCCTGAAGTCACAGGGGTTAGGTAAGAAGAATCTATCTGCGCTAAGTTACCTGAGCAGACGATCTTAGTACCTTCACCACAACGGGTGATGATGGTTTTTATCTGTGAAGCGGTGAGGTTCTGACACTCATCCAAAAGCACAAAGGCATTTTGAATCGAGCGGCCACGCATGAAGTTGATTGATTTGAACTGGATATTGGCTTTGTCACAGATGTACTTCATCGAGCCTTCTGTACAGTGGTCGTTCTTGTGCAGCGCTTCCAGTGTATCGGTCACTGCGGCTAACCAAGGCAACATTTTCTCTTCCTCTGTACCCGGAAGGAAACCTATCGATTCACCAATATCAGGGGTGTTGCGGGTTACGATGATCTTATCGAATTGCTTACGTTCAATGGTTTGTTCAAGTGCAGCAGCCATAGCAAGCAGTGTCTTACCACTACCTGCGGCGCCAGTGAGAATCACAAGATCAATATCAGGGTCGAGCAGCGCATCAATCTGCCTTGATAGACGTTCTTTGGTGTGATGTCCCATGCTCTGCGATTCATCAATCTTTCGCGGCTGAGGTCTCTCAGGGTAATGCTTTCCGGCTCAATCTCCTCGACTCGAGCGGCAAAGTCACTTTCTTCGTCAATCACATATTGGTTGAGGAAGGTTGGCTCGAACGGCGCTCTTGCTAAGGTGTGCAGCGTCTTGCCGCCTAAACTTCTGCTCTCGACATTATCGATACCATCCCAAAATGAGCCTTCCAGTTGTTGGAAGCCTTTGGTGAGGTATTGGATATCATCAATCAGTTGGTCAGTTTGATAGTCTTCAACAAAACGTACACCGGCGCCTTTTGCTCGTAAACGCATATTGATGTCTTTGGTGATGAGAACCACTTCGCGTGGTGCGCGTTTATTTTGAAGATAGAGGACAGCGTTGAGGATTCGGTTATCGCCCGCCTTGTCATCGGCAAAGGCTTTGATGCTTTCTTGAAGTTCGTAGTCAGCGAGTATTGAAATACTGCCAGATGCATTTATGTCTTTAGAAAAAGGGATGCCTTCCGATATTTGGTCTGGTGTGGCTTCCCTGAACAGGTCTTCGAGCGTTCGAATCGCAATTCTCGCATCTCGAGCAACGTCTCTTTTACTGTCTTTGATTCTGTCGAGTTCTTCTAGCACTGTCATGGGGATAACGACATCGTGCTCTTGGAAAGAAAATATAGCGAAGGGTTCGTGAAGTAGGATATTGGTGTCTAAAACAAATAGCTTCCGGTTGGTCTCGCCCATAGCATCTCCTTGCCGACGTGCGGCTTGCCTTGCATTCATTGAACGTAGATAAAGCTCATATAAAGATTAGTATCTGATTCTGGTGATAGTCAACTACTCACCTAAACTTCATCTAGAGGAACAGCACCATATCGTTACGAGTGAATATGGTGTATTCGTTTGAGAGCAGCAATCTGCTACCTATAGATTAACCATGAATTTTTGACAGTTTGATTGCACTGGCGAAAACAGAAAAAAAGCATGAAATCATCTCCTTTAGGCGTGACCTAAATCACAGCATCGAGTAAGATTAGCGACCTTTTTCTGCACCATTTTCTCGAGATATTTATTATTGAGAGCGCACTTAAAAAGTGGCTGCAAACTAGACATTTTTGGCTATATTTTTAGTTCAGGAGCGATAATGTTCTTGTTTAAAACTGCAGTTAAGAAGACCAAATTCCAACTATAAGATTGAGGTAGTCGATTCATGACATTTGCTTTGGGGCAACGCTGGATAAGCGATACGGAGAGCGATTTAGGTTTAGGTACCGTTGTAGCAATGGATGCTCGCACAGTGACACTAATGTTTGCAGCGTCAGAAGAAAACCGTGTTTATGCACGTACTGATGCTCCCGTAACCCGAGTAACGTTTAATGTAGGCGATGTCATCGAATGCCAAGAAGGTTGGTCTCTGTCTGTCGAAGAAGTTATCGAAGACAAAGGGCTGCTAACCTACTTAGGTACTCGCGAAGATACCCAAGAAACAGAAGTCACTCTGCGTGAAATCTTCTTAAGCAACCAGATCCGCTTTAACAAGCCACAAGATAAGCTATACGCAGGTCAAATCGACCGTATGGATAACTTTGTGTTGCGTTACCGTGCGCTAAGCAACCAGTACCAACAACACAAGAGCCCGATGCGTGGCTTGTGTGGTATGCGTGCTGGCTTGATCCCTCATCAGCTATACATCGCTCATGAAGTGGGTCGTCGTCACGCTCCGCGCGTTTTACTGGCTGATGAAGTGGGCCTAGGTAAAACCATCGAAGCGGGCATGATCATTCACCAACAGGTGCTGTCTGGCCGTGCTGAACGCATTCTGATTGTGGTTCCTGAAACTCTACAACACCAATGGTTAGTAGAGATGATGCGCCGTTTCAACCTGCATTTTTCTATCTTCGATGAAGAGCGTTGTATTGAAGCGTTTGCTGAATCAGACAACCCGTTTGATACCCAGCAGTACGTTCTGTGTTCTTTGGACTTCCTACGTAAGAGCCGTAAGCGCTACGAGCAAGCACTTGAAGGCGAGTGGGACTTGTTGGTTGTCGATGAAGCGCACCACCTTGAGTGGAGCCAAGACAAACCAAGCCGTGAATACCAAGTGGTTGAAGGCTTAGCGGAAAATACGTCTGGTGTGCTACTACTAACAGCAACGCCTGAACAGCTTGGTCGTGAGAGCCACTTTGCACGTCTGCGTCTGCTTGATCCTGATCGCTTCTACGATTACGAAGCATTCGTTGAAGAAGAAGACCAATACGCACCGGTTGCTGATGCAGTAACGGCTCTGTTCTCTGGAGTGAAGCTTGAAAACAGCGCGAAGAACCAGATTACGGAACTGCTTTCTGAGCAAGATGTTGAGCCTCTGTTCCGTGTGATTGAAGGTGATAGCAGCGAAGAAGAGCAAGCGTTAGCTCGCCAAGAATTGATTGATAACCTTATGGATCGCCATGGTACTGGCCGTGTTCTTTTCAGAAACACACGTGCTGCAATCAAAGGCTTCCCTAAGCGAAATGTAAACCTACTGCCGATGGAAATTCCAACGCAGTACACAACCTCAATGCGTGTATCTGGCATGATCGGTGGCAAGATGGCTCCCGAAGCTCGTGCTATGAAGATGCTGTATCCAGAAGAGATCTTCCAAGAGTTTGAAGGTGAAGATTCAAGCTGGTGGCAGTTCGACTCACGCGTTAACTGGTTGATTGAAAAGATCCAAGACAAGCGCAGCGAGAAGATCCTAGTGATCGCCTCTCGTGCAAGTACGGCTCTTCAATTAGAGCAAGCACTGCGTGAGCGTGAAGGTGTACGTGCAACTGTATTCCACGAAGGCATGTCGATTCTAGAGCGTGATAAAGCTGCGGCTTACTTTGCTCAAGAAGAGGGCGGCGCTCAGGTTCTTATCTGTAGTGAAATCGGCTCTGAAGGTCGTAACTTCCAGTTCGCTAACCAACTTGTGATGTTCGATCTTCCATTCAACCCAGACTTGCTTGAGCAACGTATTGGCCGTTTGGACCGTATCGGTCAGCTGCGTGATATCGACATTCATGTTCCTTACCTAAAAGGCACATCACAGGCGATCCTTGCGCGTTGGTTCGATGAAGGTCTTAATGCATTTGCGGAAACTTGTCCAACGGGTCGCACGGTTTACGATAAGTACTCAGATGTTCTTATCGAGATGCTGGCTTCTGGTAACACTGAGCAACTTGATGAAGTGATTGAAGAGTCTGCCAAGCTAAATCAAAGCCTGAAATCAGATCTAGAAAAAGGCCGTGATCGCCTATTAGAAATGCACTCAAACGGCGGCGACAAAGCGCATGAAATTGCAGAGAAGATTGCCTCGACTGACGGCGACACTAACCTAGTGACGTTTGCATTGAGCCTGTTCGATACGATTGGCTTGAACCAAGACGACAAAGGTGAAAATGCGCTGGTTGTGACACCATCTGAGCACATGATGGTACCAAGCTACCCAGGCTTACCATACGAAGGCGCAACCATCACGTTTGATCGTGATACTGCGCTTTCTCGTGAAGACATGAACTTCATTAGCTGGGAACACCCAATGATTCAGGGCGGTATCGATCTGCTACTGAGTGAAGGTGTGGGTGCATCAGCGGTCTCGCTACTGAAAAACAAAGCGCTGCCAGTGGGTACTATCCTGCTTGAGTTGGTTTACCTTGTGGATGCGCAAGCGCCGAAACGCAGCGGTATCAGCCAGTTCTTACCTAAGACGCCAATTCGTTTGATGATGGATGGCCGTGGTAATGACTTATCAGCTCAGGTTGAGTTCGATAGCTTTAACCGTCAATTAAGCCCTGTAAATCGTCACTTAGCGAGCAAGCTAGTTAACTCGGTACAAGGTGAGATTCACAAGCTAATCGAAGCGGGTGAGACGCACGTACTTCCTAAAGTGGAAGAAGTGCGTGAACAAGCTCAACGAGATATGCAGACTAACCTGAACGGTGAATTAGAGCGTCTACAAGCGCTTAAAGCCGTGAATCCTAATATTCGTGATGAAGAGCTAGAGGTAATCGAAGCTCAAATCAATGAACTGACCGGTTACATCAGCAAAGCTCAGGTTCAGCTAGATTCATTACGCTTGATTGTGGTTTCTCACAACTAGTTTTGAATTAGCGAAATGCTTCAACGAAATAAGGCCTTCATTATGAAGGCCTTATTTGTATCTGTAGCTTAATTAACAATTCAAGTAGCTGGTTACATTAACCACTTCCACCAAACAAATACCGCTAGGAAACCAAATAGGTAAACAAGACCTGCTACAGACAACCATTTTAGTTTGCTGCCGATGGCTAGTGCTTCTGGAAGCTTAGCCTTATTCACTAAGATGAAGTTAAGCAGCGCGAAGAATGGCGTAGTCGCAAAGGCAAGCACCATCGCAAAATCAAGCATTGGCATCAGTGCAGCGCTAAAGAACATCACAATAGCCAATGCCGCGATAGAGACAATGATGATCCAGCCTTGCAGCATTCTTGGGCTTGAATCTTTTTTGAATAATAGACGTTGTGATTCAGCAAGCACGCGTGAGTAGCCATCGATAACGGTAATGGTGCTACCAAAGATACAGAAGAAAGCGATAAGAGCGATTAACGGGCGAGACCATTCACCAATTGTCGAAGCGTAGATGCCGACCAATTGATGAGTAAAGCCAACACCGGAGCGAGACAGTTCAACTCCCGAACCGTGAAGTACTAGCGCGCCTAACGCAACGAATACTAAAGCAAGCAGCGCCGTACCAATGTAGCCAACGTTAAAGTCGAACAGCGCTGATTGTGCGGTCACTTCCTGCTTCTCTTTTTGGCTTTTTAGCCACATAGAGGTGATGCTTGATATTTCGATAGGCGCAGGCATCCAACCCATGGTCACCACGATAAAACCAATAGCAGCCAATGACCAAGGCGACGGTGGAACAAAAGCAGCATCAGGTTCGACTGGAGAGCCGATAGCAATGGCGACTGCAGCTAAGGTTGTGATGGTTAAGATCGCCATGATCGCTTTAGATAGTGTATCTAGAGCACGATAATGGCCAGCAAACAGAATGATCAAACAGGTCGCTAAAACGATCATGCACAAGGTGCTAGTGGCTAAATCGAAAGGAACAAAGTAACTGAGTAGGCTTGCACTGAATAATAGCAGGGCAGCGGTATTCACGACCGCAGATATGGCACTCAAGATCGAAAAGATCACAAGGTATGGGCGGCCTAGGTTAGAGTAACCTTCCACCAAGCTTTGACCCGTTCCTAGCGTGTATTGGATGCCGGCTCTGAAGAATGGATATTTAAATACGTTAACGAGGATAATGAGAGCGGCAAGCTGCCAACCATAAATCGCACCCGCCTTGGTTGAGGCGACTAAGTGAGAACCACCTACAGCCGCTGCGGCCATCATAATGCCTGGGCCAAGAGACTTAATTAAACTTGATAGGGGAGCTGAGGTTGGTGTTTTTGTGTTGGTGGTTTTAACCGTACTGTCCATCGTTTTTCCTTTGATGCTGACTTCTTATTATCTGTTACCCTATCAATACCATGTTTTGTAAGGCCGTCAACTTTTATGTACGAAAATATTGAAAATTGTATTTATTTATAAACGAATAAACCGTGAATTATTTGTTCACTAGCAATTAAGAGGCTTCAATGGCGTTAGAACAGTACACACCACCACGTGAACCGTGGATTGATATTGTTTATCAAGATGACGATATTCTTGTGGTGAACAAGCCTGCAGGCCTGCTTTCTGTTCCGGGTAGGTTACCTGAGCATTACGACAGTATGTGGAGTCGCTTGGTTGTCGAATTTCCAGAGATTCAAGTCGTGCATCGATTAGACATGTCGACATCGGGCTTGATGCTGCTCGCTAAACACAAACAAGCTGAGCGTCATTTGAAGAAGCAATTTCAATATCGACTGACACACAAACTCTATTACGCCCGAGTATGGGGTTCAGTAGAAGAAGCAGAAGGTTTGATTGACCTCCCTCTTATTTGCGATTGGCCAAACCGGCCGAAGCAAAAAGTGTGTTTCGAGGATGGTAAATCATCACAGACTCGTTATGTGGTAGAACAGCAAGAACTCCAAACGACTTTACTTAAGTTACTGCCAATTACCGGGCGTTCTCACCAATTGAGAGTGCATTGCATGGAAATAGGCGCACCGATTGTGGGCGATGAGTTTTACGCAACATCAGAAGCATTTGAATACAGTGATAGGTTGGCTTTGCATGCGTGTGAGCTGAGCTTTTATCATCCAGCGAATAATCAATTGTTTAAAGCCTTTGTTCCCTGTGACTTTTATCCTCAAGCATCCCCACAAATCGAACAGCACTTTGAAATTGCGCCAGAGCTTCCAGACTACAGTAAGCTAAAAGCTTAGAATGGAGTCATCAATACCAATTCAAGGACGTACAATGTCGAAGTTGAAAGTGGTCTTTCTCGACAGAGCCACCATCCCATCTCAAATCCATTTAAAACCTCTCAGCTTTGAACATGAGTGGGTCGAGTATGACTTTACTGCTCCAGAACTCGTTGCTGAGCGCGTTGCGGGAGCGGATGTTGTTATCACCAATAAGGTTGTGCTCAACGCTGATAATTTAGCTCAAGCACAACAACTCAAGCTGATCGCGGTGTCAGCGACAGGCGTCAATAATGTCGATGTCGACTACTGCAAGAGTAACAATATCGCAGTGGCTAATGTGCAAGGCTATGCGACTCAGTCGGTACCTGAACATGTGATTGCTATGCTGTTTACGCTAAAACGAAATCTTGTTGGCTACCATCAAGACATTGAAGCCGGCGAGTGGCAAAAGGATAAGCAGTTCTGTTTCTTTACTCACCCTATTCAAGATGTGGCTGGTAGTACATTGGGTTTAATTGGTAGTGGCAGTTTAGGGCAAGCCACCGCAATGTTAGCCAAAGCGATTGGTATGAAGGTGATGTTTGCCGAGCGAAAAGGAGCAGAGTCTTGTCGAGAAGGGTATCTACCTTTTGATACGGTATTGAAGCAAGCGGATGCGATCAGTCTACATTGCCCATTGACTGATGCGACCCAAAATCTGATTTCAGAGCGAGAGCTCACAATGATGAAATCGAGCGCGGTATTAATTAATGCCGGGCGCGGAGGTCTAGTAGATGAACAAGCCCTAGTTGAGGCTTTGAAAAAACATGAGATTGCAGGCGCAGGTATGGATGTGTTTACACAAGAGCCAGCCGACAACTCAAATCCACTATTGGCTAATAGCCACTTACCGAACTTATTACTCACTCCACATGTGGCGTGGGGCAGTGACAGCTCAATTCAAAAACTGTCTGATATCTTAATCGATAATATTGATGGGTTTGTTGAGGGTAATCCGCAGAACTTAGTGAGTTGATTAAAGAATTAAATGGTGCGAACGCAAAACAAAAAAGGTTGGCCTGTAGGCCAACCTTTTTAGATTGTGTGTCGATTAAATGACTTAACCTTGCGGTTTAACCACCAATACATTGATTGGTGAGTTCTGTACTACTTTGCTTGCAACCGAGCCAAGTACCACTTTGTCGATTTTTGAACGCTTATGGCTAGGCATCACGATAAGGTCGGCGCCAAGCTTTTCTGCGTAATCAAGAATCGTCGCGTAGGTTTTACCCTCAGCAACATGAACTTTGTAAACCACTTCATCGTCAATGTGCTTGTCAGCAAACTCTTTCAGCTGATTTTTAACATCAAGCTTCATTTGGTTCGCTGCATCTTTCGGGAAGTAAGACGCCACCATCGACATGTGAATGCCTGGTAGTACGTTCAGAATGTGGATTTCAGCATTGCTGTGTTTTGCGTGCCATACCGCCAGTTCGACTGCCTTATCAGAAAAGCCTTTGTCATTAAGATCTACGGGAACAAGGATCTGTCTATACATGTATTCGTCTCTTTTTGAGCAGCGCTAAGTAAACACCAAACGCTGTAATTATCTTTTCCATGTAGTAAAAAAGCCAAATAGAGTAGAGCGCTACTTGGCTCTATCCATTACGCGCTAATCTCATCCTTACGAGCACGCCTTCTTTGGTTCATTGCTAAACCAATCAAAATCAGTAGGGCAGGCAAGAACACCCACTCTTTCATTGGTCGATCTGCATCTTGGATAACGGATTTAATTTCCCAATCAAAGTCAATACCAGCGGCTTCTGCAGGGCTACCGAACTCAACCATATCAACAATCATTTTGTCGTCAGCTTGTGTCAGCATTAAGCCCATTGAAGCAATACGGTCTTCACTTGTTGTTGCAGAATCTTCAAACGGAAGGCGAACTGTCTTCTCAGAATAGTTACCTTCTAAGTTTTCACCACCTACTCTCAATTCAAGTGATTGTCCCACAGATAGATTCTCTGTGATTTGAGCGATCTCAACTCCAGGTGAAAGAACTTTCTCTGGGTAAATCATGTCCCACCAGAAGCCAGGGCGGAAGAAAGTGAAGGTTAATGCAATAAGCAGCACCGTTTCCCACCACTTGTTCTTGGTGAACCACCAACCTTGTGTTGCAGCTGCGAAGATAAGTACCGCAGTCACAGATGAGAAAATCGTTAGTGCTAAGTGCCACCAAGAATCAATGCCCATCAGTAGTAGTTGAGTATTGAAGATGAACATGAAAGGTAGAATTGCGGTACGGATATCATAGGTGAAGCCTTGGATACCAGTACGAATCGGATCTGATTTCGCAATTGCCGCTGCTGCAAACGCCGCGAGACCTACCGGAGGTGTGTCATCTGCAAGAATACCGAAGTAGAACACGAATAAGTGAACCGCAATCAATGGAATGATCAAGCCGTGCGCAGCGCCTAGGGTCACGATTACCGGAGCCATCAGCGTTGATACAACGATGTAGTTCGCCGTTGTTGGCAAGCCCATACCTAAGATCAAGCTGATTACTGCAGTGAATAGCAACATAAGAATGATGCTACCGCCTGAGATAAACTCAACGAAGTCCGTCATTACTAGACCGATACCCGTTAGAGTCACCACGCCTACAACCGTACCTGCAGCCGCTGTCGCGACACCGATACCAATCATGTTACGTGCGCCTGAAACCAAGCTCTCTGCTAGGTCAACGAAACCAGCTTTGGTTTGCTCTGCAAGATCGTCTGATTTGTTCATCAGAGTCATCAAAGGACGCTGGGTGATCAAGATGAAGATCATGAATACTGTGGCCCAGAAGGCAGATAAACCAGGTGAGAAACGTTCAACCGTCAGACACCAAACTAGCACTACGATAGGCAGTAGGAAGTGTAAACCTGATTTAATCGTTGGGCCTGGATCCGGAACTTCTTTTAGATCAGCATCGATTTCCATGCCGCCTTCAGCTGCGTATTTTGCAGATACGCGAACCAGAGCAACATAAGCGATCAATAGCGCCACAGTTACGATTGGTGTTGCCGCATCGCCAAATACATCTTTCGTCCAACCCACACCGTAGTAAACCGCGGCGCTGATGACACACAGACCTAAAATGGTACCCGTGAAAGACAGTAAGCTTTGTACGATAGTTGGTGTGTGGCGACGAGGTAGGCCAGTCATACCTGCTTTACATGCTTCTAGATGAACAATGTAAATCAGAGCGATGTAAGAGATCAGAGCGGGCAGTAGCGCGGCTTTGATTACTTCTACATACGAAATGCCCACATACTCAACCATCAAGAAGGCTGCTGCACCCATGATAGGTGGTGTTAATTGACCATTGGTTGAAGCCGCGACTTCTACTGCGCCTGCTTTAGTGCCCGGGAAACCAACACGCTTCATTAGCGGGATAGTAAAGGTACCCGTGGTTACCACGTTCGCGATAGATGAACCTGATACCAAACCAGACAGACCTGATGCGACAACGGCTGCTTTCGCTGGGCCGCCTTTCATGTGACCAAGCAGTGAGAATGCAACTTTAATAAAGTAAGCACCGGCGCCAGCACGTTCTAGCATTGCACCAAACAGTACAAACAAGAATACGAATGACGTTGATACGCCAAGTGCCACACCGAATACACCTTCAGTTGTTAGCCACAGATGCGACATTGCCTTGTTCAGGCTCGCACCTTTGTGGGCAATAACGTCCGGCATGTGAGGGCCGCCAAAGGTATAAAGTAGGAATACTGCTGCCACAACCATAAGAGGTGGACCCAAAGCGCGTCGTGTTGCTTCAAGCAGTAAAACCATACCGAATACAGCCGCAACAATATCGAATGTTGTTGGTGCGCCCGATCGCTCAGCGAGTTCAGTATAGAAAATATAGATATAAGAAGCTGAAAAGCTACCTACAAGCGCTAATATCCAATCGACTGCGGGGATGCGATCCCTAGGCGAATTCTTCATGGCTGGATAAGCGGTAAAGGCTAGGAAAATAGCAAACGTAAGGTGAATTGCTCGAGCTTCAGTGTCGTTTAAAATTGCGAAGTTAAAAATGAACGGCAGCGGAGATGCATACCAAAGTTGGAACAGTGACCAACATAGAGGCACAAACCATAAAATACGGCCTTGGATACCACGAGGGCTACGCGCACCAGTATCTGATTGTGCCACCATTTCTTGCACATCTGGAGACGGTGATGTTGTCTGCGTCATGTACTTTATCCTTATTATTGATGGTCTGCCTTTTCTTACGAACAACCAAACGTTATTTATTTCCTATCTAGTGTAGTGAATGGATAGGGAAATGCGTTTTTTGTTCGTCTTTGTCTTAGGCTTGATACGAAGGTAAGTCCTCCAAATTGGAGAAACTTAAAGGGCTGTTCTTTTCACTTAAATTATTTTTATAAAACGTGAAAAGCCAATAAGGAGGGCTAGCCTCCTTATTGGTGTAGTAGGCTTAAAGTAGAGTTACTTTAGAAGGCCCACTTCTTTGTAGTATTTTGCTGCGCCTGGGTGAAGAGGGATAGAGATACCCGCTTTAACCATGTCTTCTTTTTTCAGGTTAGCAAATGCTGGGTGTAGGCGTTTGAAAGTGTCAAAGTTTTCAAATACTGCCTTAGCAACGTTGTATGCAACTTCTTCAGAAACGTCTGAAGTTGTTACCATAGTAGCTGCAACACCGAAGCTGTTTACGTCAGCGTCAGTACCACGGTACATACCAGCAGGAACTGTGCTGTAAGCGTAGTATGGGTTTTCAGCTACGATCTTGTCGATCTGTGGACCTGTTGCTGAAACCAGTTTTGCATCACAAGACGTTGTTGCTTCTTTGATTGATCCGTTCGGGTGACCAACCATGTAGATGAATGCATCAATCTTGTTATCACAAAGTGCTTGTGAACGCTCAGAACCTTTAAGTTCAGAAGCAAGCTTGAAGCTGTCGTTAGTCCAGCCCATAGCGTCCATTACAACACCCATCGTTGCACGGTCACCAGAACCTGGGTTACCAATGTTTACACGCTTACCTGCTAGGTCAGACACATTGTTGATGCCAGCATCAGTACGAGCGATGATGTTGAACGGTTCTGTATGTAGAGAGAACATCGCGCGAAGTTTCTTGTATTCGCCCTGATCTTTGAACTTACTTGTACCGTTGTAGCCGTGGTATTGCCAGTCCGATTGAACAACACCGAAATCTAGTTCACCAGCACGGATGGTGTTAACGTTGTAGATTGAACCACCAGTAGACTCTACAGAACAACGAATGTTGTGGTCTTTGCGGCCCTTGTTCACTAGCTTACAAATCGCACCACCAGTTGGGTAGTAAACACCCGTAACTGAACCAGTACCAATCGTGATGAACTCTTGAGCGTTAACAGCGCCAGCGCCCATTACAGCAGCTGCAATAGCACCAACTTTAATAAGTTTGGTAAATGCCATGAATTTCCCTTCCTTTATTCATTATTAACCCTGAAACAAGTGTAGTTGCTTCAGGAGTTTCCTATTTGGAAACGGCACCTTTTTCAATCCATGTGATGAAAAAGTGGCTGAATAATATCAAAAATTGGCAGAAAATTACTCGAATGTTAAAAGATATAGCTAAAAAATCTAACAAATGATGTCTTGATCTCGTGTTTGATTTGCTACTGAGTTTTTAAAATCAATGGTTTAGTGTGATTTTGGAAGGGAGGTATGGATATTCTAGGATGTGATTTGGATCACGAAGCAAATAGATACTCGTGATCCATTAATAAGGCTGATAGTTATGAAACAGCGATCAATTATCCTGCGTATTCAAACAGTTCACACACTGAATCAAACAGTTGCTTAGTGGTAACCGATAACGTTGGGGTAATGAAGATAGTATCATCACCTGCGACTACGCCCAGTATACCTTCCGACTTACCTAGTGAGTCTAATAAACGAGCAATCAGCTGCGCCGCACCAGGACCTGTGTGTATCACCACCAATGCATTGTTGTGGTCAATATCTAGTACTAATTCTCGTAAAGAGCTAGAAACGGTCGGAACACCTAGCTCAGCAGGAAGACAGTAAACCATCTCCATTTTTGCGTTACGAGTTCGAACGGCACCAAACTTGGTTAACATACGCGAGACTTTAGACTGGTTGATGCTTTCAAAACCTTCGTGTTTTAGGGCATCCACAATTTCGCCTTGTGAGCCAAAACGTTCTTCTTTTAGTAAGGCTTTAAATGCACGAACTAAGTTGTCTTGCTTTTCTGTATTGCGCATATGTCATTCTTATTCATTAACAAAGATGTTTGCATATTCTCGCATACATATTCAATTTTAGCCAAAACATCCCTGTAATTTGTTAGTCATATCACTGTAAATATTTAATAGAATAATGTGTTATTTGCGACGACTTATTTTGTTATTTCAGTCGATTATCGCCATAATGCGAACTTGCTGTGTAGCACGGTTTTATTGACTTGCGCGAAGTCGCAAAGCTAGCGTTAATTGATTGTAATCACTTTGTGATTAATATAGTTTTTTAACTTAGATTTAGCTCAAGAATTACCCTACAAAGAATCTATAAGAGAAAGCTCTCAAGGAGAATAACAATGAAAGTAGCTGTTATTGGTGCCGCTGGTGGCATCGGTCAAGCCCTAGCCCTACTACTTAAGAACCGCCTACCTGCTGGTTCAGATCTTGCACTTTACGACATCGCTCCGGTAACACCGGGTGTTGCTGCCGATCTTAGCCATATCCCAACGCCTGTTTCGATCAAAGGTTACGCGGGTGAAGATCCAACACCAGCACTAGAAGGTGCGGATGTTGTACTTATTTCAGCGGGTGTTGCTCGTAAGCCTGGTATGGATCGTGCGGATCTTTTCAATGTGAACGCTGGCATTGTTAAGTCTCTTGCAGAGAAAATCGCAGTTACTTGTCCGACTGCTTGTGTTGGTATCATTACTAACCCAGTAAACACAACAGTGCCAATCGCGGCTGAAGTACTGAAGAAAGCGGGCGTTTACGACAAGCGTCGTCTATTCGGTATTACGACTCTTGATGTGATTCGTTCTGAAACGTTCGTTGCTGAACTAAAAGACAAAGATCCAGGCGACATCCGTGTTCCTGTTATCGGTGGTCACTCAGGCGTAACGATTCTTCCTCTACTTTCTCAAGTTGAAGGCGTAGAGTTCACTGATGAAGAAATTGCAGCGCTAACGACTCGCATCCAAAATGCAGGTACTGAAGTAGTAGAAGCTAAAGCTGGCGGCGGCAGTGCGACACTGTCTATGGGTCAAGCGGCTTGTCGTTTCGGTCTTGCACTAGTTAAAGCACTTCAAGGTGAAGAAAACGTGATTGAATGTGCATACGTTGAAGGTGAAGGCGAGCACGCTCCATTCTTCGCACAGCCAGTTAAACTAGGCAAAGAGGGCGCTGAAGCGATCCTTAGCTACGGTGAGCTAAGTGACTTCGAACGTAACGCTTTAGATAGCATGCTTGAAACGCTAAATGGTGACATCGAGATTGGTGTTGAATTCGCTAAATAAGCGAAACGCTATTTAACTCAGACTTAAGCTAATTAATAAGGGCCGGTCATTATGATCGGCTTTTTTGATCCTGAAGTTCAAGCTACTCGTATTTAGCTTTACAATTAATGTGAAGGTAAATGTTATGGCTACTGTTCAGAAGGGTATGAATGTCGAATATTTGGGGCACTTAGGAAAAGTATTGGTAATTGATGAGCAAGAGCAGTACGCGCTAGTAGAGACTTACAACGGGCAAGAGCAGTACGCGGTGCCAATGGAAGAGCTTGAAGAGATTGAAGCACAACTGCCGTTATCATTAGAAGCCAGTCGATATTGAATTTGGCTCACCTACAAATATTTGTTGAAAACCAAAAAAAAGAGCCCTGAGGCTCTTTTTGTTATTTATATAGAAGCTAGAAGCTAGAAGCTAGAAGCGAGTTGTCTATTAACCTGCTTACTTACTGCGTTTAACAGCTAAGTGTGCGAGCGTGGTTAGCGCTTGCTTATATTCAGAGTCAGGAAGTACAGAAAGCTCAGCGATGGCTTTATCGGCCTCTTCGTAGGCTTTATTTGTTGTGTACTCTAAAGAGCCTGTCTCTTTCATTACAGCCATAATGTCGTCAAGACGTTCCATGCCGTTCGCTTTCTCAATCGCTTCACGAATCATGCTTGCTTGTTCAGGAGAGCCATTATGCATTGCGTAAAGTAGAGGAAGCGTTGGTTTGCCTTCGGCAAGATCGTCACCAACGTTTTTACCCATCTCTTTACCATCTGCAGTGTAATCCATCACATCGTCAATCAGTTGGAATGCGGTGCCTAGGTATTTACCATAGTTCTGCATTGCTGTTTCGATCTCTGGTGATGACTCAGTAAGAATCGCGCCGATTTGGGTCGCAGCTTCGAACAAACGAGCAGTCTTAGAGTAGATCACCTGCATGTAGCTTTCTTCTGTGGTGTCTGGGTTATTGCAGTTCATTAATTGTTGAACTTCACCCTCGGCAATCACGTTTACCGCTTCACTCATTAACTCAAGGATCTTTAAGGATCCTAGCGTTGTCATCATTTGGAATGAGCGTGTGTAGATAAAGTCACCCACCAAAACGCTAGCGGCATTACCAAAAGCGGCATTGGCCGTCGCTTTACCACGTCTCATGTCCGATTCGTCGACAACGTCGTCATGAAGCAGGGTTGCGGTGTGAATAAACTCGATAAAGGCTGCAGAGGTGATATGAGCTTCACCTTGGTAACCAAGTGCGCGGGCAGATAAAAGAGCAAGCAAAGGGCGTAGGCGCTTTCCACCACCGCTAACGATATAAAAACCAAGCTGGTTGATTAAACTTACGTCAGAATTAAGTTGGGCTTGAATTGTTTCATTCACTTTTGCCATATCATTGGCAGTAAGCGTTTGGATAGCTTTAAAATCCATTGTTCATCCGGCTGAAGTTAGACCCTGTAAGGCTTATACGTTGTATTCAATTGTTGAATAATACACTAAAAAACGTTGATTAATACATCGCTAAAGGGCATGATTGCCACACTTTTCTTTGGCGAACAGGTTTTCGCCAATTTTTTAAAAATATGGCTTGTCATAGCGCCATGATTCCCGTAGAATCTGCGCCCTATTGATTAGTTTAGCGCACACCCGAGTTGTACAATTAACAACCATAGGCTGTGCGGAAAAAGCGGAGTAAAATATGTACGCTGTTTTCCAATCTGGTGGCAAACAACACCGAGTAAGCGAAGGTCAAACACTTCGTTTAGAGAAATTAGACGTTGAAACTGGTGCAACTGTTGAATTTGATAAAGTTCTTCTTGTTGCTAACGGCGAAGAAATCGCTGTTGGTGCACCTCTTGTTGAAGGTGGCAAGGTTACTGCAGAAGTAGTACAACACGGTCGTGGCGATAAAGTAAAAATCGTTAAGTTCCGTCGTCGTAAGCACTCGCGTAAGCAAGCTGGTCACCGTCAGTGGTTCACTGAAGTGAAAATCACTGGCATTAACGCTTAAGTATTAGGAGAGTTTAACAATGGCACATAAAAAAGCTGGCGGTTCTACTAATAACGGCCGCGATTCAGAAAGCAAACGTCTTGGTGTTAAGCGTTTTGGTGGTGAATCTGTTCTTGCAGGTAACATCATCGTTCGTCAACGTGGTACTAAGTTCCACGCTGGCACAAACGTTGGCATCGGTAAAGACCACACTCTTTTCGCTCTTACTGAAGGTAAAGTGAAATTTGCTGTTAAAGGTCCTAAAAACCGTAAGTTTGTAAGCATCGAAGCTGAGTAATTTAATCTTTAACTAGATTATTTTATTAGCTTTCAAGCTGAATTCAAAAGCCCTGCCGATTCGGCAGGGTTTTTTATTTATAGCAAGAATAAAAAAGCAGACGCTCTTGTTTTGGTTTTGAGAAGCCGTTTTATTTTTTGATAAACAGATTAGTTTTTAAGAAGTCGTTTGTTTTTAAGAAATAAGAAGCAAAGAACCTCTCCTTATTTGTTCCTTGGTTGCAGGTCGGCCTAGATCTTAGGTGATCGATCTAAACACGGATCTGCTAGAATTTATATCACTCCTTGATGAGTGGTAACGCAACGTAAGTGCGGAGTTAAAAAATGAAATTCGTTGATGAAGCGGTAGTAAAAATAGAAGCCGGTGATGGCGGTAATGGTACAGTTAGCTTTTGGCGCGAAAAATTCGTCGCTAAAGGTGGTCCTGATGGCGGCGACGGTGGTGACGGCGGTGATGTTTACATCCAAGCGGATGAGAACTTAAACACACTGATCGATTACCGTTTCCAACGTTTTTACAATGCAGAGCGTGGCGAGAATGGTCGCGGCGGTAACTGTACTGGTAAACGTGGTAAAGACATTACGCTGAAAGTACCAGTTGGTACGCGTGCAGTTGATATCCACACCAACGAAATCGTTGCTGAAGTTGCTGAACACGGCAAGAAAGTAATGGTTGGTAAAGGTGGTTGGCACGGTCTTGGTAACACACGTTTTAAATCGTCTGTTAACCGCGCTCCTCGTCAAAAGACAATGGGTACTAAAGGCGAAGTTCGTGAACTGCGTTTAGAGCTTCTTCTATTAGCTGACGTTGGTATGCTTGGCCTACCAAACGCAGGTAAATCTACTTTTATTCGTTCAGTATCTGCTGCGAAACCAAAAGTGGCTGATTACCCGTTCACTACTTTGATCCCAAGCTTGGGTGTGGTAAGTGTTGTCCCTGAAAAGAGCTTCGTTGTTGCCGATATCCCAGGACTAATCGAAGGCGCAGCTGATGGCGCTGGCCTTGGTATCCGATTCCTTAAGCACCTTGAGCGTTGTCGTGTTCTTCTGCATATGATCGACATTATGCCGATCGATCAATCTGATCCTATTCAGAATGCACTAACGATCATCGATGAGCTTGAGCAATACAGTGAAAAAGTTTCACAAAAACCTCGCTGGTTAGTGTTCAATAAAGTTGACCTAATGCCAGAAGACGAAGCAGACGAAAAGATTCAAGAAATCATCGATGCTTTGGGCTGGGAAGGCGAGTACTTCAAGATCTCTGCTGTGAATAAAATCGGCACCAAAGATCTTTGCTTCAAACTAGGTGAGTTTATGGAAAACCTACCTCGTGAAGTTGTAGAAGTTGAAGAAGAAGAAAAAGTAGACTTTATGTGGGATGACTACCATAAAGATGCGATGAGCGGTAAGAATGTCGTTACTGAAGATGACGACGATTGGGACGATTGGGATGACGAAGAGGATGACGGCCATGTTATCTATGTTCGTGACTAATCCTCTTAGTTTCTCATAACGCATCGGTCGCTTCTTACAAGTACACTGATAGTTTTATTAAACCGCAATGAAAATTGCGGTTTTTTTGTATCTAAATCATGACGTCTTACTGTTTTTTATGCAAAATTTATCTTTAGATAATTAACGCCTATGGGAAGGAAATCATGGCATCAAAGCAAAGAGCGATCTCAAGACTCGTCGCTCAATCAGGACAAATGTTATTGGCGCACGGGGCAGAGAGCACACTGGTCGGCGATATCATGCGTCGCATCGGTATTGCTTGTGGGGTGAATGAGGTTGAAGTCGCACTGTCAGCCAATGCGCTTGTTGTAACTACCGTAATGGATGATCACTGTATTACCACTACTCGAAGTTGTGCTGATCGTGGCATTAACATGCAGGTTATCACCGACATTCAACGCATTTGCATCATGATGGAGAAGGGAATTCTCGATTATGATTTGGCGTATAAAAAGATTCAAAACATCAGCCCCGAGCGCTACAACCGTTGGTTAGTGGTTGTGATGATAGGGTTGTCGTGCGCCTCTTTTAGCCACCTTGCGGGCGGAGACTGGCAAGTCTTCATGATGACTTTTATTGCTTCAGCTTGCGGTATGATCGTCAGGCAAGAGATTGGGCACCGCCATTTCAATCCGCTATTAAACTTTGCTATCACAGCATTCGTTACCACGACCATTTCAGCTCAAGCCGTACTTTACAATATTGGCGGCCAACCCACGATCGTGATGGCTTCATCTGTATTAATGTTAGTACCTGGTTTTCCTCTGATTAACTCCGTCGCTGATATGCTTAAAGGCCATATTAATATGGGGTTAGCGCGCTTTACCATGGCCAGCTTATTAACTCTGGCGACGAGCTTGGGCATTGTCGCGGCGATGAGTCTATCAGATGTTTGGGGGTGGGCAAGCTAATGAGTATTTTCGAACTGTTTTTAGGTCTGCTCAACGATATGTTTTTCGCCGCTATTCCTGCGGTTGGGTTTGCATTGGTGTTTAACGTTCCGCAACGTGCTTTAATTTATTGTGCACTCGGTGGTTCTATCGGTCATGGTAGCCGGTATCTGATGATGCACTTTGGTATTCCAATCGAATGGGCGACGTTCTTCGCCGCAACCGTGGTTGGTATGATAGGGGTTCATTGGTCACATAAACTGTTAGCACATCCGAAGGTGTTTACGGTTGCAGCTCTAATTCCTATGGTGCCAGGTGTGTTCGCCTTCAAGGCGATGATTGCGATGGTGGAGATTAACAGGGCAGGCTACACGCCTGAGTTGTTGGCAATGTTGATGGAGAACTTTTTAAAATCGATGTTCATTATCGCTGGACTGGCGGTTGGCTTGGCGGTGCCTGGGCTACTCTTTTATAGAAGAAGACCGATAGTATAATCGCATAATGATTTACCCTATGAGGGAAATCGGTATAATCTGTGTCTCAGAAATTACAGAGGTATAGAGTTGTGAAAATTAGCTTAATTGCAGCTATGGCTCATGGTGGGAAAATTGACAAGGAAAATGGTTTTTATTTACCTGAAGCTGGTGACAGAATTATTGGTAAAGAGAATGCCATGCCATGGCACTTACCTGCTGATTTTGCTTGGTTTAAAAAACACACTCTAGGAAAACCAGTAATTATGGGGCGTAGAACTTATGATTCTATAGGTCGCCCTCTTCCTGGAAGACAGAATATAGTTATAAGTCGTGATCCTGAGTTATCCATCGATGGGGTAACGACAGTTACATCTACAGAGGAAGCTCTAAAAGCTGTTGGAGACGTTGAAGAGGTAATGGTTATAGGTGGCGGTTCTATATATGAATCTTACCTTCCTATAGCAAATAAACTATATCTAACATTTATTGAAGCGGAAATTGAAGGTGATACTCGCTTTCCTAGCTGGGGAAGTGAAGGTTGGACTTGTGAGTATGATGAATATTACACTCATGATGCTAAGAACCGATTTGATATGCACTTTGTTATATTAGAGCGATAATTTTTAGTAGGGCTTGATTTATTGAAATATAAAACAGGCCCTATATTAAACTATAGTTAGAGCTTTTTGAGTGAAAAACTGTTTATCTTCCCAGCGAAGAATTGTCAATTCACCTCCCCAGACGCATCCAGTATCAAGTCCAATTACGTCTTTTCCGTTATAGCCTTCAAGCGCAGCCCAGTGTCCAAAAACAACGGTTTTATCGAGCTTTATGCGTTGCGGAAGGTCAAACCATGGCACTAATGGTTCATCGGTAATCTCATTCGGTGGTAGCTTACATGCCATGTCGAGACGGCCATCTTCAAAACAGAAACGCATTCTTGTCAGGCTATTGATCGCATAGCGATAGCGCTCAATATCATGTAAATCCTGATGCCATAAATCAGGCGCGTTGCTGTACATGTTTTCGATTAGCCATTGCCATTTATCGGACTTTAACAAGGATACGATCTCTCGATTTTCAACACGTGCTCTTTCTAGATTCCACTGCGGTGAGATACCCGCATGGCACATCACGAACTCTGGGTGTTCTTGAAGCAAAGGCTGTTGTCTTAACCATTCGATTAGCAGTTCACGATCTTCAGCATCAAGAATCGCTTGAGTCTTATCTTTTGGTTTCGCTGGAAATAGTCCTAAGGACACCGCCAGAAGATGTAAGTCGTGGTTGCCTAATACAACCTTAGCTGCGTCACCAAGGTTACGAATAAAGCGTAACGTCTCCAATGATTTAGGGCCTCGAGCAACTAAGTCTCCAGCGACCCATAAAGTATCTTGGTGTTTATCAAAGTTAATTTTTTCAAGTAGTCCTTGAAGTTCGTCGAAGCACCCTTGGATGTCTCCGACAATGTAATTCGACACAATAATTTCCTGTAGATACGGATGTACGGCTAATTAAGAATATTAGGGATTGCGAGTCTGAATGGGTCAACTTCGGTAATAAAATCAATGCCCTTGTTATCGGTCATCACATAGTGACCTTGCATAACGCCAACAGGGGTTTCGATGACCGTACCACTTGTGTAGGTGTACTCGTCGTTGGCTTCAATCACGGGTTGTTGGCCAACTACACCATCACCCTCAATGGTGAGCTGCTTGCCGTTAGAGTCGGTAATTAACCAGCGGCGAGACATAAGTTGCACCGTTGTTTTACTTAGATTTTTGATGGTAATAATGTAGGCGAAGACATAACGATTCTTCGTTGGCTCAGATTGTTCTTCTATGTACTTAGAGTGAACCTGGCATTTGATACAAGGCGTAGATATATCCATATTCGCACCTTTTGTTGTTGATATACTTAATGTAATTAAAGTATTACATAAAAAAGGCTCCTAACCGAAGTGTAGGAGCCTTTTTTATTTATTTGTCAGCGTTATGACTGTCGTACAACCAGTTTGCCATGTCGACAAACTGCTCGAGCGTTAAGTTCTCAGGACGCATGCTTGGGTTGATACCTAGCTCTTCAAGCACTTCCTTATCGATTAAGCTCTTGTAGCAGTTACGAACTGTTTTACGACGTTGGTTAAAGCCTTCACGACAGACGCGATCTAGCCATTTCAGATCTTTTGCCGGATAAGGCAGCACTTCGTATGGCTGTAGGCGCACGACTGCTGAGTCTACTTTCGGTGGCGGAACGAAGGCCGTTGGTGGAACTTCTAACACAGGCGTTACTTTACAGTAGTATTGAGCCATTACAGTAAGACGACCGTAAGCTTTACTGCCAGGGCCAGCAGCTAGACGGTTAACCACTTCTTTTTGAAGCATAAAGTGCATGTCTTGCACGTCTTTATGGAATTCAAAAAGGTGGAACATCAATGGTGTAGAGATGTTATATGGCAAGTTACCAAAGATGCGTAGCTTATTGTTTGGCTTAACCAGTTCTTGGAAATCGAACTTCATCGCATCGCCTTCACGGATCGTTAGCTTGTCCGCAAGATCTGGATGGTTACGAAGACGTTCTGCAAGGTCTCTATCCAATTCGATAACAGTAAATTTATCGACAAGCTTACCCACAGGCTCAGTAATTGCGCCTAGACCAGGACCGATCTCTACCAAGTTTTGACCTGGTAGTGGGTTAATACTCGATACGATGCCATCAATAATGTATGGATCGTTAAGGAAGTTTTGACCAAAACGTTTACGCGCTTTGTGCCCTAAGTGGACATCATTTCTCATTGCTTTTTCTCTACTAATTCAATGGCGTGCGTGAGCGCTGTTCTAAAGCTCCCTGTATCGGCTTGGCCTTTCCCTGCCAAGTCTAAGGCGGTACCGTGGTCGACTGATGTGCGAATAAACGGTAAGCCAAGCGTGATGTTCACTGAGCGACCAAACCCTTTGTATTTCAATACCGGGAGTACTTGGTCGTGATACATACCTAAAACAGCATCTGCATCTTGCAAATATTTTTCATTAAAGATGGTGTCTGCTGGCAATGGGCCAACTAAATTGATGCCATCTTTTTGGCGAATTTTTTCTAGCGTCGGGGTGATAGTTTCAATCTCTTCACGCCCTAAACAACCATCTTCACCAGCATGTGGATTCAAGCCACACACATAGATAGTTGGTTTCTCAATAGCAAATTTTTCAACCAAGTCTTTATTTAGAATAGCAATAATTTGCTCTAATCTGTCTTCGGTCACAGCTTGAGATACATAAGCTAGTGGGATGTGCGTTGTTACTAGCGCAACACGCAGCCCTTCAGTTGCCAACATCATCACCACCAGTGGTGTATTGGACTTCTCTGCAAAGAACTCGGTATGGCCGCTAAAAGCAACGCCAGCTCGGTTAATTACACCCTTGTGAACGGGGCCGGTGACAATAGCATCAAATTCATCATTCATACAGCCAATTGCTGCGGTTTCTAAAGTATTTAATACGTAATGACCATTAGCCTCATTGAGTTGACCTGCAACTGCCGTTTCAGCAAGTGGAACGTGTTTCACTACCAGTGTGCCAGCGCGTTGCGGTTGCTTAGCTGCATTTGCATCGTAGTCCAGAAGATCGACTTCGATACCAAGAATTTTAGCTCGCTCGGATAGCAGTGTTTTATCAGCACAAACCACGAGTTGATGAGGCCAACTTTCTTGAGATAGAGCCAAAGTTAAATCTGGGCCTATCCCTGCTGGTTCACCTGCGGTTATGACAATACGTTTAGTTGTTGTCATCTTGGTCGTCCTCAACCATCTCAACAAAGGCACTTGCTCTTACTTCTTGTAGCCAAGCACCAGCTTCTTCGTTGAATTTACGGTTAAATAGAATTTGGTAAGCTTTGTTTTTCAAAGCTGAATCGGTACGGTCGACTTCGCGACGGTCTAGTACTTCAACAATGTGCCAACCGTGTACGGTTTTGAATGGCGCACTGATTTTGCCTTCTGGTAGCGTTTCTACTTGGTGTTTGAATTCTGGTACATACAAATCTGGTGTTTGGTAGCCTAGCTCACCATCTTGTACTGCAGAACCTGGATCTTGGCTGTATTGCTGTGCAAGGTCGCCAAAGCTCGCTTCACCTGCGTTTACGCGGCGCGTGATCTTTTCAAGTTGTTCTTTCGCGCCATCGTCACTCAAGATTACGGTTGGCTTAATCAAGATATGACGAGCATTCACTTCCGTTACTGCTACGGTTTCTAAGCCTTTCACATCTTCAATTTTTAGAATGTGGAAACCTACACCGCTACGGAAAGGACCGATGATGCTGCCTTTATTTTGCATTTTGATCTGGTCAGCAAAAATGGTTGGCATCTCTTCTTTACGCATCCAACCCCAATCACCACCTTGCAGCGCTTTAGGACCCTTAGAGTAAGTATATGCCATGGTGCTGAAATCTTTGCCTGAGTTCAGTTCTTCAACCAGTTCAGTAGCTTGAGCTTCTAACTCTTCTTTGGTTTGGTCATCATTAAAGCGCAGTTGAATGTGGCCAATTTTATATTGAACGGTCGCGTTAGTCTCTTGCGCTAAGATATCTGCTAGGTTATCAACTTCCGCAGGAAGAATATTGATACGGCGACGAACTAAGGCGTTACGAGCTTCACTTGCTGCAATCTCTTTTCTTACTTGCTCTCGAAATGCATTGTAGCTAAGGCCTTCTTCAGCAACCGATGCGGTAAGTTGTTCTACCGTTTGGTTGTTGTCTTTAGCGATACCTTCAATTGCTTGATCAAGTCGAGCATCATCAATACGAACACCGATACGTTCTGCTTCTTGAGTTTGAATAGTATCGATGATCAGTTTTTCTAGTACTTGCTCATTGAGCACATCTTGCGATGGCAGTGTTTGACCGCTTTTTTTTGCGTTGGCACGCAGTGTCTTCATCGAAGCATCGATGTCGCTTTGTAAGATAACGCCTTCGTTAACGATAACTTTTACGCTGTCTAGCTCAACCGGTGCTGCAAAGCTTGTTGATAAAGTACAAGTCGCTGCAATAGCAATTAATGTGCGTTTCCACAATGTCATGTGTAATCCTTTAAATTTACTGATTTCTTATCAGTAAAGAAAATTAGTTGTTTAAGAAGAATGGGCGACCGTAGCTCAATGAGTTATCAGAACTGCTATCCCCAACAGCGCCTGAATCAGAGCCTAAGTTAGTACCAAAGCCGATAATGCCGAAATTCACACCAAAGTTATTTTCATATTCAGGCGTGACATTTGGATCACTAATGTTATTTGTCAGCTGGTTACTATACGTAAATCCGATATACCAACAATCCGATTTATAGTTCAAGCGAGCCAACCATTCTAGATTTTCTTGTGTGGTTAAATCATAGAAATATTGAGCACTGGCATTCCACTTCCGCGAAATCTGGTAAGCACCAAGTAAGCCTGCTTGTGAGATACCATCTCTAGTTATGGATGATACGTCAAAATCTACAGTTTCATTTATGTACTCTTCTGTTACATAGCGGTAGTTGGTTTGTATATAGCCGCCGGCAAAACGGTACTCAATGGTACTGTTAGCAAGTTGCATCGAAGATGAATCAATGTCGTATTGCACACCGCCATGGTAGAAAAGGTAATCATCGTAGTTGAAATCCATTTCAATAGCCCAAGACGAATAATTAGTTTTCTTATTAGAGTCGTCGTTGTCTAAAGTCTGTTTTGTATCTTTATCAAAATAGAAAATTTGACCAAAAGATATGTTTAAGCGCTCTCGGTACTCATCATCAAAAAAGCGAGATGATGCGCCATAGCTAATTTGATTTGCTGACGCAATGCGGTCTACACCACTGTATTTACGGCTTCTAAATAGGCCGTAGTAATCGGTTTGTAACAGCGTAGTATCATAAAGACCAATATCGCTTTGATCCTCTTCAGGAACATACAGGTACTGGACTTGAGGCTCCAAGGTTTGAGTATAGTTACCTACAATCGTGGTATCTCGCTCCAGAACAATACCAGCGTGGCTTCTAAATTCAGGGATAACTCGACTTACCGATTCTTCTAAATCTTTGTACTCGTCACTTGTTGTATCAACGCCATCAAGATCCTGTTGGTAGTATGTACCAAGTAATCGTGCTTCGGTTGTCCAAGTGCCCCAAGTGTTACCTACTGGGATTGTAATACCAGGTTCAACGTGAACACGAGTGGCTGATGGTTTGCCTGATGCGTCGGTATCGAACATTGATATATGACTGATTAAGTCAAAATCTAGGTAATCCATTACCTCTGGAGCATAGTAGTTATACTCGAGTTGTGGCATTAGACGATAAGGCAAGTTATTGCTGGTGGTAAGAACTTGGAAGTCTCGAACAAGTACAGACGCATCCCAATTTTGAGAACGGTATGTTGCTTGCCCTTCTTGAAGCAGTTGTCCATCTTCACGGTTACCGATATTTGAGCTCATGTCCGAAAAGTAGTCAATATCACTGACTTTAGAGTAATCAATTTCGAATAACCAAGATTGTTGGAATATTCCTGAATGTTCTAGTTGGAAACCCCAACGATCGCCTAGATCAGTGTACTTTTGATCGTCTGGTAAATATTCAGACTCGATACTACCGGAACCAAAATCGCTTAAATATCTGAATTTACTGTTGAGTTGAGTGCCACGCTCTTGCATGTACTTGAAGGTAGTTTCCAAATCGTAGTCTGGTGCTAAGTTCCAATAAACAGGAATTTCAGCTTCAAAACCATCGCTTGAACCATACGAAACTGTTGGGTACAAGAAACCGGTTTTACGTGTATCACCCACCGGTACTGTTAAGTAAGGTAAGTAAAAGACGGGAACACTTTGGATTTCAAAACGTGGATTATAAAAAGTGGCTTGTTCTTCGTCTTGGTCGACACTGATGCTCGATGCTCTTAGACGCCAAGCATTATCGCCGATAGGGCAAGAGGTAATGGAGCCATCTTCAATCTCATAAACCGCTTTACCTGTTTTTGCTATATAAACAGCATCTCCGCGACCGGGCTCGCAAAGGAATTCGTAATCGGTGTTCTCAAGCGTCATTTCATCTGTAGTCAGATTATTGGTCGCTCTGTCTGAGATAGATTTGATTTGACCATCACTAAAGTTTACGTTGCCTTCAGCTACAACGATATTTTCTTGTTGGTGCAGGGTTACGTTATCGGCAAGGATGGTCTTGTTCCCTTGCGTAACGACTACGTCACCTGAATATATTGCTTTGTCACCATTGATAGCTTCTAGGCGATCTGACTCAACGTGAGCGGGTAGCTGTGTCTCGTTTTCTGCAGCGGGCTCGATCAAGCATTGATCTATAGAGGGCATTTCCTGCACACTACTATCGGTGATTGTTTCAGCTTGAGTTGTCGACACGTATAACGCCGTACTTATAGACGCGGCTAACAAGGTGCGGGAAAAAGATTGCATGAAGTTGAACTATCCTGTGTCACTAGATGAAGGGTTGATCTAGTATCAATCCAATTAATAAAGCATTTTCCTTATGATAAAGGAAATAATAGCATTCAGCATCATCAGACAGCATTACTCAGATAAAATTCATAGATAGAGAACACATAATGCAAATATTTGGCAAAATTTTGGGCGCGTTTTTTGGCTTTTTATTTGGAGGGCCACTCGGTTTAGTTTTTGGTCTGTTTTTAGGACACCAATTCGATAAAGCTCGCGGATTGAACCAATCAGGCTTCAATAGCTCTGGTTTTGGTCGAGGTCCAAGCCAAGCAGAAAGACAGAACGAGTTTTTTAAATCCGCTTTTGCGGTTATGGGGCACGTTGCTAAAGCGAAAGGGCAGGTAACGCCAGAAGAGATTCAACTCGCTTCTACCATGATGGAGCGTATGAACCTACATGGCGAACAGCGTAAAGCAGCGCAAGATGCATTCCGTGACGGCAAAGAGAGCGACTTCCCTCTGAACGACGTACTTGATCGAGTTAAAATCTCATCGGGTGGTCGTTTTGATCTTCTGCAGTTCTTTCTAGAGCTTCAGGTATCTGCCGCATTTGCGGATGGAAGTTTGCACCCGAGTGAACGTCAAGTTCTGCATAAAATAGCGCAAGGGCTTGGGTTTTCGGCAGCACAACTAGAACGCCGCTTGCAGATGCAAGAAGCTGCGTTCCGTTTCCAACAGCAAGGTGGAAGCTTTGGTGGCCATCAGGGTCATGGGCAATCATCAGGTTGGCAACAGGCTTCGCAACAGAACCAACTTGGCGACGCATATAAGGTTCTTGGTGTGAGTGAAAGTGCTGACGGTAAAGAGGTGAAGAAAGCCTACCGCAAGCTGATGAATGAACATCACCCAGATAAACTGATGGCGAAGGGCTTACCGCCTGAGATGATGAATGTTGCGAAAGAGAAATCGCAAGAAATTCAGAATGCTTATGACCTGATAAAGAAAGTAAAAGGTTTTAAGTAATTGAACACTAAACCGAGTAATAACAAAGTTACTCGGTTTTTTATTAAAGGGAATTATATGACGGTAACGTATCAGGATGTTCTAGAGTTTTGGTTCGATGAGTTGACGCCTAAAGATTGGTTTACTGGCGGCGCCGAGATTGACACTTTGATAGAGTCTCGATTTTCTGAATTGCATAAAGCAGCCATTCAAGGCGAGCTATTTGAATGGCGACAAAACGCACAAGGGCGATTGGCAGAGATTATTGTGCTTGATCAGTTTTCTCGAAATATAGGTAGAAACAGTCCGACAGCATTTTCTGCTGATCCGATGGCGTTGGCTCTAGCCCAAGAAGCGGTATCGGGTGGTTTTGACCACCAGCTTAACGAGCAACAAAAAAGCTTCCTGTATATGCCTTATATGCACAGTGAGTCTTTGTTAGTCCATGAACAAGCCGTGGAACTCTTTTCTCAAACGGGATTAGAGCATAATCTGGATTTTGAGTTTAAGCACAAGGTTATCATTGAGCGATTTGGTCGCTATCCGCACCGTAATGAGGTGTTAGGGCGAGCTTCGACTCCCGAAGAAATTGAATTCTTGCAGCAACCGGGCTCAAGCTTTTAATTGTAGATATGTAGTCCAATAGATAAAAAATAGGCTAGAGAACTTCTAGCCTATTTTTTTGTTTTAGTGGTGAACGTTAACGTTAGCGTTAGAGCTAGTTTGCTTGGTTGAGCGACCAATCGTATTCATAACTGATGTTTTGAGTATTGGTTACTGCTTCAGTTCGATATTGGTCTAAGTGTTGAATAAGCTGTTTCTTCGTACCAAAATCCACAGCAAACCATTCGTAAATCGATGATAGTTGAAGCTTATTATTTGTAACCATCACGCCTTTGTCACTGCTTACAAACTCAGTTGCAGCTTGCTCTAGCAAGGCTTCAGTATTGTCAGAGGTAAAAGCGTCAGGTTGTAAGTTAGGGCAACCTAGGCTGGCACAGTTCACTGCATAATGCGTACGAGGATCTTGCCAAATCGGTCTTAGGATTCGATGTTCAATGTCATTGAGTGTCAGTGATTTCCCGTTAACGACTACCACATCATCTCCCCACGGACCGAAACTAAATAGTCCGCCAAGTTTAGTGATGGATTTGATCGGGTAGGCATCAAGAATCAAATCGACAGTCACGGCGTTGTATAGGTTAACCCAATAGGCATACTGCTCCGCTTTTGAATAGTCGAGCGGATTAACCTGTTCGAGTTGCTTGATATATTGCTTGAGCTTTTTCTTATCTGCGGTGTTCACTGCTTTGTAGCGAACTAACGTATTTTGCCCCTGTTTAACCAAGTAGCTATCGAGGAATTGTTGCCAATCTTGATGAGATACTTGTTCTAGGTTGGTTTCATTGCTTTGGTTCCAGTATGGCCAAAGATCGGATTTAGGCGCAGACCAAGCTAAGGTTGAGAAAAGTAGGCTGACAATAAAAAGTAGTTGTTTCATGGCATTCTCCTGATGACTGACTACTAAGACCTTAAGGCTTACCATTTTCTTTCATTGCTCTTCATTTAAATAAACATATGAAGTTAAGTTAAAAGCTTAGCTAAATAAAAAAGGTTGGCACTAGGCCAACCTTTGGATTCATTCAGAAACGTCTGATTATTTTAGGAAGCTAGGAATCTTAGCTTCAAACTCTGAGATCTTATCGGCGTGTTGAAGTGTAAGGCCGATGTTGTCTAAGCCATTCAGTAAGCAGTGGCGACGGAACTCATCAATTTCAAACGAGTACTCTTTGCCGTTAGCGCTGACTTTCATTGCTTCTAGATCAACCGTAATTTCTGCACCTTCATTCGCTTCAACGAATTGGAATAGCTCATCCACTTCTTGCTCAGTCAATCGAACTGGCACCATTTGGTTGTTGATCGAGTTGCCGTAGAAAATGTCGGCAAAGCTTGGTGCGATCATTACTTGGATACCGTAATCGGCAAGCGCCCACGGTGCGTGTTCACGAGATGAACCACAACCGAAGTTTTCACGAGCTAAAAGAATTGAAGCGCCTTGGTAGCGAGCTTCGTTCATTACAAAATCAGGGTTTGGCTGTTGGCCTGCATCGTCTAGGAAGCGCCAATCGTGGAACAAGTGCTTACCAAAACCGATGCGGTTTACTTTCTGTAGAAACTGCTTTGGAATGATCGCATCAGTATCGATGTTGGCCGTATCTAGAGGAACGACTAATCCGGTGTGTTGTTGAAAACCTGACATGTTAAATCCTCTAATTAAAGTTCACGAATATCGACAAAGTGACCAGCGATAGCCGCTGCGGCTGCCATTGCTGGGCTAACTAGGTGCGTACGACCATCACGGCCTTGGCGACCTTCAAAGTTACGGTTTGATGTAGAAGCACAGCGCTCTTGTGGACCTAGACGGTCGTTGTTCATCGCAAGACACATAGAGCAACCCGGTAAACGCCATTCAAAGCCTGCTTCGATGAAGATCTTATCTAGGCCTTCAGCCTCAGCTTGAGCTTTTACTTGCTCAGAGCCCGGAACGATAAGCGCTTGAACATGTTTCGCTACTTGACGGCCTTTCGCTACCGCTGCTGCTGCACGCATGTCTTCGATACGAGAGTTAGTACAAGAACCCACGAACACTTTATCTACGTTGTAATCAGATAGAGATTTACCGGCTTCAAGACCCATGTAAGCCAGCGCTTTTTCAGCTGATGCTTTTTCTACAGGGTCTGCGAAGCTTTCTGGTGCAGGGATTGGTGTGTCTACTGAGATAACCTGACCTGGGTTGGTACCCCAAGTGACTTGTGGTTTGATGTCTGCCGCTTCTAATGTAACAACTGCATCGAATTCTGCATCAGCATCGGTTTTTAACGTATCCCAGTATTCGATTGCTGCTTCTAGGTCTTCGCCTTCTGGAGAGAACTTGCGACCTTTGATGTACTCGTATGTCGTTGCATCTGGAGCGATTAAGCCTGCTTTAGCGCCAAGCTCGATTGCCATGTTACATACTGTCATACGACCTTCCATCGTAAGGTCGGTAATTGCCTCACCACAGAATTCAACTACGTAGCCAGTACCGCCAGCAGCCGTTGTTTTACCGATGATCGCTAGCACGATGTCTTTTGCAGTGATGCCAGGAGTAACCTTGCCTTTTACTTCGATCTTCATGGTTTTAGCGCGAGCTTGTTTTAGCGTTTGCGTAGCTAGAACGTGTTCCACTTCTGAAGTACCGATACCAAATGCTAGTGAACCAAATGCACCGTGTGTAGCCGTGTGCGAGTCACCACATACGATGGTCATGCCCGGTAGCGTAATACCTAGCTCAGGACCCATTACGTGCACAATACCTTGGTATTTGTGGTTTAGATCGTAAAGCGTGACACCAAACTCTTCACAGTTCTTCGATAGCGTTTCCATTTGGATACGAGCCATCTCACCAGAAGCGTTGATGTCTTTAGTTTGTGTCGATACGTTGTGATCCATGGTCGCAAAAGTTTTGCCTACTTGGCGAACTTTACGGCCTTTTTCACGTAGGCCATCAAAGGCTTGTGGCGACGTTACTTCGTGGACTAAGTGACGATCGATATAAAGAATTGGCGTTTCGCCCTTCGCTGCAACCGCAACGTGAGCGTCATAAACTTTTTCGTATAAGGTTTTTGCGTGCTGGTTTGTCGACATAGCTTTTCTTCCTTGGGAGCATCAGTCCCAGTGTTTGTTTCTAGCCAAGTCAGGCACTCTGGATGACTTGGCTTGATATTATTCTTATGTACTTTCTTAAGAGCGTTATGCTTATGAAGCTAAGATGTACTCAGCGATCTTGTCACCCATTTCAGAGGTGGTTAGCGCTTGTTTGTCGCCTGCAAGGTCAGCTGTTAGCTCGCCTGCTGAAAGTGCTTTAGATACCGCTGCTTCGATGTCTTGTGCTGCCGCTTCTTCGCCTAGGCTGTAACGAAGCATTAGGGCTGCAGAAAGGATTTGCGCGACTGGGTTTGCGATGTTCTTACCTGCGATATCTGGTGCGCTGCCACCTGCTGGTTCGTATAGGCCGAAGTTGCTTTCATTTAAACTTGCAGAAGGAAGCATACCCATAGAGCCAGTGATCATTGCGCACTCATCAGAGATGATGTCACCAAAGATGTTTGAACATAGCATTACGTCAAACTGAGATGGGTCTTTGATTAGCTGCATGGTCGCGTTGTCGATGTACATGTGGTTTAGCGTTACATCTGGGTAATCTTTTGCGATCTCTTCAACGACTTCACGCCATAGGATAGAGCTCTGTAGAACGTTCGCTTTATCGATTGAGTAAACATTTTTGTTACGTAGGCGTGCAGATTCAAACGCAATCTTTGCAATACGTTCGATTTCGTAGCGGTGGTAAACCTCTGTATCAAAAGCTTTTTCAGTTGCGCCTTCGCCTTCACGGCCTTTAGGTTGGCCGAAGTAGATGCCGCCTGTTAGCTCACGGACTACCACGATGTCGAAACCGTTACCTGAGATGTCAGCACGTAAAGGCGAGAAAGACTCTAGACCTTTGTGGATTTGTGCAGGACGTAGGTTACAGAACAGTTGGAAGTGTTTACGGAGAGGAAGTAGGGCACCACGCTCTGGTTGATCGTTTGGTGGCAGGTGTTCCCACTTAGGGCCGCCAACCGAGCCAAATAGTACTGCGTCAGATTCTTCACAGCCAGTGACTGTTGCTTCTGGAAGTGGACAGCCGTGGTTATCAATTGCGATACCACCAACATCATACTCTTCACGAGAAAAGCTAATCGCATGCTTCTTTTCAATCGCGTCTAGCACTTTATGCGCTTGTTGCATTACTTCTGGGCCAATGCCATCACCAGGTAGTACGGCAATTTTGTATGATTTATCAGTCATGTTAATCCTTTAATTCTTTGTTACTGAGCTATTTAGCTCGTTTTAAATTTTGTCCCTAAAGCCAATAACATCGGCTCTAGGGCTCTGTTATTGGGTGTTTAAACTGTTGCGATTCTTTGCTGTTTCATTTCAGCAATGGTGTCTGCGCGTTGAATGCTATTAATAACGTGCAGTAGCGCCTGACCAGAGGCCTCAACGATATCCGTTGAAACGCCTGTACCGTGGTACTTGCGGCCTTTGTAGTTCGCAATAATATCAGCTTGGCCTAAGCCATCTTCGCCTTCACCTTTCGCGGTAAGGTCGAATTTATCCAATGCAATTTCGTAACCCGTTAAGCGGTAGATACATTGGTATAAAGCATCAACCGGGCCGTTACCGACAGCCGCTTCGCATTTCTCTTCATCACCACATTGCAGCTTGATGCTGGTGGTAGACATAACACTACCAGATTGTACGCTTAGGTAGTTAAGTTTATAGAAGTCATCTTCGTCACGTAGATTTGCGAAGTGCATTAGTGCTTCTAGGTCGTAATCGAATACTTGGCCTTTACGGTCAGCCAGTTTCAAAAAGTCTTCGTACAATGAATCTAGGTTGTACTCATTGTCTTTGTAGCCCATTGCGTCCATGTGGCTCTTAACGGCTGCACGACCACTGCGGCTGGTTAGGTTCAATGCTTTGTTTTTCAAGCCAATAGACTCAGGAGTCATGATCTCGTAAGTGTTCTTGTTCTTAAGCATGCCGTCTTGGTGGATACCTGAAGAGTGGCTGAATGCGTTAGCACCGACGATTGCTTTGTTGTCTTGAATTGGCATGTGGCAAAGCTGGCTAACCAACTTACTGGTACGGTGAATCTCTTGATGATCCAAACCAGTATGAACACCTAGTAACTCTTGGCGAGTTTTGATGATCATTGCGATTTCTTCTAAAGAACAGTTGCCCGCACGCTCACCGATACCGTTAATAGTACCTTCAACTTGACGAGCACCGGCTTGTACCGCAGCAATTGAGTTAGCAACCGACATACCCAAGTCATCGTGACAGTGAACAGAGATGATTGCTTGGTCGATGTTTGGAACGCGATCAAATAGCGTTTTGATAATGCCACCAAACTCGTTAGGTACTGTGTAGCCCACTGTGTCTGGAATGTTGATGGTTTTCGCGCCCGCGTTGATTGCCGCTTCAACCATACGACATAGGTTGTCGATAGGTGTACGACCGGCATCTTCACAAGAGAACTCAACATCGTCTGTGTAGTTGCGCGCATGCTTTACCGCTTTTACTGCCATATCGACAACATCGTCGTAGCTACGGCGTAATTTATCTTGCACGTGAACCGTTGATGTAGAAATGAAGGTGTGAATACGGAACTGCTCAGCGACTTTTAACGCTTCTGCAGCGGCATCGATATCCTTCGCTACAGCACGAGAAAGTGCACAGATTCGGCTGTCTTTAATATTTTTTGCGATGGTTTGTACTGACTCAAAGTCGCCTGGTGATGACACCGGAAAGCCCGCTTCAATAACATCTACACCCAGTCGTTCAAGTGCATAAGCGATCTGTAATTTCTCTTTTACCGTTAAGCTTGCAGCCAACGCTTGCTCGCCATCACGTAAGGTCGTGTCAAAAATTATCACTTGATCGTTCATGGGTGCTTCCTTATATCGATAATGAATCGATTGCTATCCAAATTATTATTAAGAATGATGTTCTTTTAAAAGTGCCAGTTACAAAAAAACCCGCTCAGCGCGGGTTTTAATATTTGTGTAGTTCTTGACCCACAACTTACCCGCGCGATTGGTTCACGATAAGGAGAAGTTTCAGCAGTCGAGAAGAAGAAAAAATCATTACACAAATATCCGTAAATAAACTGTTAACACCATATTTACCGCAATTTATTCTGAGCGTCAAACAAGAAAATCCAATATCAGCGTGCTTTGGCGGTGTTTTTTTTTGGTTTGTGCTGCTTGCGTGTTGTTTGCTGGTGTTATCAGCTGATTGAGTGTTTTGTACTGGGCGGTTAGTTTATCGTTTGGCTGATGTGTAGGTTAAAACTTTGTAGTAAATCTTTTTGATGGAACGATTCACCAATAAAATTAAAAGGGTGGCTAAATTAATTAATCATTTGATTAAATAGTGAGTAATTAATCTTCTACAACCATGTCGATTTATCCCTATAATTAATCGTGTGATTAATTATAGGGATAGGTCTCAGTGATGGCAGCGCGTAAAGCAGGGCGACCTCAACAGAATCTAGATGTACGGCAGTTACTCATTGAGCACGCTCGAGATCTGTTCGTGGTTCAACCGTACGACAAGGTATCGACTCGCTTAGTTGCTGAGCGAGCGGGTGTGAATATTGCGATGATTCGCTATTACTTTGGCAGTAAAGCCGGATTGTTTGAGGCGATGCTGCGTGAAACATTACGCCCTATGCAATTACAAATGCAGAGACTCGTTGATGAAAGCAGTCATGAGAACTTTCTTGATTTAATGCGGACTTACTACAAAGAGATGGTCAAAGTGCCGAAGTTTCCTCGCTTGATAGCCCAAGTGATGAATATGCCTCCCTCTGAAGTGCAAAGAGAGTTGCTCGAAAAGGTTTTCCTCGATGTTGCAAAGCCAGCCCAAGATGTCATTTTTGAAAAGTTGGTTGAACAAGGCATCTTAAAACAGAACATGGATCCAAAATTGTGCCGTATTTCGTATGTAAGCTTGATGGTGTTTCCTTTCATCGCTCCGCCGCCTTTATTGGCAATTCATGGGATTGAGATTAATGAAGAATTTCTTAATCGTTTAATCGAACACAACATTCAATTGATGACTGAAGGCTTTATTAACGCACCGAGCCCTTCTTCCGTGCAGGACCAAAGATAATGAAAATAAATAAAAAACTACTCTTCTTTCCAGCACTTGCGGTTGGTGTTATTGGCCTTGTCGCCGCGATTAACTTGAAGCCGGATCTTCCAACCAAACCTGCGGGTGATAGGGCTCGCTTAGTTGATACTGTGAGCCTAGAACAACAACTGATAGCGCCGTTAGCGGTCGGCTTTGGCAAAGTAGTGCCTAAAGTTGAATGGAAAGCGATTGCTGAGGTGACAGGACAGATCGTGTATCGACATCCAGATCTTGAAAAAGGCCAGGTGATCCCTGCAGGAACGGTCGTGCTCAAGGTTGATCCATTGGATTACGAATTGAAACTGATACAAGCAGAGGCGGATCTAAAATCAAGCCAAACCTCATTAGCGAAATTGAATCAAGAAGAAGACAACCTTAATCAGACTCTTAAGATCGAAAAGAATCGTTTGGTGATCAGCAATAAAGAGCTACAACGTAAACAGGATCTGCGTAAGAAAGGGCTCACCTCTCAATCGGATGTCGACCTGCAACAACAAAGCGCATTGTCTCAGCAGAAGTTGGTATTAGATATCGCGAACCAAATCGCGTTGATGCCAGATGAAAAGCGTGTTGCGGAAGCGGTGATTAAGGTCAACGTGTCTAAGGTAAAAGAGGCGCAGCGCTCTCTCGATAAGACCACCATCATTTTGCCAAGAGCGATGAGAATTGCTCAAGTTGATATCGAACAAAACCAAGTGGTTAACCTTCAGCAAGAGATGTTTGTTGCTCACGGAATTAATGTCATGGAAGTGGAGGCGCAACTTTCTATTCACGATATGCAAACTTTAGCCTCGAGCTTTAATCAATTCCCTCGCGATGCAGCAGGGATCCCTAATCCTTATGAAGTGCCAATCAAAGCGACGATTCAACTTAACAGCGGCAACCTGAAACTGAGTTGGCCTGCGAAGGTGGCAAGAATCAGTGAGACGGTTGATGAAAACCAAGCGACAGCCGGAATTATTCTTGAGATCGCTCAAGACTATTCACAACTGCAGCCAAGCAATGCGACCCCTTTGGTCAACGGCATGTTTGTAAAAGCTGAGATTGAAGGTGTCGCCAATCTAAGTTGGGTGGTTCCAGAGCGAGCATTGCACGGTGACAAGGTTTACCTGATGGATGACAATCAGCGCTTGCAAGTAGTGAATGTTGAAGTGCTTTATCGCAGAGATAACCAAGTGATTGTGAGTGGAGAGCTACAAACTGGAGATAAACTGGTTCTCAATGATGTCCTGCCAGCAATAGAAGGCATGTTACTGAGAGAGTCCAACTCTGAAGAGGCTGAGCTTGAATCAGATACTCAGGAGAGTGCGTCATGATCAAGTTTTTCTCTCGGCACCCAACAGCAGCAAACTTGTTGATGCTTGGGTTGTTGATCTTGGGTATAAGCTCACTATCAACCATCAAACGTGAAACCTTCCCCGCTTACGATCCGCCTTACATTATGGCTGCGATTGTTTATCCCGGCGCCTCTCCACAAGAAGTGGAAGAGAGCTTGTGTGTGCGAATGGAAGATGCAGTAGACGGCTTAGCCAACATTGAAGAAACTCAGTGTGAAGCCATCGAAGGCAGCGCTCGTTTAATTCTAAAGTTAAATGAAAAAGCGGACATCGGCCGAATGCTGGTGGATGTGCAAACTCAAATCAACTCTATCAATGACTTCCCGACTGAGATTGAATCACCTGTTGTTCAAGAGCTGGATTGGAATGAACCGGTTGTTGATATCGCCATCACAGCAGAAACATCGTGGCCGGAGCTTAAGGCCTACGCTGAAGACCTCAAGCGTATCATGAAGCTTGATTATGATGTTTCACTGGTCGATGTTAGCGGCTTCTCTGATCATCAATACCGCGTTGAACTGGATACTCAAGCGATTCGCCAGCTGGGTTTGAGTGTCGGTGATATCGCAGACCAGATTGGCCGTCAGAATGTAAAACTGCCAAGCGGTAACGTTGAAACACCAGACAAGAATTTTCTGATTCGTTTTGATGAAAGACGAATTACACCTGTTGAGCTGGAAAGTATCGTGGTTGGATCTGCGCCCAATGGCTCTGTGATCCGTTTGAGGGACATTGCAAAAATAACCGACCGCTTTGAGCTTGATGAACAGAAGGTGTTGTTTGATGGCAAGCCATCGGCTCTGTTGAAAATCAGTAAGAATAAAGAAGATGATGCGTTACGAATCAAAGAGAACGTGACGCGATTCGTTGAAGATCAAAGCGCTATTGCTCCTGATGGCGTGACACTACAAATGACCAACGATCTCTCGTCGGTACTTTGGGATCGCCTTACTATGATGGTTCGCAATGGCTGGCAAGGTATTGTGCTGGTGTTCGCCACCATGTGGCTGTTCTTCAGCTTACGTTATTCATTTTGGGTGGCGGCAGGGTTGCCAGTTGCCTTCCTTGGTGGCTTGTTCTTAATGGCCAACCTTGGTTTGTCGATTAACATTATGTCGCTGGTCGGGTTGTTGATGGCAATCGGTATTATGATGGATGACGCCATCGTGATCGCCGAATCGATAGCCTCCCATTTAGATCGGGGGCAAAACGTTGACGATGCGGTGTACAACGGTGTTAAGAAGGTGCTTCCCGGAGTGTTGTCTTCTTTCCTAACCACGGTGTGTATTTTCGGTAGTTTACTGTTTCTTGATGGTGAGATGGGCGCGGTGCTTAAGGCCGTTCCTCAAGTCTTGATTTTGGTGCTGTCGTTGAGCTTGATTGAAGCCTTCTTGATTCTACCTAATCACCTATCTCATTCATTACATAAAGAAAAGAATGACAAGCCAGCGCTGCGTTTTAAGGTTGTGTTACTTGAGAAATTCGAGAACTTTCGTAATACCACTTTGATGAACATGGTTGAGAAAGTCGTGACCTTCCGTTATGCCTTTATGGGCGGAGTGATTACGCTGTTGTTACTTTCGGTCGCCTTGATTGCTGGTGGTGTTGTCAAATTCCAACCGTTCCCTGAGTTGGATGGCGATATTGCCGAGGCGCGTATCATTCTTCCGCCGGGGGCGTCACTGTCTCAAACCGAGATAGTGGTCGACAAAATTGTTGCATCAGCCGAGCGTTTAAATGCGCAGTGGAGCGAAGAGGTCGAAGAAGGCAATACACTGGTCGAGCACATAACTAGCCAATTCAATGCTAACGCCGATGCCAATGAATCCGGCCCGCACTTAGCTACCGTGCGCTTAGATTTACGCGGAGCAGAGAGTCGTAATACGGTTATCGATGATTTCATTGATGCGTGGCGAGAGGATATTGGCGATTTAGCGGATCCTATTTCATTGGTGTTCAAGCAACCGACTATGGGGCCGGGCGGTCGTGCTATTGAAATCCGCGCCAAACACGATGACCTGAGCGCATTGAAATCCGCTTCTTTGGATATTCAGGAGTACCTTAATCAGTTCGATGGGGTGCACGGCGTGCTTGATGATATGCGCATGGGTAAAGAAGAGATTTTGGTTAAGCTGCGCCCTGGAGCCGAAACCTACAATGTGAATGGGCAGATGATTGCTTCCCAATTGCGTGCGGCTTTCTTTGGTCAGACAGCGGATGAGATTCAAATCGGTGTTGAGAATATCTCGATTGAAGTGCGTCTTGATAAAGAGCAAGCGGGCGACATACAGCAGCTGGCCAACTTCCCGATCATCACCGCAGATGGCAGTCAGATCCCGCTAGCAACGTTGGCGACGTTAGATTTCCAACGTAATTACGTGCGAATTCAGCGTATTGATGGGCTGAGAACCATCAGTATCTTTGGTGATATTGATAACAAGAAAGCGAGTTCATCCGCGATCTTGGCTCAGTTCCAAAAAGATGAAGCCGCCAAACTTATTCAGAAGTACCCGGGTCTACGCTTTGATTTCGAAGGGGAAGCCAAAGATGCGGCTAAGACTGGAGCCTCGATGGGCAAAGGCTTCTTGCTCGGCTTATTCGGCGTGTTTGCGATTCTTAGCTATCAATTCCGAAGCTACTTAGAGCCTGTGGTCGTAATGCTAGCCATTCCACTCGCCTTTATTGGGGTGGTGGTTGGGCACTGGATACTTGGGCACTCTTTGAGTATGCCAAGCATGATGGGCTTCGTGTCGCTTGCCGGGATTGTGGTTAATGATTCCATCTTGTTGGTGCAGTACATTCGTCACCATGTCGATGAGGGAGATAGCGTGCATGACTCGGTGGTGAAAGCCAGTCGCGAGCGTTTCCGAGCGGTATTTTTGACCTCAATGACGACCGCAGCTGGTTTGCTACCGCTGTTGACGGAAACCAGCTTGCAGGCTCAGGTTATCCAGCCATTGGTTATTTCGATTGTGTTTGGCATATTTGCTTCAACCTTATTGGTGCTGTTTATGATCCCAGCGGCCTACGCGATATTGGCGGATTTCGGTTTGGTGAAAAAGCACGAGCCATTAGCGCTATAACTTTTAGTGCTATAGCCTTTAGCGCTATTATCATTAGCGAGCACTATTATCATTAGCGAACGCTATAACCATTAACACGATAGAAGTAGCGTTTGCTTGCTTATATAAAGAAGTAAAAACATAGAAGAATAAAGCGGCCTTGGGTCGCTTTATTTTTATCGACAGTTTCTAGGCCTCATCAGTTTGCTTAGCGAAAGCGGTCAATTCGCCTCAAAATTCATTTTAGTTCATTCAAAACGTCACTTAACTGTCATTTCAGGAGCATAACTTGAGCCTTAACTGAATAAGGATTGTTAAGGAGATTGTATGCGTACTATCGAACCTATTGTCCGCTGGGATGTGGCATTTTCTGTTTTCTGTTTAAAGAGCCGTTATAGCGGACAACAGGCGACACTCAGTAAGGCGGTGTCTCATACTGGAGATGGACACCTTTATGTTTTGATTGCCTTGATTGCACTGCTGGTCGATAGCAACACCGGTCGAGACTTTCTTTTGGTGGGCTTAACCGCCTTCGTAATCGAACTGCCTATTTACTGGTTTGCTAAAAATACCCTCAAGCGCCGTCGACCAGCTGAATTCTCTTCACTACTTCACTCTCATATTGTGCCATCCGATAAATACAGTCTGCCTTCAGGGCATTCCGCTGCTGCTTTTGTTATGGCGACCCTAATCGGGCATTTCTATCCGAGCTTGTACCTCTTTAGCTTGGTGTGGGCAACTGCGATTGCAGGCTCTCGAATCCTGCTCGGTGTGCACTTTTTAACGGACGTACTGATTGGCGCAGCTTTGGGCATCGCTTGTACTAGCCTTGCTATCAGCTTCATCCTGTAATTATTTTGTTGGCAACCACTGCCGAGTTTAAGTGGCAAACTTAAAGGAACATGCATGAAAATTTTATATGGCGTACAAGGCACAGGAAATGGGCACATCGCTCGAGCGAGAGCAATGGCCGTCGCTTTTCGTCAGAAAAATATTGATGTCGATTTTCTGTTCTCTGGGCGAGATGAGAGCAAATACTTTTCGATGGAAGCGTTTGGCAACTATCAGACCCGCAGCGGCTTAACTTTTTACAGCGAGCAGGGGCAGGTTAAATACGGCAAAACATTCATGAAGAACAACATCTGGCGATTTCTCCGTGAGATTAACCAGATCGATCTTACGCCTTATGACTTAGTGATTAATGATTTTGAGCCTGTCACTGCATGGGCGGCTAAGAGACAAGGTGTGCCATGCATTGGGATAAGCCACCAGAATGCGTTTCGTTATGATGTACCCAAAGAAGGGGGCAACTGGATTGAACATTCAGTGATTCAACATTTCGCCCCAACCGAGCACTCTATTGGCTTACACTGGTATCACTTTGAACAGCCGATTTTGCCGCCTATCGTTCACACGCTGGTTGGTGAGCAACAAACCAAAACAGCACAAGACTTTACGTTGGTCTATTTGCCATTTGAGGATCTTGAGTCGATCTCAGAGCTGCTGATGAAGTTCATTTCGCAAAACTTTGTCTGTTACCACCCGGATGTGATTGAGCATAGCCGAGTTGAAAATATTGAGTTCAAACCACTGAGTCATGCGGGCTTTCAATTCGACCTCAATCAGTGCTCTGGTGTGGTCGCAAATGGCGGCTTTGAATTGCCATCTGAAGCCCTAACTTTGGGGAAGAAATTGCTTCTCAAACCACTCGAAGGACAGTTCGAACAACAGAGCAATGTGGCGACGCTAGAGGCCCTTGGGTTAGCTCAAACCATGACGTTTTTAGATGCGGCTATCTTGCGCGCTTGGCTCAGTGAAAAACAGGCCGAAGTGGTCACCTATCCAGACGTGGCAAGTGCACTCGTTGAGTGGGTATTAGCAGGGAATTGGTCTAATCAAGATGATTTAAGAAAGCAACTTTGGGACAAGGTCGACTTTCCAAGTTATGCATCGCTCACCTAACTCATAAGTGCTATTTCTGAATTGGCCGGTTGAACAATTCACGAGCTCAATAAATTGTAACAAATGTAACCAAACGATAGAACAGCTAAATAAGTCGAAATTAAACTCATAAGTGACGCATTTTATGTTTTTTTATAACTCTATAAATAATTGATTTTTAGATGTTGTTTAATCATTAAGGTAAAATAAAATTATTCTTTATCAATCTTGTTGGTAGCTCGAGATGCATTGGTTAATAGTAATGTCAATCCGAAAAACATCGGTCTGATAAATATAAGAATTAGTGGTTATCTATTCTCATACCATTACCAATTTAACGCTGTCGAACCGACAAGAGGCAACTTGAATGTTAGATAAGAAAGACGCAATGAGTGCTATTGCAAGCTACAGAATGGAAAGCACACTTCGTGGAGTCGACTTAAATCTTTTGACTGTATTTGATGCAGTTATGCAAGAGCAAAACATTACACGTGCAGCTCACAATCTGGGTATGTCTCAGCCTGCTGTAAGTAACGCTGTTGCTCGTCTAAAAGTGATGTTTAACGACGAACTATTCATGCGTCAAGGTCGTGGTATTCAACCGACTCAACGTGCTCGTCAGTTGTTTGGTCCAATCCGCCAAGCGCTACAGTTAGTACGCAACGAACTACCAAGTTCTGTGTTCTCTCCAGAGTCGTCTTCTCGCCTGTTCAAACTAGCGATTTGCAGCCCTTGTGATATGCGTTTTGCTCCTAAGATTATGTCGACAATCAACGAGCAAGCACCTAGCGTGAAACTGCACATGGATGCTGAATTCGATCGTCAACTTTCTGAGCGTATGCGCTACCAAGAAATCGACTTCGTTATTGATTACGCTCGTTTTGATGAGCAAGGCTTCTCAAGCACTGAAATCTTCCAAGACGAATTAGTTGTGGTTGCTTCTGCTTCTCACCCACGTATCAACGGTGAAGTTTCTGCGGCAGAGCTGCTTAACGAAAAGCACGCAAAACTGTCTCGCATCCATGGTCAACGTAGCTTCTCTGAGCAAGCTTACCGTGACCTAGATTGCACGCCTTTCTACGAAGGTACGAGCTTGAGCAACGTTCTTTACGTTGTAGGCCAATCTGAACTAGTAACAATTGCTCCTCGTTGGATGGTAGAACATGCAGCAAACAAAGAGCAGCTTCAGATTCTAGATTTCCCATTCGATAATGCGGCGATTTCTGGCTTCCTAAGCTGGCACGAATCAAGTGAAAAGGATAAAGGACACATTTGGTTACGAGATCAGTTAATGATGATCTGTGGCGAAGTAGTGGCACTTAACTAGACACTAATCCCTATGATTTATAAGCCCTAAGCTAGGAGACTGGCTTAGGGCTTTTTTATGCGCGCTATTTTAGTAGGTAGAAAACTTAGCGTGAGACGTACTATTACTTATAACTTTGAGCTTCATCAGTTGCCTTTTCCATGATCAGAGGTACACTTGTGCGCTCAAAAAAGCTTACAGGTGTAAGCCTAAAGGTAAAGAGATGGCCAATTTAGATTTTCATATCGTAAAAAGACTTCGTGACCAAATTGCCCAAGGCGGCAACCGTACAGCTTTGAAGCACAAAGTAGACAATGTATGGCAAGGCATTAGCTGGGAACAGTTTGGACAACAAATCGATACGCTTTCATTAGCACTATTGGCTCAGGGACTGAGAGTTCAAGATAAGATCGGTATCTATTCAAATAATATGCCTCAATGGACCGTGGCAGATTTTGCATCTTTACAAGCTCGTCTTGTGACTGTGCCGATTTATCCAACCAACACAGCAGCACAGTCGTCTTACATCATCCAAAATGCGGATGTGAAGATCTTATTCGTTGGTGAGCAAGTTCAATTTGACGCGGCGGTGAGCCTATTCGAAGAGTGTGAACAGCTAGAAGTGGTTGTCGCGATGTCTGATGATATCGATCTTCAAGGCCATAGCTTTGCGGTATCTTGGGCTGATTTCATGGCGCGCGGTGTTGAAGCTCAGCAAGCTGAACTTGATGCTCGTCTTGCAGATGCAAGCATGGACGACTTACTGACTCTTATCTATACCTCTGGTACTACTGGCCAGCCGAAAGGCGTAATGCTTGATTACACCAATATTGGCTATCAATTAGAAGGCCATGACGAGCGTCTAAGTTTAAGCAAAGACGATGTCTCATTGTGTTTCTTACCTCTATCTCACGTATTTGAGCGTGCGTGGACGTTCTACGTTCTCTATAAAGGCGCAACCAACTGTTACTTGCAAGATACCATGCAGGTGCGTGACGCGCTGAGCGACGTGAAGCCAACCGTAATGTGTGCGGTTCCACGTTTCTACGAGAAGATTTTCTCTGCGATTCACGAGAAGGTTTCGAAAGCGCCGTTTATCCGCAAGGTTCTATTTACTTGGGCGGTGAACATGGGAGCGAAACTCTCTGTTTGTCACCAAGAAGGTCGTACTCCATCGTTGATGCTGAAGAAGAGCCATGCGCTAGCTGATAAGCTTGTGCTATCTAAACTGCGCGCTCTACTCGGCGGTAACATCAACTTCATGCCATGTGGTGGCGCGAAGCTTGATGAGACGATTGGTCGTTTCTTCCATGCTATCGGCATTAACGTAAAACTTGGCTACGGCATGACAGAAACCACGGCAACAGTATCTTGTTGGGATGATCGCTGTTTTAACCCTGATTCGATTGGTATGTCGATGCCGGGCGCAGAAGTAAAAATTGGTGCTAAGGACGAGATTCTTGTTCGCGGTCCAATGGTGATGCGTGGCTACTACAAGATGCCAGAAGAGACAGCTAAGACATTCGATGAGCACGGTTTCTTGAAAACCGGTGATGCGGGTCATTTTGATGAAAATGGTAACCTGTTCATTACTGATCGTATCAAAGAGCTGATGAAAACTTCTGGTGGTAAGTATATTGCCCCGCAAGTGGTTGAAGGTGCGATTGGTAAAGATCACTTTATCGAACAGATTGCTGTTATCGCTGACACACGCAAATTCGTTTCTGCGCTGATTGTTCCTTGTTATGACTCGCTAGAAGAGTACGCCAAAGAGCTTAATATCAAGTATCACGATCGCGTTGAACTTGTTAAGCACCACCAAATCGTCGAGATGCTAGAAAAGCGTGTGAATGACCTACAGCAAGAACTGGCTAAGTTTGAGCAAGTGAAGAAATTCAAACTGCTACCAAAAGCATTTTCTATGGATGATGGTGAACTGACACCAACTCAAAAATTGCGTCGTAAAGTTATCAACGATAAGTATCAAGACGAAATCGAAGAAATGTACAACGAAAAGCCTAAAGATAAGTAGTTTTCTGCTTAGATAAATTTTCAGTTGTTTAAAAATCCCCCTACGAATGTGATTGCATTTTTAGGGGGATTTTTTGTATCTAATGACACAGCACAATGTGCGAAAGCGCACACCAGCAAGCTCGCGGTTTATCGATAAATAGCGATCTATTAAAATATTAAGTGCTTTTTTTTGTTCGCTAACTAGTGTTTAAACCTGGCGTGGGGGGCTGAGTTGGGTTTTATTTAATGCTTTGAGCTAATAGTTGGTTTTTTGGCACAGTTGCCGAATAACAGGTGTTAGACCAGATGATAATAAAGCGTTAAAGTTGTTTCGTATTACTGTTTGTTGTTATCACGACAGACAGCCATAGCCGAAAAAGTGGAAGTATTTCGAATTAGGCTACGAATAAGCCCTAGACTATGAAAAACCAGCCCAACATGTTCACCAAATATGATTGGAAACTGGTGAGGAGAGCAATATGACAACAAAACCTGAAACAGCCATGTCATCCGGCGCTGAAATGTTATCCGGCGCTGAGATGGTGGTGCAGTCTCTAATTGAAGAGGGTGTAGAACAAATCTTTGGTTACCCAGGTGGTTCTGTACTTGATATCTATGATGCACTGCATGCTAAAACTGCTGAAATTAAACACGTATTAGTAAGACACGAACAAGCCGCGACCCATATGGCCGATGGCTATACTCGTTCTACCGGTAAACCTGGTGTAGTACTGGTATGTTCTGGTCCAGGCGCAACCAATACCGTTACTGGTATCGCAACAGCCTACATGGACTCAATCCCAATGATTGTTATTTCTGGTAACGTACCAAATAACCTTATTGGTAACGACGCCTTTCAAGAGTGTGACATCGTGGGCGTATCCCGTCCGATCGTTAAGCACAGCTTCCTCGTGAAGAAAGCGGAAGATATCCCTGAAGTCGTTAAAAAAGCATTCTATATTTCAACGACAGGACGTCCTGGTCCTGTGGTTATTGATCTGCCTAAAGACATTTTAAACCCACAAATCAAGCTTCCTTATGAATACCCAGAAACGCTGAAGATGCGTTCGTATAACCCAACGGTTACGGGTCATAAAGGTCAGATCAAAAAGGCGCTAAAAGCCCTTCTTGAAGCGAAGAAGCCGGTACTTTATGTCGGTGGTGGTGCGGTTATTTCTGAGGCAGATAAGCCGCTGTTAAAATTAGCAGAGGCACTGAATTTACCTGTGGTAAGCACCCTAATGGGGCTTGGCGCTTTCCCTGGCACCCATAAGAACTCTTTGGGTATGTTAGGCATGCATGGTTTATATGAAGCCAATATGGCGATGCACAATGCGGATTTGATCTTTGGTATTGGCGTACGTTTCGATGATCGAACGACTAATAACCTAGATAAGTACTGCCCTGATGCGAAGATCATGCACATTGATATCGACCCATCTTCGATCTCTAAGAACGTAAAAGTGGATCTACCGATTGTAGGTTCTGCTGAAAAGGTTCTAGAGAGCATGGTGAACTTGCTCGTTGAGCAAGGCGGCACTAACGATGCAGAAGCGATTGAAAGCTGGTGGAGTGAAATCAAGCAGTGGCAAGAGCGTGACTGCCTAGCTTACGAGAAATCGTCTGAGCGCATCAAACCACAGCAAGTAATTGAAACACTGCATAAAGTAACCAATGGCGATGCCTATGTTGCTTCTGACGTAGGTCAACACCAAATGTTTGCTGCTTTATACTACCCGTTTAACAAGCCACGTCGTTGGATTAACTCTGGTGGTCTAGGCACGATGGGCTTTGGCCTGCCTGCTGGTATGGGCGTTAAGTTTGCTAAGCCAGATGAAGAGGTGGTTGTGGTAACCGGTGACGGCAGCATTCAAATGAATATCCAAGAGCTGTCGACTGCGCTGCAATACAATATCCCGGTTAAGATTATTAACCTTAACAACCGTTTCCTAGGCATGGTAAAACAGTGGCAAGACATTGTTTATCAAGGCCGTTACTCTAACTCATATATGGACTCTGTTCCTGATTTTGCTGCTATCGCTGAGGCTTATGGCCACGTTGGTATGCGCATTTCATCTCCGGATGAATTGGAATCAGGTTTGGAAAAAGCACTGGCGATGAAAGACCGTTTGGTATTTGTCGATATTAGTGTGGATGACACCGAGCACGTATACCCAATGCAGATCAAAGGCGAGGGTATGGATAACATGTGGCTAAGCAAAACGGAGAGAACATAATATGAGACACATTATTTCACTACTAATGGAAAACCAACCTGGTGCGCTTTCTCGTGTGGTTGGCTTGTTTTCTCAGCGTGGCTACAACATCGAGTCTTTGAACGTATCTCCAACCGATGATCCTACGCTGTCTCGTTTGAACGTCACTACTAACTCGAGCGAAATGCAGCTTGAGCAGATTCAGAAACAACTGCATAAGCTAATCGACGTACTTAAAGTACAAGAAGTGTCTGAACTTGAACACATTGAACGTGAGCTGTTGATGGTAAAAGTACGTGCGAGCGGCTTTGCTCGTGCGGAAGTGAAGCGCACAGCGGATATCTTCCGTGGTCAGATCGTTGATGTTACGGCTTCTCAATATACGGTTCAAATGGCGGGTACTAGCGAGAAACTGGATGCCTTCATTCAGGCGCTGTCTGAAGTGACGGAAGTGCTTGAAGTAGCTCGAAGTGGTGTTGTTGGCATCGCACGAGGCGAACGTGCGTTGAAAGCCTAGACGATAAGTCTTTAAAAAATAACTTTAAAGCCGCTTTTTTAAGCGGCTTTTATTTTGTTAATTTTTTAGAGTGCTATAATCCCGCGCTGCACTTCCATTCATCTGAGTTAGCAATGCGAAATAAAAAATCAATAATTACATTGCTGATTATCTCTATCATATTGTCTTCTGCAGTATGTCTGTATTATTTGCAGCGCTACAAAGAAGTAAAACAGCAGAGCTTTGACTACTCAGCTAAGCAAGCCGTTCATCAGTTAGTGTATGCCAAGCGAGATTATGATCTTCTCAAGACTCAGTTAGTCTCGGTCATGGAGCTACTCAGTCATAGCCAGAGCTTGGTTAACTTTGCTTCCTCTCCCTCAGACCAAACCAAACATCTACTTGAAGAGGTCTGGCAATCTGTTCTCGTGAACCAGAAGTGGTATACACAAATCCATCTGTTAGATGTCACTGGCAAAGAATTGGTGCGTGTTAACTATTCCTCTGATACCGGTAGAGTGACGTTTCCTCAACAGCTGCAAGATAGGTCGGATTCTAACTACTTCCAATACGCTCAAAAACTAGAAGCCGAACAGATTGGCGGTTGGGGTATTGAGCTTGAAACTGAGCATGGTGAAGTCACCTTCCCTTATTCGCCGGTAATCCGTGTCTTTACCCCAGTAGAAACCCCTGACGAAAGAGTAGGCTACCTCGTCATCAATCTTGATGTATGGGGCTTATCGTCGCGTCTGAGCTTTTCACCAGATAACGATCTTAGAGCAGAAGTTCTTAATGAAGCGGGTTATTACATCGCGAGTAACAACAGCGGTAAGTTGTTCGGAGACTCTATTCCTGAAAGAAAAGGCTATAACCTGAAAAATATCGCGCCGAAGACGTGGGATGCGATCTCCAATGATCAGGTGGGATACGTTTTTGAAGATGGTAATTTGTTTGCCTTTAACACGGTTATGCTCGCGAACAGTCAAAAGGTCCATTTACTGATTCAACTTAATCAAAAGCAACTGATGGATCGGGCTGAGCGTGATCTAGATGATTTGGCCCATGAAGAGATCATTGTTCTGATTACGGTGCTGATATTCGCTTTCCCGTTTGCTTACCTGGTGACGCACTGCCGACGCCGAAGCCTAGAGAGTAAATTGGCACGCGCCGCATTGAATGGTATGTCGGCAGTGATGATCTCTGACAAGCAGCACCGCACAATGATGATCAACAACGAATTTGAGAACATGACTGGGTACTGCAAAAAACAGGTGATCGGTCAAAATGCATTGCAGTTGCTGCTTGAGAATGCCGACCAAGTGCTCTCAAGCTCGGCTATTTGGAGTCATTTAGAGCAAGAAGAAGTATGGGAAGGGGAGGTTCAGTGTAAGAACAAGCTGCGTATTCCTTTTACTGCGATCATGCGAGTGCATGCGGTCAAAAACAATTCAGGCAAAGTCAGTTACTACATCACTTCGTTGGTTGATATTTCCGTAAGGAAGGAGCTTGAGGTGCGTTTGAGGATCTTAAGTGAACGTGACTCTTTGAGTAACCTCTGGAACAGACGAAAGTTCGAAGAGCAGTTGGCCTACTATTCTCGCTTGGTTGAGCGTTACCCGAACGAAGCGACCACTTGCTTAGCCTTAGTCGACATCGATAACTTCAAGCGAATCAATGATGAACTTGGCCACGACGAAGGTGACCGTGTGATTGCTGGTGTTGCTAAGCTTCTGCAAGACAGTCTTCGTGGGACGGATTTTGTTGCACGTGTCGGAGGGGAAGAGTTTGCACTCTTGATGCCACACACCTCACTGCCAGAAGCAAAGCGCGTATTGGATCGCTTGCGAATAGAGATTGAACTGGCAGCCGGAACTAAGGTAACGGTGAGTGTTGGCTTTACTGATTTAACAAGTAACAGTACTCGCTCATACAAGTGTGCCGATGTTGCGCTTTACGAATCTAAATCGTCTGGTCGTAATACGGTCTCTATGTGTCCTAGCTACGATGATGTCGCTTAGGTTCGCTTCTATCTAGTCCTGTCTTCTATTTGCTTCACCTCTTCAAGTCGCGCCCCGACTCCTTTCCCTCTTTTTATTAGGAATCTCACTTTTGAGCGACCTGTGTCACAAAATCTATACAGTTAGACTAAAGTCTAATGTTGGTGGAAATTTGAGCTAAAATGAACAGTAAGTAAACTACTTTGCTTCAGATTACATCGTGTTAAACGATGTAATAAATAGAGTGTTTACCAGATGTAAAAGGATGACACCGTTAACTTAATTCAGCTGGTTAGCTAGCCTTATCAATAACTTGAAAGGCAGCAGTAGAATTAGGTTAGCTGGAGCAAGAGTTTGGGGATCATACAGTCTGGTTAAAAGAGGCGTGGTATGTTTGTCGATTTTTTAGTTAGGTTAACCATAGGCACATTAGCCATTCTTGGCTTTCAACTTAGTGCATTGTATTTTTTACCTATGGTTGTGCTGCTCAATACTCATCACAAAGAGTTTTTTGGGTGGTAGTTCAGTCGTGGTACTGGAAACAAAAAAACGGAGCCGCTGGGCTCCGTTTTTATTTGGTTAGAATCTATCTTGGCATCATGCCGCTTCGATAACTTCTTCAATTCGTTTCATTGAACCTAGTAAGTGTTGATCAAGCAGTTCTGTTGCTTGTTCTACATTCTTAGAGAGTACTAGTTTCATGATCATTTCGTGCTCATCAATATTGAACAGATCATCAGATGCGCTTTCTGCAGACATAGCGAGGAAGCGGTAACGTTTCACTTGGTTAATTAGGTCATCAAAGAACTTAAACATGTTCTCTGAATCTGCACCTTCAAGCAGTGCGACATGGAATTGCTGGTGGCGCTCTTCCCATTCTACACAGTCAAACTCTTCAGATACGTACTGTACTCGCGATAGTTTATGGTAAGACGTTAGTACATCCAGTTCCCAGCTCTCATCACCTGCTGCAATCGCTTTTTTAAGCAGAACCGATGATACAACACGAAGGCTTTCGTATAGGTCATTCAGTTCTTTCTTTGATACAGGAGATACCCAGCAGCCTTTTTGTGGCTCTAGCTTTACGTATTTACTCCAAGACAATTGCACTAGGGCTTCACGAATTGGAGATGCACCAACGTTGTATCTATTTTTTAGATCAGCAACAACGAGCTTTTGACCTGGGGTTAATTCACCGTTGAGAATATCTTGGCGAATCATCTTTGATACTTTGTCAGTGAGAGTAGGACTAGACATTACAAACCTCATGTATATTTGATTTCTAGTCTGCTAATCCATCTCTTGGAAAGAGCCATTGGATATTAACAGTACGTAGTTCTATCTTGTTTGATAATATAGCGTACTGAAAAGTTAGGCAAGATTTGTTTCATAAAAAAAGAGGGCCGAAGCCCTCTTTTATATTTTTATGCGAATCGGTTCATTCTTATAGAACGTGAACAGATGCCGTGTTTGTAGTACCAGAAGCCACTAGAGCGCCAGAAACCATTACTACGATATCGCCTTTGTTACCTAGGCCAGATTGTAGAGCGATTTCTTTACCGTTGATGTAGAACGTGTCTGTGTTCTCGATAGAGTCAACAAGAACTGGTTTAACACCTTTAGTAAGAACTAGCTGTGCAGCTGTCTTTTCGTTAGTTGTTAGAGCAAGGATGTTTGCTGTTGGGAAGTACTTACGTACTGAACGTGCAGACTTACCGCCTTCAGTTGCAACAACGATTAGAGGAGCAGCTAGCTTCTCTGCTGTGTCTACAGCGCCTTTACATACTGCTTCAGTGATGCGTAGACGTGGGCTGTCTAGACGAGAACCTAGCTCAGCTTTAAGAGCTGAATCAGTACGGTTCGCGATTTGAGCCATGATAGTAACAGCTTCAACTGGGTACTTACCTTTAGCAGTTTCACCAGAAAGCATTACTGCATCAGTACCATCCATGATTGCGTTCGCAACGTCACCCGCTTCAGCACGAGTTGGACGTGGGTTGCTGATCATAGAGTCAAGCATTTGAGTTGCAGTGATAACCATCTTACGTGCACGGTTACACTTCTCGATCATCATCTTCTGAGCGAAGATTACTTCTTCAGCTGGGATTTCAACACCTAGGTCACCACGAGCAACCATGATGCCGTCAGAAGCTTCAAGGATTGAATCGAAGTTATCTACACCTTCTTGGTTTTCAATCTTAGAAATGATGTGGATGTTCTCGCCGCCGTTAGCGTTTAGAAGCTCACGGATTTCTTTAACGTCTTCTTCTTTACGGATGAAAGAAGCAGCAACGAAATCTACGCCTTGCTCACAACCAAACTTAAGGTCAGCTTTGTCTTTCTCAGAAAGAGCAGGAAGTTGAACAGAAACGCCAGGAAGGTTAACACCTTTGTTTTCGCCTAGAGCACCGTTGTTAAGAACTTTACACTTAACTTCAGTTTCTGTTGTTGCGATAACTTCCATTTCGATTAGGCCGTCATCAACAAGGATAGTGTTACCTGCTGTTAGGTCTTTAGCGAAACCTAGGTAAGTTACTGCTACTACGTCTTTGTTACCAACAACTGTTGCGTCAGTTGTGAAAGTGAACTCTTGACCAGCTACTAGATCTACGTCGTTACCATCTTCAAGTTTGATAGTACGGATTTCTGGACCTTTAGTATCTAGAAGGATAGCAAGTTGCTCACCTTTGTTTTCCATTACTTTACGGAAGTTCGCGATACGAGTGCCGTGCTCTGCGAAATCACCGTGAGAGAAGTTAAGACGCATAACGTTCATGCCAGCATCTACTAGTTCAGTTAGCTTCTCTACAGATTCAGTTTTAGGGCCAATCGTACATACGATTTTGGTCTTTTTCATGGAAGGTACTCTCCGGTAAGTATTGTTACAATTTGAAATTTATTTAAGTTCTGAAGATTGGTCCGCTACATCAACATTTTGTGCCTGTTGTGTAAAAGCGCGGGACTTCCAATATGTCCTTCAGAGTTGTAAGTCTTTCATCAATTTTAGTCATTTTATGACTAAAAGATTTTGATTCAATATCGGTTTTCTGTGACTTACCCCACTATATAGGGGGTAAGTTGCAAAAAAATAACAGTCAGTTTTGTAATTTTTTTTCTTTTCGGGTGCGGATTCTACCACCTAATGAGTTCAATATCACTGTTTAACAATTGTCTTAGGACAAGGTTTTATCGCTATTTATTAATTTTTTGGATCAAAATAAATGGACTAAATAGTTTCGTTGTAACTATAATATGTTTCACATCGAAACTTAATGGCCTTTTTTAAATGTCGAAACGAAACACCCAGCTCAGAAGACATGCAATTTCTAACCTAGTGAATGAAAAAGGGGAGGTTAGTGTTGATGAATTATCCGCTAAGTTCGAAACCTCAGAAGTCACTATTAGAAAGGACTTGGCGTCTTTAGAGAAAAACGGTCAGCTTTTACGCCGTTATGGTGGTGCGATTTCGTTACCGAAAGAGGTTGTCAACGAAGAGCTGGGTCAACAAGTTTCGACTCGAAAGATTTCATTGGCAAAAGCCGCTGCAGATTTAATTCGCGACCATAACCGCATCGTGATCGATAGTGGCAGTACGACCGGTGCTCTAATTCAGCAGCTTAATGCTAAGCGTGGCTTGGTTGTTATGACCAACTCATTGCACGTTGCTAATGCGCTTAATGAGCTTGAAAGCGAGCCGACGTTATTAATGACTGGCGGCACTTGGGATACCCATTCGGACTCTTTCCAAGGCAAAGTTGCAGAGTCGGTACTTCGTGCTTACGATTTTGACCAACTATTTATTGGGGCTGATGGTATCGACCTCGATAGAGGCACAACCACGTTTAACGAACTGGTTGGCCTGAGCAAAGTAATGGCTGAAGTGTCACGAGAAGTGATCGTGATGGTTGAGTCGGAAAAGGTGGGACGAAAGATCCCGAACTTAGAGCTGGCATGGGAACACATTGACATCTTAATTACCGATACAGACTTAGGCGAAGAATCCAAAGCAAGTATCGAATCACATGATGTTCGAGTGATCCTGACCGATCCAGCGTAAAAACAAATTTAAGTATTATGCATTTACCTTCCTATAATTGATCTTAATGAAGATTTGGCCTTTGCTTGCTGCCAATAGGAATAAAACAAAATTGATGGAGTGAAACTATGTGTGGAATTGTTGGTGCAGTAGCACAGCGTGATGTAGCTGAAATTTTAGTAGAAGGCCTTCGTCGTCTAGAATACCGTGGCTACGATTCAGCTGGTGTCGCTGTAGTCGATACTGAATCTAACCTAACTCGTGTACGCCGCCTAGGTAAAGTACAAGAGCTAGCTGACGCAGTAGAAGAGCAACAAGTGATTGGTGGTACAGGTATCGCTCATACACGTTGGGCGACACACGGTGAGCCGTCTGAAGCGAACGCACACCCACACATGTCTGGTGATATTGCCGTTGTACACAATGGCATTATCGAAAACCACGAAGCACTGCGCGCTATGCTGCAAGAGCGTGGTTACGTATTTACTTCACAAACGGATACAGAAGTTATTGCTCACTTAGTTGAGTGGGAACTTCGCACTTCAGCTTCTTTGGTTGAAGCGCTACAGAAAACAGCAAAACAATTAGACGGTGCGTACGGCACGGTTGCGGTTGATCGTAAAGATCCTAGCCGTATCGTTGTAGCTCGTTCTGGTAGCCCGATCGTTATCGGTTTTGGTGTCGGCGAGAACTTCCTTGCTTCTGATCAACTGGCGCTACTGAGCGTAACTCGTCGTTTCATGTACCTAGAAGAAGGTGATGTTGCTGAGGTAACTCGTCGTGATGTTACGGTATTTGATGTAGCGGGTGAGCGTGTTGAGCGTGAAATCGTTGAGTCAAACGCTGAACACGACGCAGGTGACAAAGGTCAATACCGCCACTTCATGCAGAAAGAGATCTTCGAGCAGCCAACAGCGCTGATCAATACAATGGAAGGCCGTATCTCTGACACTTCGGTTATCACTAACGCGATCGGCGTTAAAGCTGAAGAGATCCTAAGCAAGGTTGAACACGTGCAGATCATCGCATGTGGTACGTCTTACAACTCAGGCATGGCAGCGCGTTACTGGTTTGAATCTCTAGCTGGCGTAAGCTGTGACGTAGAGATTGCTTCTGAATTCCGTTACCGTGATTTCGTTGTTCGTCCGAACAGCCTATTGGTGACTCTGTCTCAATCTGGTGAAACGGCGGATACGCTTGCTGCACTTCGTCTTGCAAAAGAGAAGGGTTATATGTCTGCAATGACTATCTGTAACGTTGCGGGTTCTTCACTGGTTCGTGAATCTGATTTTGCCTTCATGACTCGCGCAGGAACAGAGATCGGTGTTGCTTCTACTAAAGCTTTCACAACTCAACTAGCAGCGATGCTGATGATGGTAACGTCAATTGGTCGTCTACAAGGTCGTATCAATGAAGAAAAAGAAGCGGAAATCGTTCAAGCACTTCACCAACTGCCTGCTGATATCGAGAAAGCATTAGCGTTCGATAAAGAAATTGAAGCACTGGCACCTGATTTTGCTGATAAGCATCACACACTGTTCTTGGGTCGTGGTGAGTTCTACCCAATCGCGATGGAAGCGTCTCTTAAACTGAAAGAGATCTCTTACATCCACGCAGAAGCATACGCAGCTGGTGAGCTTAAGCACGGTCCTTTGGCTCTTATCGATGCAGATATGCCTGTAGTCGTTATTGCACCAAGCAACGACTTGCTAGAGAAGCTGAAATCGAACGTTGAAGAAGTGCGTGCTCGTGGCGGTCTACTTTACGTATTCGCTGATGAAGATGCGGGCTTTGAAAGCGATGAGAACATGAAGATCATCAAGATGCCTCACGTAAGTGAAGTAACAGCGCCTATCTACTACACAGTACCGATGCAGCTGCTGTCTTACCATGTCGCACTAATAAAAGGTACCGACGTTGACCAACCTCGTAACCTAGCGAAAGCGGTAACAGTTGAGTAATCGACAGCTTACCTAAGATATAGATGTCGGAAGACAATAAAGTT
>NZ_JBFRMS010000045.1:0-21844 GCF_041470505.1 Vibrio sp. 10N.261.55.C5
GCTAATCCGCGATGAACCTTTTTATTTACTTAGCGTTTTATGTAGCTAAGCTTAGACTTTCTTGAAGATGATAGAGGTGTTGATTCCACCAAAAGCAAAGTTGTTGCTCATCAAGTATTCAACATCCAATTCGCGACCTGAGCCCGTGATGTAATCGAGCTTGCCGCACTGTTCATCGACATTCTTAAGGTTTAGGGTTGGGCTGAACCAACCGCTATGCATCATCTCTAGGCTGAGCCACGCTTCAATTGCACCACACGCACCAAGCGTATGGCCAAAGTAACTCTTAAGAGAGCTGATTGGTACTTCACCAAAGATATTCGCTGTCGCGTTACTCTCTGCAATATCACCTTTTTCAGTCGCAGTACCGTGCGCAGAAACATAGCCAATCTTCTCAGCTGGAAGTTGTGCGTCTCTCAATGCTTTCTCCATACAGATTTGCATGGTTTCCATCTGAGGTTGAGTCACATGAGCCGCATCACAGTTGCTCGCAAAACCTATGATTTCTGCGTAGATCTTTGCGCCACGAGCAACAGCATGTTCGTACTCTTCAAGGATCAGGGTTCCAGCGCCTTCGCCGATAACCAAGCCATCACGCTCGCTGTCGTATGGGCTAGGGGATTTCTTGGGTGTGTCGTTTTTTAAACTGGTAGCGAAAAGGGTATCGAAAACGGCAGACTCAGTTGGGCATAACTCTTCACCACCACCGGCAACCATTACGGTTTGGTAACCATGCTTGATCGCTTCATAGGCGTAACCAATGGCTTGGCTTCCTGAAGTACAGGCGCTGCTGGTGGGAATCACGCGGCCACGCAGACCAAAGAACAGACCTACGTTTACCGCGGCTGTGTGTGGCATCATTTGAACGTAAGTGGTTGCTGTGATTGCTCGTGTCGACTTCTCGTTCAGCATTACTCCGAAAGCACCAACCGCATCGGTACTGCCAGTTGAAGAGCCGTAAGCGATACCAGTTTCGCCATTGGTCAATACATCGTGACCAATTAAGCCGGCTTGCTCCAATGCATTCTCAGTCGCAACGGTAGCTAGGCGTGATACACGGCCCATGCCACGCACTTGCTTACGCTTGTAGTGTTTAGGCAGTTGGAAGTCATCAATAGGCGCGGCAAGTTTTGTGTTGAGACCATCATATTGCTCGAAGCTTGGCATATATTGAGTCGCATTTTCACAGGCCTTTAGCTTAGGCTCTATCTGTTGCCAGTCGTTACCAAAAGCAGTAACACCAGACATTCCAGTTACAACAACGCGGCGGGTCATACTAAGCCTCCATTTACTGAAATCACTTGGCGAGTTACGTAGCCTGCAATATCAGACATTAGGTAGCTGACTAGGCCGGCTACTTCTTCCGGCTCACCCATACGGCGCAGTGGTACTTGAGGAAGTGCATGATCTTTCACGTGCTCGTCAACCATACCTGTGTCAATTAAGCCAGGAGCGACACAGTTTACCGTGATCTTGCGTTTTGCGAGTTCTAGAGCAAGAGACTTAGTTGCGCCAATCACCCCCGCTTTTGCTGCAGCATAGTTAGTTTGACCACGGTTACCCATAATGCCGGATACCGACGCTAGAGTGACGATACGGCCACCTTTACGCTTTTGAACCATAGGCATTACACAAGGGTGAAGTACGTTGTAGAAGCTATCTAGGTTGGTATGGATCACACCATCCCACTCTTCTTCCGTCATCGCGGGGAATGCAGTGTCACGAGTAATGCCCGCGTTGTTCACTACACCATAGTAAGCACCATGTTCAGCGATATCAGACTCAAGCTTTTCGCGACACTCGCTTCGTTTGCTGATATCAAATTGAATAAGACGTCCAGCGCCACCCAGTTCGGTGATCGACTTTAGCGTCTCTTCAGCACCTTGCTTGTCACCCATGTAATGAACGGCGATTTCAAACCCGTCTTTCGCGAGTTGAATAGCGATCGCTTTACCAATACCTTTACTGGCACCAGTGACTAAAACCTGACGGCTCATGATGGGCTCCTAGTTTTCATTTCTTGTAATTTTTGTTCGGTCGGCACGTAGACGTTGAGTTGGCATTGAGCCACTAACTCACCTCGGTCTTCGACTCTTGCGGTAAACACAGCCATACCGCTGTCTTCCATCATCTGTTCGGCGTAGATATCAAGGGTCTGACCTTGAGTAAACTCATCACACAGTGATTTATAGCGACGAGAGCCGAGTAAGAATCCGATTGGGGGCGTGGTGCCGTTTTTAAGTGCGTGATATCCAGACCATGCCGCTACAGACTGCGCCATAAACTCGATTCCAACATATGCTGGTACCGTTTGAGATTCGGCGTCAAAGAACAGATTATGGTCACCAATATCGACCTGACAGTGGATCGACAACGCCTCTACGCTGATAGCACGATCGATTAATATCATCGGATCATCGTGAGGGAGAAGTTGGTCTACAGAAGGGATATCAGTCATTTACTACACCAAAAATCAGGCTAATGTTGTTGCCACCAAAAGCAAACGAGTTGCTTAAGATGTTCTTTGCTTTAAGTTTCTGTGAACAGTTTACCAAATCAATCTCAATATCTTCAGCTTTATCCTGACATTTTTGTAAGGGAAGCGGTAAGTCATATTTCAAAATATGCCACGCAATTGCAGCCTCAATCGCACTTGCTGCGCCTAGAGTATGCCCGGTCAGCGGTTTGGTAGAACTGACGGGAACCTTGTTTGCAAAAATACGATGAATGGCTTTACTTTCCATCGAGTCATTGAGTGGCGTTGCTGTACCATGTGCATTGATATAACCAATGTCTTCTGCGTTTAACTGTGCAGAATGTAACGCTTTTTTCATTGCTTGTTCAGCACCATTGCCTTCAGGGTGAGGCGCTGAAATGTGGTGTGCATCAGAGCTGTCCCCACAGCCCAATAAGGCAATGTTTGACGTGTCTTGTGCTGCATTAACACCGGCTAACTTTGTTTTGCTGAGCAACATAAATGCCGCTGCTTCTCCTATGTTGATACCTTCTCGGGTTGCACTAAATGGCTTACAATGTGTTGTTGAGAGTGCTTCAAGACCGTGGAAACCATTGAGTGTCAGCTTACACAATGTATCCACACCACCCACTAACACGGCATCAGCCATACCTGAATCTAATAAGCGCTGGGCGGTCAGAAATACGCGGCCACTGGATGAGCAAGCCGTAGATATGACGTAGTTTGGCCCCGTTAATACGCAATACTGGCTAACGAACTCTGAGGTATCACCAAGCTCTTGTTTTGAGTAATGGTAATCTGCTGGAAACTCGCCGTTTGCCAATTTTTGTTTGAAGACTGCTTCACCATCGGAGATCCCAGATGTGCTGGTGCCAATAACAACAGCAATTCTATCTGCGCCAAACTGAGATTTGGCTTGCTCGATAGAATCTTCAATTTGGTGAAGAGCCGACAGCGCCAGTTGATTGTTGCGAGTGGCGTATTGCGTAAGATCTGAAGGAATCGGTGGTAGTTCACCCGCGATCTGACCAACGACAGTGTGTTTACCATCGTTCAGCATATCGTGCACTTCGACCATATTTGATTCACGCTCGTCTTTTAGACAGCCATGAATATCGGCAATCTCTGAGCCTAGCGCTGAGTGGAAACCACAGTCTTGGATGTAAATAGGCATAGTGTTCAACTCTTACTTGGATTGTCGACAATCGTTGAGTTCAACGTTTGTATGGTGATGTTGTAGCCCAGGGTCAAATGTTTGAAAACAATGTCGCCTGCCGTTTTGTGTGTACCAGGATCTGTTTGGTAATCAATTTGAATGATTGCCTGTTGGTTTTCATCAAATACGGTTCTTGTTTTGTCGGTATCGACTAGGTGCCAACCTATGCTTTGTAAAGGCTGAGCCCATGCTTCAGCCGGCCATAAGGTAAGCATTAAATTAAATAGCACCTGTTCAGGTTGTGGCAAAGTTGCGCCAAGCCCAGACAAAACCTGTGTATCAATTACTTGATTCTGGTATTGCAGCGATAGAATGCGAGTACCCCAAGAGGAGAACCCCGCCAAAACCACTTTACCTGGTGTGACTTCGACTTGAACCGGAAGCTGCTGTGTATCATTTTCCCACGTAGCGCTAATCAACTGACTGGCTGTTAATGAGTATCCCAGTTCAGCTGGCAGTGGTAGTGCTAGATCGGTGTCTTGATCGATAGACACGCTCGCACCACTTGGCTGCTGAGAAACCATCGAGCAGGCACTCATTAGAATGCCCACTAGTATGGCGAAGGTTACCTTTAATGTCTGGATCATCTAAAAGCCTCTCGAGTAATTGGTCCTTCTACGTTTTTACTACTGTTGATCGCGAGTGGAGAAAGCAGCCAAGCGACAAAGATCCCTGTCAGAACCGTCACCCCGAAGCTATGAATAGCATGAGTCTGGCTCAGCGACAGTAAGCCGAATGAAAGTAGTGTTGTGAGACCTGACAAGGTGATCGCTAATAAGGTGCTCAGCGATTTCTTTTGCTCAGCAAAGAACAGGGTGTAGTCTATGCCAATCCCTAAAATCAGAATCAAACCAAGCAGGTTAAATAGGTTCAGTGTCGAGCCTAAAATGCCCGTGACCGCCAAACCTGCTACGCCTGCAATCAATGAAGGCAACAGCATTAACAGGCTTTGCTTCACACCATAGCGCCAGCCTAACAGCATGCCAATAGCTGCCAATGCTATCAATAACAGCTCGGTAATCTTGACGCGGTACTCAGCAAAAAGAGAGGAGATTTCATCCGCTTTATTGAGGTGTTTCACACCTTGCTTCTGAGCAAAATCTGACTCCAACCACTGTGAGAACAGCTCAGCATCAGTGACGTCTTTTATCAAAATGACCGACGCTGCTTGCCCGTCGATAGGTTTTAACCAAAGTGGTCGAACAGGCTCTGAGACTGGAGACTCCAAAAATCCAGATACCGTGATTGGTTCGAATTTTGGTAGTTCTGGAAACGTAGACCAACCGAGAGAGCTTTGTAATATATGGCTTTGTTGACTATAGAGTTGTTCAACCAACTGATAGTTATCATGCTGTTCTTGTTTACTTAACAAGTGTTGATTGATGCTGCGATACCCGGAGATACCTTGGCTATTGACCAGCGAATCTAAGCTTGTGGTGATTTCTGTCAATTTTTTGAGTAGCTTTTGGTCGCTCTGAGCTGTGACCAAAAGCATATTTTGACCACTGCCTAACCCTGATATCTCAGTAATGGCTTGCTCTTGTTGTTTGAGTTGTTCGGGCATAGCCTGAAGCTGGCGAATATCGTCGTCGTAACGAATTTGACTGAGTGACATCAAGCTAACGACAGTCACTGTTAACGGTAAGCCAATTCTAAATTTTTGGTTGCTCCAAAGGCTTAACCAAGTATGCCAAAGTTTCGACAGGGGAAGAGGGCGCTCTTGGCCTGGTTTTACCGCTAAAACGGGGTACCAGCACACCACACTGGCGTAAGCTGCGATCAGTCCAATCGACGAAAACAGAGCCAGTTGCTGCAAGCCTGGGAATGGCGCAACCAGTAGCCCTAAGTATCCGATTAAGCTGGTGATTAAACCTAGAGTGATGGCAATGAAAATATGCTTTAGGCCTTTATCGCTCTGCCAGTGGCTTCCTGCGGCTAAACGGTCAGTGAGATAGTGAAAAGAGTAATCGATGGATACGCCAATCAAGCTAGCGCCAAACACCAAGCTGAATAGATGCACCTTACCAAAGATAGCGACAGTGCTTGCCAGTGCAACCAATAATCCTGTACTGATTGAGAGTAAAGATAAGGCAAGTGGTAGCGCACTACGAAATGTCAGCCACACCAATAAAATAACGCCTGCCAATGAGCCCAAACCAATGGTACTGATTTCTGATTTCGCGCTTTCGGTACCGTAATTGGCGTAGAACACCACACCAGTATGCTGCACCTTGACGCCAAATTGTTTTTCGACCTCGCGCTCAATTGAATCAAGATCTGGAAGTTGTTCTTGAATCGCCAAGCTATAAGGTGAGTCCGCCAGAGTAGCCGTGACTAAAATATGAGTTTGCTCATTCGACTGGGCCGTGAGATAGCCCTCTTTCAGAACAAAGTTACTTGATTGGACGCCAATAGCACTGATGTAGTCGCGAAATAACAAGAATGGGTCGAGAGATAACTCTGCTGCAGTGACGCCTGAGAATGGATTGTACAGAGACTGAATGACATATTGAGCTCGCGAATCAGGCGAGTGTGTCAGCGTCTCTTTTTGTTGTTGGGTCAGCAGTTGAGATCGGTGACGAAAATAGAAATCGCTCCACTGGCTTTGAGTGCTGGCGTTGATTTTACCTTGAACTTGTTTAAACAGAGTTGGCTGACTTGAAAAAGTTCTTTGGTTGAGAGCTTTTTCAAAAGCGTCGGTCGCAACCATGGTTTGTTCGATATCGGGAGCGCTTATGATAAATACCACTTGCTCGCTCATCGAGCTGGATATCTGCTGAAAGGCTTGCTCTACCATTGGGTCTTGCTGGTTTTCGGGCAGTAACTTTAGAATGTTGCTTTCAATCGGTACCGACGAAGAAAAAGCGAATTGTTTGGTCAACAACCCGCTAAACAGCATTACAACAACAAGCCAAACAAGGGCAAGACTAGAGTTGGAATTGTTTCGCTTCAGCATCTGATAATACTTCCGGTAGATGGCTTAACTGACTGAATTCGATCACTGTGCTATCTCCACGAATCTCTTTCAACTCAATACGTTCAATATCGCTGTTGCCTTGCAGCGTGATAGCCTCAAACACCGCATTCATCGGTGCATTTTTGGGCTTTAGAGTCAGTGTCCATGCTTGTACATTTTCATCAGAGCTGGTGTTAGTTGCGGGCTCAAAATTGAGTGCGAACTGTTCCTGAAGTTTTTGCGTGTCCCCATGAAACACTGACAAGAAGATATGGCTGAAATAAAACGCCATTGGATTTTCTTTGTCGGTGATGATTTTTGCGGGTTGATCGGCAAACCTTTGGCTCAGTTTGTTATCGGTGAGCACTAAGTTCACGGGAAACGGAGTGGTTTGTGTCCAGAGTAAGCCACTTGATTTGTCTAACAGAAATGTACCTTGTGACGTTAAAGGCTGGGCGAACATCTCCATATTGCGTGTTTGAGTGAACTCACCACGCACAATACTATTTTCGCTGAGCACCGTCTGCAGCTCTGAAATAGAATTGACAGCAGCAGAGTTTTCTTTGGCGCTTACAAGGCCGCTTGTCATCATCGCAGTAAGTCCAATTAGCGCGATATTGATGTATTTGCGACTGCGTTTAAACAGATTCATGGTTCACCTGCTGTGGGTTAGAGGTTTGTGTTTGATGTTCAGTTGCTAGAGGTAAGCAACCAAATTGGTGCCAGTGTTCGACTTTGTCAGTAAACACTTTGGGTGAGGCAAAGCACATCTCTTGTTCTTCGATGGTGACGGCAACCTGCATGGTGTGAGCACGTGTCATTCGAGCACCGGTTAGAGCATCATGAATTTCATAATCGACGCGCAGGCGATTTTCCCACTCGGTGAGTTTCGCCGTTACCTTAATCTTGTGATTAAACGGTATCGCCTTAATGTATTTCACGCGGGTATCGATGATAGGCCACATGTAGCCAGAATCCTTCATCTCATGGTAGTTGTACTCAATCTTATCCATCATGATGCGCCTAACTTCTTCAAAGAATCGGAAGTAGTTGCCGTGATAGATCACGCCCATTGGGTCGGCATCTTGGAATGAGGTGATAAGCGTCACCTCAGATTGTAATGGGTGAAGGATTTCAGACATAAATCGCTCTCAACAATATTGCGTAAAGGGTTGGCTACTTTATGAGTAAAGTGACCAGTGCTGACTTTGAATACGAGCAATGAAGTGGCGTAGATCGCCTTCAAGTGGTCGATCTTCTACGATAAATTCAAACTCCTTAAGCACTTCGTCGCGAATGTGCTTGAGGTTCTCACTCATGTGGTGCTCATCAAGCTCATTGTGGCGCTTACGAAGTTCGAGTGCTTGTGTCCCCGCCAGTAGTGACGCTGCTGCCACTTGTTCGGTTAGCTCTAGAACGCGTAAACAGTCACGAGCTGCGATGGTGCCCATACTCACTTTATCTTGGTTGTGACACTCAGTTGAGCGAGAGAATACGCTTGCTGGCATGGTGTGTTTCAATGCTTCTGCTGTCCAAGCTGAAACGCCAATCTGTACTGCTTTAAAGCCGTGGTTGATTGGCTTACGTTCGCCTTCAGCACCCGTTAGGTTGAATGGCAAACCGTTGTTGAACTTGTAGTCCATCAGCTGAGCCATTTGACGGTCAAGCAGATCAGCAAGGTTCGCAACTGCAGTTTTTAACGTATCCATCGCCATTGCAATGTGTCCACCGTAGAAGTGTCCACCGTGCAGTACGCGCTCATTATCACCATCGATAATTGGGTTGTCGTTGGCACTGTTTAGCTCGTTCTCGATCATTTGGCGTAGCCAAGGCAGAGAGTCTTGAACCACGCCGATAACATGTGGAGCACAGCGCAGAGAGTAACGATCTTGGAGGCGATCACTGTTACGTGGCGGGCGATCCGCTTGCAGATCATCACGCAGCCATGCAGCAACTTGTTGTTGACCAGGATGAGGTTTGACTGCAAACAGCGCTTCATCGAAATGGAAGTCATTGCCGTGCATACCGACTGATACCATAGCGGTGATCTTAGTTGATAGCTGAGCTAGATATTCCGCACGCTTGTAAGCGATACAAGCTAATGCCGTCATTACAGACGTACCATTCATCAACGCCAAGCCTTCTTTTGGCTTAAGTTTGATAGGGCTAATTCCTAACTCTTTGTAGACGTCACTGGTTGGGCGCACTTCACCTTTGTAGATTACATCACGCTCACCAATCAGTGCTGCGGCTAAGTAAGACAGAGGTGTTAAGTCGCCACTGGCACCCACCGATCCTTCTTGAGGAATGCGTGGTGAGATGTCTTGGTTGATTAGGGTAACGATCTGGTTGAGTAGATCGTGAGTCACACCAGAGACACCTTGTGATAACGAACAAAGACGAGTTGCAAGGACTGCACGAGCTTGTTCGTGAGACAATATTTCACCTAAACCACAGCCGTGAAAACGTGTTAAATGCAGTGGTAGCTCGTCAACTAGGTTTGGCGGAATCGCAACCGTACATGAGTCACCGTAACCCGTCGTTACACCGTAAATCACACCTTCTTCTTTCAATAGGCGTTCTAAGAAAGCGACACCACGGTCGATCTTAGATGTGAATGCTTCACTTGTGTTCATCGAGGCTTTTGCGCCTTGTGAGATAGCGACAACATCCTCAATCGTGAGGCGCTCGGCACCAAAGGTGATGCTATTTGGATTCTTTTTCGTCATGGTGCTTGCTCAATGTCCAAAAATTAAAAAAGTTGTACCACTGAAGCGGTGCTTGCAGTGTGTAGTGCTGAAGTCGATTTGCGTATTTTTGCACGACTTGCTGTAAAGATTGTTCGCGAGTCTTTCTTGGTAGCTCGATCTTGTTGCTAAAATGCTCGAAATAGACATTAAAATGCGGCTTAGATTGTGAGTCGTCACGTAACCCAAACAGCAAAAATACGGGTGCTTTGAGAACCGAGGCTAACATAAATGGACCTTGAGGGAATGGAGCTTCCTTACCTAAGAACTCAGCCCATACTGAGCGGCTCTCTTTGCTGGTGGAAGTTCGATCGCCAACAATCACGATCCATTCGCCTTGCTCTAGTTTCTGTTGTAACAAGATAGCGGTATCAGGCCCCATCGATGTCACCTGAATCAGATTTAAATCAGACTGCGGGTTAACCGCTTTCATCACGGAATTAAAACGTTCGGCGTGTTCTGTAAAAACCAGGGCGTTGATTTTGATGTTCGAGTGTCTGCGACCTAAAGCTCGGCACAGCTCAATATTGCCAAGGTGAGATCCAAGGATTAGCACACCTTGCTTATTTGCCACCATGCTCTCGAACTGGTCTTGGCCATGAATAGTCAGGTTATCTGCCGAGAAATCACCTTTCCATGCCGCGAGCTTGTCGAGCATCGTATGGCCAAATGAAAGCAGATGGTTGTAACTGGTTAGTTCTCCGGGGAGCTCAATATTTTGCTGTTCCGCATAGGCTTTTAATTGGAATAGATATTGTTCGGAAGCGTTTCGCGCACGCTGGCCCGTCAAGTGGTAGTAACGCATCACACCACGCAGAATGAGGTTGAACACACCGCGACCTAACAAGGTATAAATGGCTAATAACAGCTTAATGCCTAATACTGTGCCGCGTTCTTGAGTGCGGGACCAGTGTGGTTGTTCAGAAGCTTGCGGCTCTGAATCAGTCGATAAATTTGGGTTATTATCAGCTGAATCGGATTTGAAATGGCGAGCAATCAGTTTTGGTGCTCTTGGCAGCATGCTGAAGAATAGACGTGTATGCATCCAACTGATTTTGACGTTATCCCACAACGCATCGAAATGAGAGATGCCGTTCTCAGGATAGATAACGCGCGTTTCAACGAAGTCTATGTCGCAACCTTCCCAATACAGGCGAACCAAAATCTCGATATCGAAGTCCATTCTCGAACCAACATCGTACTTATTCAACACAGTTTGAGTTTGGTTGATAGGATACGCTCTAAAGCCACACATGCTGTCTTTAATTGATAAAGAAAGGGTTTCTATCCATACCCAGATATGTGTCGCGTAGCGCCCATAGAGCCTTGCTTTGGGTACGCTGTCGTCGTAGATAGGTTGGCCTGATATCAGACGTTGTGGCTTAGCTTGTGAGGCCTCAATCAATGTTGGCAAGGCTTCCAGGTCGTGTTGCCCATCAGCATCTATCTGAATAGCGTGGCTAAAGCCTAGTTGCTGCGCTTTTTTGATTCCGGCTTTTACTGCGCCGCCTTTACCTTGGTTCTGTTCAAGCGTCACCAAGGTTACGTTTGAATTCTCTGCTAGGGGAGACAGAAACTGTTTTGTTGTGAGTTCACTGCCATCGTCAACGATGATGATCGGTAACTCAAAATGATGAAGTGACGACACCACAGCCGGCATGGTTGCGCCATGGTTAAAGCACGGGATAAGGAAGCAAGCCTTGTAGCTGCTTTCTTTTGTGTGGTGTTGAGAAGTAGCCTCGACGGGAGCGCTATTCACTTTTTTCTCCCAGCTTCATTTTGCCTGAAGAGTGGGTCTGTTCACCGTTGTTTGATGTGTAACTAAAGCTCAGCTTGTCTTTGTCAGCATCCCATTTGAGTGATAGCTGGATTGTAGCGTCAGGCAGGATAGGCTCTTGGAACTTAATGACTTCCATTCCTTTAAAGAAACCAGGAACGCCTAACTCTTGGACTGCGTAGTGAAGTGCCCAATCAATTTGCGTGACGCCAGGTAGAATAGGGAAGCTCTTGAAGTGCCCATTAAAGTCGGTGATATCTCCGCTAACATGAAGTGTCAGGGTCGATTCATTTTCTACCGTGTCTACAGCAATGATGTTTGGTTTTCTTTTATCCATAGGGCGTGCTTAGAATCCTTGGGCAAATATTGGTTCTTTGACAAAAATATAAAAAGATAATCTCAGTGTAAAATACGATCAGCGGTTTCTATGATTTTATTAGCTGTTCTATGTGAGATGTTAATCGCTTACCTTGGCTGTTGAGGGGGATCTCATCGACAACACGGTATTTTCTCGGGATTGCGATTGGCTCTAACCACTTTCTGAGTTCTGTACGCAGCATCAACCAGAATTTACCTTTGCTCATGGTCGATAGAGCGGCTTGGCCTTCATCTGATAATACCAAAACAGAGGCTAATATTAATCGCTCAGGCTCCTCAAATGGAATAACCACGCACTCACTTATCCAAGGCAGTTGCTCCAGTCGCTTTTCCACTTCAACCAGTGATACTCGCTTTTCTTCTATCTTGATCACTCGGTCCGTTCGGCCCTTCAATATGAATTGGTTCTCCGAGACCATCTCGCACTCATCAGAGGTTTGATACCAGTTATTCTTATCGATGTACGGCGACAATAACTTAATGCAACTCTCACTGTTGAGACTAGCCTCAATACAGGCAAAAAGCTGCCAAGGCGTTTGAGCGCTCTCTTGCTGACGAAATGCGATGCCACCGGTTTCTGTGCTACCAAAGACTTCAATCGGTAAATGACCAAGCAGATCTCGTGACTGGTGAGCCGACTCGGTAGGCAATGGACCACCCGAAGAGAAGATTCCTGCAAGTTGTACCTTGTTGGTCTCATGCTTTAATCGTTTAAGTAGCGCTGGGCTGCTGATCAGTACACAGTTTTGATTTGCGTGAGATAAGATCTGTTCTGGGTATTCAAGGTTGTGTCGAGCAAATGGAACACCAGAGCATAGTGGCCATAAGATTCTAAACAGCAAACCATAGATATGTTGATGAGAAACTGTGCTTTGGATTTGGTTTCCCTTGAGTAACTCACCCCAGTTCTTGTGTAACTGAGCGGTCTCAATATCGAGGTGTTCTAACGTTTTATCTATCGCTTTTGGCGTGCCACTTGAACCTGAAGTGAACAGAGTTAATGGGACTGTTGCCAAATCAATGGTCGTAAGATTCTCGGTTAGAGGTTTTTGTGCTTCAGTGTTTGAATCCAATAAGGTTTGGATATTACGAACGTCACTCACCTCAACTTCGCCAATCGAGTTATCAACTAGCAGGCAATCAAACTGCTTACTTAACTCAGCAAGCGCACATGGCTGGTAGTTGCCCGGTAAGATGATGTGTTTGTTGGCTGCTGCACATGCCAAAAAGGCCACCGCAAATAGGTAGCTGTCTTGGGTACAAATCACGATTCGTTGAAAAGGGGATAAAGACAAAAATTGTACGAGTTGAGATAAGTCGTCGTTAAATGTTTGCCACGTAATCTCGCTATTGTCGTCAAAGCAGACAATAGATTCAGGGGCTCTGTCCTGGCTGAGAAGCTCAGACAACGAGGTGTAAGATACGGTTTGGGTCATAACAATTTAACTCTGACGAATGCGCTGTCTTACTACCCACTCTCCTGCAAAGAGTAACCCTGCAAACAGATAGCTGAGTAAGCCATTGTATAGGGTCCATACTTCTAGCGGTTGGAAGCAGGTGTAAAGGGCAATAGAGCCATTGATAACAAAGAACAAGCACCACACTTTGGTGACTTTTCGTGTGTAATCAACGCCACTTTGCGGAAGTTCAGGCTCTTGAAGGCGAGCAAGACGTTCGATAATCGTTTGTGGTTGCCATAGGCTCGAAGCGAATACAACCAGCATACAAACATTAACGATAACGGGATAATAGGTTAGCCAGCCGTGTTGCTTAAAGGCTAAGCCTAAAGCCAGCAGAACAATACCGGCACTTCCACTGATCCAAGCTAGGTGTTTTAGCTCTTTGATTTTAGCCTGACCGCCGGTGAAAATGCGTACAGCAAAGATAGCGGCTAAGGCAATACCAACGGTTTGTAAGCCAAACTTGTTGAGTCCAAAGTAAACCGCTATTGGATAAGTGAAAAGTATAATTGCCGACAGTAAAGTCAGCAGAGGACGCATTAGGCGTCCTTCAATAGTTCAACCACAGATTCGACAACGTCATTAACGGTGCGCACTGCTTTGAACTCTTCAGGTTTGATCTTCTTACCTGTGACGTTCTGTAGGTGAACGACCAAATCAACGGCATCAATGCTGTCTAGGTCTAGATCAAGATAGAGATGAGCTTCAGGGGTGATATCTTCAGCGTCAAGCTCGAACAGCTCAATAAGCGCATCTTTAACCTGGTTGTATACTTCTTGTTGGTTAGCTTGTGTCATAAAGATCTGTCTAGTTATTCGTTTGAGAAGAGATGTAGTTCGCTAGATTTTCAACTGACGCAAAGTGCTGTCGAGTGTTTGAATCATCTGCATCGATAACAATGTTGTACTTTTTCTTGATAGCAAGGCCAAGCTCAAGGGCATCGATAGAGTCTAGTCCAAGTCCATCACCAAATAGTGGAGCTTCCGTTTCAATCTCATCAATGCTCATGTCTTCAAGGTTCAATGCGTCGATGATCAGTTGTTTCAGTTCGTTGTGTAATGTTTCCACTTTGGCCTACTTAATGCTTTATCTGAATGCTGCTTTAAGGGGGCGATTCTACATTATATGAGGTATTTTCGAAATGCCGATATCGCCTGTTATGTTATTGATACGCTAAATGTTTTCTTCGGAAGGGAAAATTGTTTGTGCAAGATGATGATTAAGGCGCCTTGCTGCCGAAGTTAAATTATTTGAGCCTTCAATAAATGGTTCGACTTCTATTTTACCTTTCACCGCGACATGAAAAAAGGGCTTCGACGCAGGAACTTGATACCATTTTTTCTCTTTCGTTAAGAATGTCGGAGAAACCGTAATATGAATCACGCGTAAATCGGTTTGTGTTCGAGTCGCGATTTGTGCCGCCCCACGCTGTAAGGATGGTTCAATTCCTGGCGTTGTGCGAGTTCCTTCGGGAAAAATCAGCATGACATTGCCACGTGAGAAGCGTTCTTCACAGCGCTCTAAAAGATCGTCAGGGGCTTGGTTCGGTATATAACCTGCCGCTTTGACAATCCTTTTCATAAAAGGGTTTTCCCAAATGGCCGCTTTGACGAGGCAATCACATTGAGGAAGTTGAGAGGCGATCAGCACATAGTCAATCAAACTTGGGTGGTTGGCGACGATAATGCAGTTACGGTCGTTACGCAGTAGTTCTGCACCATCAATTCGGTAATCGATTGCTCCGGTGAACTTCATGATCTGGCAAAACGCATTGAATGAGAAACGGATTAATCGCTGTGCTTTAAGCTCTCTTTTAATGGTATTGGGATTGGTTAGCGCGATAGTCGGTAAGATTAAGAAGCTCAATACTAAGCCACCCAAACCAAAGATGGTAAAGCAGAGGCCTGTCGCGAATACTCGCCAATACTGGTCTACTCTGCTCATTACGCTGTACCTGTCTCGGTGTTATTTACCCAAGACCAAGTTTGGTGCTTGCCAGCAATAGCCCACCTATTTGTACCTAATAAGATATGTTGGAGCGTTTGTAACCCTTGTGGTAACACGGAAGGTGCTTGGTTGGTCTCTACTGTCCTAGTAATAGAGTATTCACTGCCAGCGGTGAGCACTAAGCCCAGCGCATAATCAGCAAAGTTCTGTGTTTCGTACTCTTGGTAGAGCTCGGGCAGAGGTTGGTCGAAATCGATAACTAACACTCGATGCGACGGATATTGATGAAGGTAAAGATAAGCTTCGATCAGAGCGTTATGGAAAGTATCTTGCCCTGCGGCTATTGAAGTCAGTGGAATCGGTGCTTTGGCGGCAATGGTGGTTAGACCAGCTGCGGTATTATGTACCGACTGCGAGAACGCCATTGGTGAGGCATCGTCACCTTCTAATATCGACTGAATTAAAGTGGCGGTTCGATGCAACTCACCATGTCGGCTAGCAAAGACCAGATAATCAATCGAGGTGTCTTTTAATAGGGTTAACGCGGTTTGGACAGCAAGTTTGCTTTGCACACTCATTCGGCGGCGCATCATTGGAGGAATAGCTTTAAATTCAGTTGAGCCATCTTGTGGCCAATCTAAATTAGTGCTCCACGCTTGCCATTCAGCAATAGAATTGAGCCCCGCTGAATTTGCAGACCATTTCTCAATATTAAACGACATTAATTGGGATTGATTTGACATAGAGTATTGATTTGCTTTGAGTCTAACTAAATACTATGCGCGCTTATAAATAAACACAGATAAGGAATTTAAATGAAATTACTAAAAATAGCAGTTTCAATGTTATTCATATTCGTTCTTGCAGGATGTGGACGCGTCCAACCTGTAATGAATGTTGAGGATACTCCAGTTGCACTGAATCTTCAAAGTAAACAGGTTAAATCAGCTATTTCTGAATCTGCTGAAAATCGAGGCTGGTTGGTTTCAGAAATAAAGCCTGGTTTGATCCGCGCTGAATTGTATGTTCGTTCGCACCACGCTGTGGTTGAAATTCCTTATAGTGATAAGTTTTACTCTATTCTTTACGTTGAATCAGAGAATTTGAAGTACGACGATGGTGAAATACACCGTAATTACAACCGTTGGGTTAATAACTTAAACGTTGATATTAAACGTAAGCTTGCGCAAATGGCAGCTGAGTAACTCTCTATTATTTAAAGTTAGGTTTTTCGTGTCGGAATATAAATTAGATCCATTCAACGCATTAGAAGCAAAAACAGAAGCGCAGAAATTGTCTTTCGCTCCGATTGTTTTTCATACTGCTCGTACACTTCGTGATTTAGGCATTTTGAAAGCGTTAGATGACGCGGGCAACGAGGGTTTACCAGCAGAGTCTATCTCTGAATCGACCGGTGTCTCTGAGTACGGCGTGAAAGTCCTGCTCGATATGGCGTTAAGTGCTCATATTGTGACTTGGGAAAAGCCTAACTACAAAATGGCTAACCTTGGTTTCTACCTTCTGCATGATGGTATGACTAACGCAAACATGGATTTCACAGCCGATGTTTGTTATGCCGCGATGATGCATCTAACAGAAGCGATTGAAGAAGGCACACCTGCAGGCTTGAAAGAGTTGGGTGATTGGGAAACCATTTACCAAGGCTTGTCTCAATTGCCAGAAAAAGCAAAAGAGAGTTGGTTCAAGTTTGATCACTTCTATTCGGATCGCTCGTTCCCTGTGTTACTTGAAAAAGTCTTCAGCAAGAAACCTAAGTCGCTGGTGGATATCGGCGGCAATACGGGTAAGTGGGCGATGCAATGCTGCAACCATGATGCGGACGTTGAGGTGACGATTGTTGATTTGCCACAGCAGCTAGAAATGGCAATGGCAAACGCGGCAAAGCATGGTCATCAAGAGCGAGTCACGCCATTCCCAGCGAATATGCTCGATAAACAGCAAACTCTGCCAACGGGCGCGGATGTTTGGTGGATGAGTCAGTTCCTTGATTGTTTCTCGCCAATGGAGATTCTGAGCATATTAAAGCGCGTTCGCTCTCATATGTCAGAAGATGCGACTGTCTATATCCTTGAACTGTTTTGGGATTCACAGAAATACGATGCGGCTTCTTATAGCTTAAACGCGACGTCTCTCTACTTTACCTGCTTGGCCAATGGCAACAGTCGTTTTTACCGCAGTGAAGATTTCTTAGAGATTGTTGAAGAAGCGGGCTTTGAAGTGGTAACGCGTACCGACGATATCGGTCTTGGTCACACGCTTCTAGAATTGAAAGCTGGCGCGCAATAAAAATAACAAACATGGCTTAAATAATGAAAAAACTATCAACTCAAGTGGTGATCATCGGAGCTGGGCCATCAGGGTCTATTGCTGCGTCTTTACTTCATAAAAAAGGCATCGATGTTCGAGTGATTGAAAAGAGCGTATTCCCTCGCTTTTCTATTGGTGAAAGCCTATTACCAGCTTGTATGGAAATGATTGAACAGGCTGGGATGACTGACGCAGTGATCAACGCTAACTTCCAATACAAAGATGGCGCTGCCTTTCGCAAAAATGGTGTTTATACGGCGTTCAATTTTGAAGACAAGTTCTCTTCTGGCCCTGGAACCACGTTTCAGGTTCAGCGAGGTGCCTTTGATAAGGTTTTGGCAGATACGGCTGAGGCGCAGGGTGTCTGCATTGATTACCAACATGAGTTAATGGGCATTAATTTCACCGACGACAGCACCATTTTAGATGTACAAGTGCTGGGTGGAGAGCGTTATCAGATAGAAGCTCAATACGTTCTGGATGGCAGTGGTTTTGGTCGAGTGCTACCAAAAATGCTTAACTTGGAAGAGCCGTCATCGCTTCCTCCACGCAAAGCTATTTTTACGCACATTAACGATCATATTGCAGAGGTGGATACCGATCTTGAATATGACCGAAATAAGATTCTTATCTCTGTGCATCCAACCAACCCTGATGTTTGGTATTGGTTGATCCCGTTTAGTAACGGTGTCTCTTCGTTTGGTGTGGTAGGAGAGCCTAAGTTCTTTGAGTCCTATCCAGAAGACAAGATTGCTGCAATTAAACAGCTGGCAGCGGAAGAGCCGGGCTTGGCTGAGATACTGGCAAGCGCCGAGTATCCAAACCCTGCGGGTGAAATTGGTGGCTATTCTGCCAATGTAAAACATTTGGCGACGGATAAGTACGCGTTGCTTGGCAATGCCGGCGAGTTCCTTGACCCGGTGTTCTCGTCAGGCGTGACGATTGCGATGAAGTCGGCACAGTTTGCGGTTGAGTGTGTCGAAAAGCAACTTAACGGTGAGAAGGTAGATTGGGAACGCGATTATGCCGCTCCTTTGATGGTTGGTGTAAACACCTTTAGAACGTATGTTGAGGGGTGGTACTCAGGTACTTTGCAGGATGTGATTTTCTATCAAGATCCAAATCCAAAGATTAAGCAGATGGTGTGCTCAATTCTGGCGGGTTACGCATGGGATCAAGCCAACCCTTATGTGAAAGAGTCTAAGCGCCGATTGGCGACACTGGCTGAGATATGCCGAAACTAGGTAATCGATTTTGTATGTAGCAATACTCTAAATTGCCACGATGGATCGTCATAAATTAAAAACAGCCGCAATGTGCGGCTGTTTTTGTATCTGAAAAATATGGGCGGTCAGCTTAATCGGATTTAAGCCTATTTTAAGTCGATGCTGTTCAATCGTCCCATAAATATAAGTAGATCAATTACGTCTTTGTGAGCATCAAGCAGCGCACGTTTGGTTTGGCTATAAGCTGCAAGTCGGCCGTGCTTTCTGATTGAACATACCTTGGTTTTGTATTTGTAGTCGCCGTTTTCTGAGAATACACGCCACTTAGCGATGTAGCATTCGTCGCGGTGTTCAGGATCACTCTGAGTTGGATTTGGTTTGAATACAATTTTGGGTTCTAGACTATGAGGCAGGCGCGTCATCAGGTAGGGCTCTTTGAGGACTTTGGGCCAAAATTTGCCCCATAGCTGTCTGCCCAGTTCATCTCTTAATTTAATGGTTTTCTTCAGTGCTTTGTCTTCACCCATACGAACAAAACCGACCGACCGATGCAACACCGTATCTTCGGGAGTATGAATGTGGATCTTAAAAGCGGTTTTACCTTTCGAGATAAAGCGGTAACCGGTAGCACCAATTAGATTATTCTGACTCATAGTTTGCTAAGTGATGATTATATTATTAATAAGATTACGCCAAATACTGCAAAACCGAAACTAATACCCATGAAAAAAATAAAGCCTTAACAAAAGTGCTAAGGCTTTATTAGAAACTGTGAGGCGGGCGTGTCGCTAACTACATGATTTTCTGCATCACATCACCAATTTGAATGCTTCCAGCAAGGCTTGGTTGGTCGATCGTCAGTTCTGCTTCGTTTTCATAAACGCGAGAAACGGTCAGTGTGATATCGCTTTGAGATACCTTATTACGTGGCAAGCCGCGTTGGTCGATAAACGAACTTGTGTGCCACAGTTGCAGTTTGTCACCTTGTTGTACGCCATGCATTCGACCTAAATCAATGGTCACAGTGTTACCAAATACCGCTGCAACCTCTGGAAGGGTGATCTTACATGACACTTCCGATTCTAAGTCCAACATAATATTACGGCTAACACGCAGCATCATGCTGCCGTAGGTTGATGCCCAGAAACGGGCACTGCGGGTGTCGACTTCACTGGTCTTAGCAAATGGCCACTTTGCCACTTCACGATAGCTACGGTTGTAAACCTGATGTCCTGTTTTACCATCGAAGACTTGCATCTCTAACGCAAACTGGCGATTGATGATGTCGTCTTTCAACAGTTTGGACTCGATGGTCGCGGTTAAATCGGTAATGTCGCCACCAATGATGTATTGTGCGCCAGTGTCTTGGGCGATCATCTTGATCACTTCAGGTCGACGTTTGTCGATGTCGTAATTGGTCGTGCCAACGGAAACAAAGCTGCGAGACTCTTGCGCCAGCTGTCGATCTACGACATGACCAAAATCATCACCGATGTTATAGATTCTGCCCATTACAGCTTGCTGAGGGGAGGTCACATCAATGTTGCCGACTAAAAATGTCTTCTTGTATTGGCTCTCATGGCAAGCATTTGCCGAAGGATAGATATCGATCCTTGCGGTGACCATTATATTGCCACTGCGTTTTTTCTCTTTCTCTACCAAGATGTAGCGCACTTCATGATTGGTAAATTGAAACTCTTTCTTGTTTGCGTCGAGGTACGGCGTGAGGTTGGAGATACTACCAATATCAGCACCTGAGAACTGGATCGCTTTATATACCGCGTCTTCCAGAGCATGGACCCTTGCCGTTTCCTCTGACGATACGATGGCTGCGGTACCGGTAACCTCATACCAAGAGGCATGAGCACTGAAGCTTATGGTTATCAGTGAACTTATTGAAAATAAGTAAGAAATTATTTTTTTCATCTATTCGTTACCAGTTGGGTATAAATATTGCTTAACAAATAACTATAAGCTTGAAGCTGACTTAAGTGCGTTTTTCTTAATCTGAACCATTAATGAAAAGCAAAGACTGTTCCAACATTGTAATCCATTGAAAAGAATAATGGTGAGAACATATTGGAACAGGGAGCACTAAACCTATCTGGAGATAAGAGAATGAAAAAATGGCTCGTAGTAATGAGTGTCATGTTGTTGACCTCATGCGCTTATTCGCCAATCTATAACGGCAAGTCTGAATATTCAGGCAGTCAGTTTATGTTGATGGATAGCCCTCGTCATACCATGGATTTCTTCGTGGAAAGTATGACCGAAGATCTGATCATTTCGAATACAAGTATTTCAGCGAGAACGCCAATAGCAATTACTTCGTTTGTGGACCTGCAGCACATGGACACAACGAACTGGCTAGGCAACTCGGTATCAGAAGGCTTCATTCATCAGTTTCAGCGTCGTGGCTTCAAGGTGGTTGATTTTAAAACTACTGGCTCTATCCAAGTGACTCACCAAGGTGACTTTGCGTTGAGCCGCGATTGGAAAGACTTAGCTCAAGAGCAAGACGTACAGTATGTACTGACAGGCACCATGCTTCGCCAAGAAGGCGGTGTACTAGTAAATGCTCGCGTTGTTGGCATGCAAACTCGAATTGTAGTGGCGACGGCACAAGGCTTCTTACCTGCAGACCGTATTGGCCGTGACCTAGATACTCTAAACAGTATTCGAACTCAAGATGGCGTGATCATTCGTTCCGATCCAACGATCAGTCAGCCTTATACTGTTATTCTTCGCCCTTAGGAGTTCGAGATGAAGAAGTTAATGTTTGTTGTTGCCGCTTTATTGCTTGTTGGCTGTCAGCCATTGCAGAGCATGAGACCTGATGATTTCTTAGTGGCTGTTGGCTATGCGAGTATCAGTGAGCAGAAAGGTCGTAACGATGAAGAAAGACGTATCCGCGCGATGAGAGCCTCTAAGATCGATGCTTATCGTGAGCTTGCTGAACAGGTTTACGGCATGCGAGTAAGCGGTCGAGCAGAACTTGAAGATCAACGGCTTGGTACAGAGCGTACGTCAGGTGCGGTTGATGGTGTTATCCGTGGCGCAGAAGTGGTGCGCAGTTACCCTGTGGGTGATAGCTACGTAACAGAGCTTCAGTTGGATATTCGCAAGATGGATCAGCTACGTAACTACGGTGAAGTTCAGGCAGTACCTGAGAAGAGACAACAAACACTGTTCTAATTTCGGTGTTCGAATTGAATATTCAGTGATATTGGTTGCTACTCGCTTTCCAGATGGCATATCGGCAACCAATAACTAATATGGATGTAAAAGCGGCAAGTATGAAAATACTTGCCGCTTTTTTGGTGCGCCGAGCAT
>NZ_JBFRMS010000046.1:0-51918 GCF_041470505.1 Vibrio sp. 10N.261.55.C5
TTGAATTACGCAACAAAGCCCAGACGATAGGCTTTGAGCTCACGATAAACAACAGCAGTGGTTGATGGTTCTGTTTTGTGAATTGCCTCCGATAAACAAAACAGAACGCCCGTTATATAGGAAAACTAATAATGAAAAAACTATATTATCCCTATTGATTTCAGGTTCAGTAGTGTCCCCAATGGCGTTAGCAATGGCTCCAAGTACCGATCTAAATTTAATGCCGTACCCGCAAACAGTCGAGCTGAAAGCTGGGCAGGTTAAGGTTGATGGCAACTTCAAGGTTTACATCAAAGGCTTTAACTCTGACCGTGTTGAATACACGGCGAAACGCTTTATTGACCGCCTTGAGCGCCAGACTGGTGTACCTATTCTAAACTGGCAGGTTGATAGCGCCGACCAAGCGAACCTGATCATTGATATCGACGCGGCGCCAAAATCTGAAGTACAAAACATTGATTCTGTGGAGTCCTACAAAATTACGACTCAGGGCGAACAAATCACGCTGAGCTCTCCAAGTCCATACGGCACAATTCACGGCATCGAAACCCTTTTACAGCTCGTTGAAACCACAGCGACTGGCTACCACATTCCTGCTGTCACGATTGTCGATGAGCCTCGCTTCCGCTGGCGTGGTGTCTCTTACGATACCTCTCGTCACTTTATCGAATTCGATGTGCTGATTCGTCAGTTAGATGCGATGGCATCGGCGAAGATGAACGTTTTCCATTGGCACTTCTGGGACGACCAAGGTATTCGCATTCAAACCGAATCATGGCCACGTTTGTGGTCTGAAACCGCTGATGGTAACTACTACACCAAAGACCAAGTCCGTTACTTAGTGGAATACGCGCGTAATCTTGGTATTCGTGTGATTCCAGAGGTGTCTCTTCCGGGTCACTCTTCTGCGGTTGCTTATGCTTACCCGCGCCTGATGTCGGGTGGTGAAGGTCAAAGCTATGAGCAAGAGCGTGGTTGGGGCGTGTTTGAACCATTAATGGACCCATTGAATCCAGAGCTCTATGAAATGCTGGGCGACGTATTTGATGAAGTGACCGAGCTGTTCCCAGACGAGTATTTCCACATCGGTGGCGATGAGCCGAACTATGCGCAGTGGAAAAACAGCGAAAAGCACCAACAGTTCATTGAAGAGAATAATATCGATGGTGAGCGTGGCCTGCAGTCTTACCTCAATGTAAAAGTTGAGAAGATGCTCGAAGAGCGCGGTAAGAAGATGACGGGTTGGGATGAGATTTGGCATAAAGATCTGCCAACTTCTATCGTGATTCAAAGCTGGCAAGGACACGACAGTATCGGTCGTGCGGCGAAAGAGGGCTACCCAGGTATTCTGTCTACGGGTTACTACCTAGACCAACCTCAGCCAACCAGTTACCACTATCGCAATGATCCAATGCCAAGTGGCATCACGGTTGACGATAAGCTGCACAGTGGTGAGAAGTTTGTGACTTACCAATGGCAAAAGCCTCGCTCTAAAGGCAGCCCACGTAAGGGAACACTGACTATCATTGAAGCGCAAGACGGTACTTTCCGCGCGTTCAGTGATTACAACGGTAAGTCTCGTGAAGAGATCTACATCCTTGATTATGTGCCGGGTAAAACCTTTGTCGGCCACTTCGATAACTTCATGTCGTATACCGAATTCAACCTGAACTTGAATCCAAATGGGTTTGCGGAAGGCAGCTATCAGTTAATTGGTAACGTGCGCTGGCCAACCACAGGCGAAGTGATTGCGAGCAGCGATGTAGAAGGCAGCGTGATCCCTGAGCCAAACGGAGGCTACCCCGCGGAGCTAACCGACAAAGAAAAAGAGCTGATTTTAGGCGGCGAGATCACCATGTGGCTAGAAAACAAAGACAGCCTCACGGTCGAAAACTACCTATGGCCTCGCAGTTATGCAATTGCAGAACGTTTCTGGTCGGATGCAGAACTGACAGACGAACGCAGTATGTATAAGCGCATGAAAGCAATGGATACATGGTCAGAAGTATCGGTAGGGCTACGTCATCACGCAGATGCTGATATGCTGTTGAAGCGCATTGCCAAAGGCCAAGATATTCACGACCTGCGCGTGCTAGCGAAATACACCGAGCCGGCTCAATACTATGCTCGCAACTGGGAAAAGTGGAACTCCACTGAACCTAAGGGCACCTTGTACAGCCAATACGAGCGCCTAAATCGCTTCGTGGATGCTTTGCCAGTAGAAAGCTACGCGGTGTATGAGATGCAAGACTTGGTCAATGAAGTGGCGACAGGCAATCAGCAGGCGCTAGAGCAACTTGCAGAGCATTATCAGCAAGCAAAATCAGCTGCACTAGCGGCGGAAACTGTCTTCGCTGGTAACGTGTCTTCGGTAGAGACTGTGGTGGTTGCAGAGAAAACCGTTGAAGTTGCAGATTTAGCATTAACTTTGATTGCTAAAGCGCAAGCTGGCGAGAAGGTAAGAGAAGCTGACGTGAATGCCTACCAAGCGATACTGTCTGATTCAGCGAAAATCTACGATGAATCGATCATCGCGATTGTGCGCCCAACAGAACTGTTGTTGAAGCAGTTAGCTGAGTAAGTCGTTAACGGATTAGTGAATAAGTCACACGCCAATAAGTGAATCAAAATCGCCCTCTGTGGGCGGTTTTTTAGTTCTAGCGCTTCAATAGAATGTGGAGTTCAAGGTCTGTGTAAGTAACTACTCACTATCGCTATTGTTTAGTGTTAACGTAAATGTCATGCCTTGGTCTGAATTGTTCTTCGCTATTAATGTGCCTTGCATATCGCGAACGTTGTTGGCTGTGATAGCCAACCCGAGCCCCAAGCCTTCGCCCATCTTTTTGTTGGTATGAAACGGTTCGAAAATGGTTTCGAGTTGATCTTCAGACACACCACAACCGTTATCTTGAACCTTGATGATCACGCGTTGTTGCTCGGTATGAGCGCTGATCACAATGGTTGCTGGTTTCTGATTCTGCGTGGCATCGACAGCGTTTCTAAGCAGGTTACCAAGCACTTGACGAAGTCGCGCCTCTTCTCCCATTACCATCGAAATATTGGAAGCGACACGCACGCGAATATCGACGTTTTCCAGTTCGGCTTGATGAATTCGCAGGGTTTCTTGCAGTGCGTCTGTCAGTGAAACTGGGTAAGGCTTTTCAAGTCTTTGGAAGGCGAACGACTTCAATTGGCTGGTCATGTTAGCCATTCTGTCGATCAGGCTCATGACTAAGTCCATGTTCGCTTTCAACATCTTGGTCTCGCCTCTTTCCATCAATAGCTGGTTACTTGAAAGTAGCGTTTTTAGGCCAGTAAGCGGCTGATTGAGTTCATGAGTAATCGCACTCGACATCCGCCCTAGTGCAGCCAGTTTGCTAGATTCGACAAGTTCTTGCTGCGCATCTTTTAGATCTTGAGTTCGCTCTTCGACCCGCAGTTGTAGCGTTTTATTGGCGTTTTGCACCGCAATTTCGGCTTTCTTACGTTTGCTGATATCGATTACGGTACACAGGTAGTAAGTCGTCGCATGCCAAGGAAAGGCGCTAATAGAGAATAAAACAGGGAAGTAGCTGCCATCGCTGCGTCTTGCCATGGTTTCGACGCTAGTTATCTCGGCCAGCTCTTGATGCTGCTCTAAGTTTTTGAGCAGTTGCAAGGTGGTTGAATTCGGGTTACCTGCCTCAAATAACTGCCACGCCTTGATGTTATTGATCATTGAATCAGATAGTGAAAAGTAGTTCTTCGCCATCAGGTTGATATCGTGAATGCGTCCGTGTTTATCGATCAGTATTAACCCAACATGGGTTTTATTGATCATCCCAGACAGTCGTTTCTCAGACTCTTCGATAAGCTTTTGGATTCTCAGATTGCTGAGCTTTTTCTGGCGTCTTTGGTAAAGAATAACCAACAGTAACAGAATGAAAAGACAGCCAACCGCCACACTCCAGCTGATCCAGTTCGTGGTCTGGTTGAGGCTGGTTAATGGCGTTAGGTAGGTTAAACGCCAATTCAGATCGTCTAACTTGATGGACTGAATTAGGTAATCTTTATCTTGCAATCGCCACACGCGAATATGGGTTTGGTCATACAGCTCACGTTTTGTCGCTGTGGGCTGAGAATTGAAGGTGTCATTGAACCAATCGGCACTCAACCTGTTGTCACTGGAGAGAAAGAACTGATCGCGAGGGTTCTGAAACAGTATCGCCTCACCATCGGCAAACCATTGATCGGTTAACAATGACAAATCGATTTGCACCGCGACAATGCCAACCACATCAGAGGCTCGATATACGGGTGCCGCTATGAAGTAATCGGGTGTCACGCCTTTGTTTTTTGTCACCACTGAAATCGCACCACCTTGTTGGTGGATCTTCGAAACAATTGTACTGGCGTTCTTATTGCTCAGTTTGCTTCTTTCAACACTCGATACCAACAAGTCCCCTTCGCCAGAAAGCAGATACCAGCCCTTGGTGTTGGCGGCTTTATCCAATTGAATCAGCTGCTTCTTAATGCGTTTTTCTAGGCGGGCTTCACCATCAATGAAGCGCACACTGGTTTCATCATTGGTTACTAGGTAGGGCAGATAATAGAAACGCTTAAGGGTTCGCCTTGCTTCGGCAATGTAGCCAAGGAAGCGCTGTTCGGCATAGCGTTGGGCTTGTTCAAGCTTCCACTGGCTGATGCCATTCTTGGTGGTGACCTGCACTAAACCAATCAATAAACAGGTACACAGGAATAACCAATATCGATTGTTATTCATCATTGCTGATCAAATCCCTTTAAAATTAGTGGCTTGCCTCTTTGAGCTAGTGGTTTGACAAGGTTTTATGTTTGCTTTTTAAGCGAATGGAGAGTGAGACAAATCGAAGCTAACAAACATTATTAAACTGTTAAAGGAGTGTTATTCAAAGTGGGAGCTAGCTCCTTTTCGTCTGAGGTTTTTTTACATACCGTGGACGATATTAATCAGATGTAGAGTGGCGGAACCAAACTATGCAGCGTATTGCTTTAATTGAAGATGACGCGATTGTGCGTCAAGCAACCAGCCAATGGTTGCAGCTGGCGGGCTTCGATGTCACCGCATTTGAAGTAGGACAAGATGCGTTAAACACCGTAGAGCAGGGTGATTTTCAAACCATTATCACCGATGTTCGTTTACCTGATATTGATGGTGTTGATCTGCTAGGGCGTTTCAAAGGTCTTGTGCCAGATGTGCCTGTTATTTTGATTACTGGCCATGGTGATGTCGATATGGCGGTGAAAGCCTTACAGCAAGGTGCCTATGACTTCATTGAGAAGCCATTCGACCCAGAGCGTCTGTCTCAAACGGTATCGGAAGCGGTAGATAAACATCAAAGTGGCCAAGACAGAAACAGTCGTCAGAACTATCTGGATAACCTTAAGGGCATTGAACAGGTGCTGATCGGTCGCAGTAAAGTGATGTGTGAACTGCGCGAGCAAATCCAGAAAGTCGCTTCCATAGACACCAACGTGATCATCTATGGTGAAACGGGTTGTGGTAAAGAGCTGGTCGCCTCTTGCTTACATGAATTCAGCCAACGTAAAACCCATCCGTTTGTTCCGCTCAACTGTGGCGCAATCCCAGAAAATCTCTTTGAAAGCGAGCTGTTTGGACACGAAGCCGGAGCGTTTACTGGTGCGGCCAAACGACGCATTGGTAAGCTGGAATTTGCCGACAAAGGCACAGTGTTCCTTGATGAAATAGAGAGTATGCCGCTGTCGATGCAGGTAAAAGTGCTGCGCACCTTGCAAGATAATGTCGTCGAACGCGTGGGGGGGAATCAGCAACAACATGTTGATCTACGAGTGGTCTCTGCCTCGAAAAGCGATCTACTGAATCACCCCGACTTTCGCCAAGATCTATTCTATCGTTTGAATGTTGCCCAGTTGCATTTGCCTCCACTCAGTGAGCGTGAAGAAGATGCCTTACTTTTGTTTGAACACTTCACCCAAGAAGCCAATTCCGAAACACGTATAGCCAGTGAGGCTGATCGCTATGCACTGCTCTCGTATGCGTGGCCGGGCAATGTGCGTGAACTGCGTAATGTTGCGATTCGTTTTGCATTGGATGAAAGCTTGACCGTTGGGGATATTTTGGCGTGTCGTCCCAATTCTGTCACAGAGTCCACAACGGCGGGCATCCCTTTGGCGGTTCAAGTACAGAGCTTTGAAAGGAAAGTGATTCATGATGCCTTAGTTCGTTATAAAGGGCGTATCAATGACGTGATGCAAGATTTGGATTTACCTCGTCGAACATTGAACCAAAAGATGGTGCGTTATGGGTTAAATCGAAGTGACTATGTTGACCCTTAGAGAGCGGCTTCATCGCAGTGCTTGTTGATTTTTAATGAGCAATAAATGGCTCATTGCATATTTATCAATTTACATACATTGATCACACAACTGCAACATGGTGTGACTTGCTTCCCGATCTACAGGTGTTAATTCCGGTAGCCGATAAGCAAAAAATGGCTTACTTAATAACAGGGGAATAAGCAAAAAACGGCTTATTTTGAATAGGTTTTAAAATAAAAGTAAATTAAAACAAATAGTTAAAAAATGGCATTACGCTTGCTATCTATTGTTGTTAACAAAAATATAACGTGAATAACCCTACATGGAGAGTAACAATGAAATACAACAAGCTGGTTAAAACTTTAGCGCTAGCAATGGCTTCTCTTGGCCTTATCAGTAATGCGTCAGCTGAAGAAGATCGCAGCTATATTTTAGCGACGGCTTCAACGGGTGGTACCTATTATCCAGTGGGTGTGGCCTTAGCGACATTGAGTAAAGTTAAGCTTGCGCCTAAGCAGCATTTTTCTTTAGCGGCTATCAGCTCTGCGGGCTCGGGTGAGAACGTAAAGTTGTTGAACGAGAACGAAGCTCAGTTCGCAATTCTACAAGGTTTGTATGGTGCTTGGGCTTGGCAGGGTTTGGGGCCATATGAGAAATCTGGCAGACAAACTCAACTGCGTTCAGTTTCCATGTTATGGCAAAATGTAGAACACTTTATTGTGCGTTCAGATCTAGCAAAAACAGGTACGGTAAGCGATCTAGAGAACCTAAACGGTAAGAAATTCTCTATCGGTAAGAAGAACTCAGGCACTGAGAATTCAGGACGCCAGATCATGCAGGGCCTATCGGTTAACCCAGAACAATTTAAACTCGCCTTTATGGGTTACGGTGGCAGTGCTAGTGCACTACAAAACGGCACGATTGATGGCATGAATACGCCTGCTGGTGTGCCTGTTGGTGCGGTAACACAAGCCTTTGCTGCCTTGGGTGAAGATATTCAAATCCTGTCGTTTACCGATGCGCAGCTCAAACAAGCGAATGGCGATTACAATATCTGGACCAAGTACGAGATCCCAGCAAACACTTATCCAGGTGTCGACAAACCAATTACTACGATTGCCCAACCTAACTTCCTAGCAGTTCGCGAAGACATTTCTGAAGACGATGTGTATCAACTGACCAAAGCTATCTATGAAAACCTACCTTTCCTACAAGGTATCCATAAAGCAACCAAAGCAATGGCACTTGAGAAAGGGATCGCAGGTCTGCCTGTTCCTCTTCACCCAGGCGCTGCACGTTATTATCGAGAGATGGGCATCGAGATCCCTTCTGAGTTGATCGTTAACTAGCTTATCTTTTGTCAGGTAACTATTGGTTCGTGAGCTAATGATTTGTCGCGAACTAGCTGTTTGTCATCAACTAACCCCTTCGTGACTTAATTGCTTGGTGCACGTTCGCTCAAGAATGTGTTCGTGCACCTCTTCACTTTATGGATTTTCTCTTCGTGTTTGCTGCGGAGAGCAGGAGTTTTCTATGAGCGATTCGCTGCAGCAGGAACTGAAAAAATTTGAACTGCCGACCCGAACGGATTTTCCGTGGGTGGGCAAAGCAATAACGACAATGGGAGTGCTCCTCTCGTTGTTACACATTTGGTTTAACACCTTATCTACCTTGCCTGAGCTTTGGATCTCGGCGACCCACTTCGCTGGCTTTGCGATCATTTGTGCACTCTGGTATCCCGCTCATATCTCGCTGAAAAATAGCAAGATAGCGCTGGCTGTCGACATCGGAATTGCCTTGGCGGCTCTGGCTTGTCTTATCTATATCCCCTTCGCAGAAGACGCCCTTTATGACCGAGGCGTAAAATTTATCGCCAGTGATTGGTTTTTCTCTATCTTGGCGATTGCCATCGTCATCGAGCTGATTAGACGCACTATGGGCTGGTTCATTCCAGTGCTTATCTTAGTGTGTTTAAGCTATGTAGTGCTTTGGGGACAATGGACCAGCGGTATTTTTCATTTTCCGGGTTTAAGCCTTGAGACGTTACTTTATCGAAGCTTTTATTCATCAGAAGGGATGTTTGGTTCGATCTCAAGAATCAGTTGGACCTTCGTGTTCATGTTCATCCTGTTTGGCGCATTTTTAGTTCGATCTGGTGTCGGCGACTACATTATTGATGTATCCCGTGCCGCGGCGGGCAAAGTGATTGGAGGCCCTGGTTTCATTGCCGTTATTGGCTCCGGCTTGATGGGCTCAGTCTCCGGGTCGAGCGTAGCAAACACAGTATCGACGGGCGTGATCAGTATTCCCTTGATGCAAAAGGCAGGTTTCCCTTCGCGCTTCGCGGCAGGTGTTGAAGCGGCTGCATCTACTGGCGGGCAGCTGATGCCACCTGTGATGGGTGCGGGCGCGTTCATCATGGCCTCTTACACGCAAATTCCTTATGTCGATATTATTGCGGTTTCCTTCGTTCCTGCGCTTATCTACTTTTTGTCTGTGGCATTCTTCGTGCGCATCGAAGCAAAACGCAGTGGTGTGCAAAAGGTGACTTCTGGCTGTGAGCCTCTATTGAAAGTATTGCTGTCGGGTTGGCACAACCTGATCCCATTAGCGGTGTTAGTCACTCTGTTGGTGAAGGGCTTTACGCCGACTTACGCTGCGGGCATCTCGATTCTGTCTGTCGTGGTGGCTTCATGGTTCTCTAAAAATCACAAAATGGGTCCAAAGGCGATCATCGAAGCGCTTTCTCAAGGCGCAAAAAACATGGCGACCACGGCTGTGTTGCTAGTGGGCATTGGTCTGGTGATCAACGTGATCAGCACGACTGGTATTGGTAACACCTTCTCGTTGATGATCAACAGCTGGGCGAACGGCGATTTGTTGGTGATGATCGCCTTAATTGCACTGGCGTCTTTGATTCTCGGTATGGGTTTACCGGTAACGGCGGCTTATATCGTGTTGGGTACTCTGTCTGCACCAGCTTTGTATAAACTGATTGCTGAAAGTCAGTTGCTCGACCTGTTGGTTTCGGGACAGTTACCGGAACAGGCGAAAGCTATCTTCATGTTGGCTGCGCCAGATAAGCTTGATTTGCTGAACGCGCCAATGGCACTTGAAACAGCCAAAGAGATGATTGCGTTAGTCCCTGCTGATTTTGTGGAAACTCTGCTTGAACAGAGCCTTGGCTTAGAAGCGATCAGCCTTGCACTGCTTTCTGCCCACTTGATCATTTTCTGGCTATCGCAAGACAGCAACGTGACTCCGCCTGTTTGTTTAACTGCATTTGCGGCTGCAACCATTGCTAAAACACCCCCGATGAGAACGGGATTAATGGCATGGAAGATAGCCAAAGGCTTGTATTTAGTACCATTGTTGATTGCCTACACTAACTTGGTAAGTTGGGATGTGATCTCCGTATTAGTCACGGGTGGCTTTGCTGTTATTGGTACTTACGCGTTTATCGCGGCGATTGAAGGTTATCTAGAGAGCGAAGTTAATATTATTACTCGAGTAGCGTTGGTTGCGGTAGGTATAGCTCTAGTATGGCCTGATGTTTCAGTCGTGATCCGTTTGGTATGTGTTGCCATTTTTGTTGGCATATTTATCTACAGCGGTCGTAAATACGATGCTAATCAAGTGAAAATGGAATCAGAAAGTGAGGAAAAAAAGTTACCTCAAACCGGGTCTAACACTGTCGCGTCTTCCCTATAATTAAAAGGATTGAATGTAGGAATATTATGAACTCAATATACGACTATATTATCGTTGGTGGCGGCATTGTTGGCGTGTCGACGGCTTGGCAATTACAGCAAGCTCACCCTGATAAAAGTATCCTTTTAGTCGAGAAGGAACGTGGTTTCGCGCAGCACCAAACTGGCCATAATAGCGGGGTGATTCATGCTGGTGTTTACTACGCTCCGGGCAGTTTAAAGGCGGATTTTTGTAAACGCGGCGTAGAGCGCACCATCGCCTTTTGTAGCCAACACGATATCCCCGTCGAAAACTGCGGTAAGTTGTTGGTCGCGACCAATGAGCAAGAAGTGGAGCGAATGAATGCGCTCTATCAGCGTTGCCACGATAATGATATTGATGTTGATTTGTTGGATCAAGCTCAGCTCAAACTTGCCGAGCCAAATATCACGGGTTTGGGTGCGATTTATGTCAAAACCACCAGTATCGTCGACTACAAAAAAGTCACCGAAGTGATGGCTCAAGAGTTTGTTGAGGCGGGTGGTAAGCTTAGCCTTGGTACGGAAGTGATCATGGCCGATGAGCAAGAAGATGAAGTGCAGTTAACGTGCAAAGTAGATGGTCAGACTCTTCAACTGAACAGTCGATTCTTGATCACGTGTTCTGGCTTGATGGCCGATAGAATGACCAAGATGTTAGACATCGAAACCGACTTCCAAATCGTGCCTTATCGCGGTGAGTATTATCAGTTAGACGCTAAGCACAACCAAGTGGTGAATCATCTTATCTATCCGATCCCTGACCCAGAACTGCCTTTCTTGGGCGTGCATTTAACACGCATGATTGATGGCTCCGTAACAGTAGGGCCAAATGCAGTTCAAGGCTGGAAGCGAGAAGGTTATGGCAAGCTTAACTTTAGCTTCAAGGACACTTGGCAGATGCTGAGCTTTGTGGGTTTTTGGAAAGTGACTGCGAATCACTTGAAAACGGGTTTGGTCGAGTTTAAGAACTCGTGGTGGAAACCGGGATATCTAAAGCTAGTGAACAAATACTGCCCGAGTATTACGGTTGATGATTTTAAGCCTTATCCTGCTGGGATTCGTGCTCAAGCGGTACTGAAGGATGGCACCTTGGTCCATGATTTCCTGTTTGCCGAAAGCCCAAGAAGCTTACATGTATGTAACGCGCCATCACCGGCTGCGACCTCTGCAATGCCGATTGGTGAGTACATCTGTGGCAAGGTAATGAAAAAGACGGCTTGATGATAACTAAAGGTTATTAAGTTGAGATGCTCTCCGAAGACAATAAAAAATCCGCAAGCTCCAATCTATTTATGATCGTGGGCTTGCGGATTTTTAGTTTTAGCCGTGTTTGCTAGGTTTAATTGTTAGTCAATTAACCAACCTTAAAGCCAATCAGGAACGAAGTTAGCGACGATGGTGACATCACTAAAGTTACGGTAACCGCGCACCATGATGCTGAATTCACCCGCTGGCTTGTTCAATACACACTGTTCGTTGCTGCTGTTCTGGTATGGGCGGCAGTCGTAGTTCGCTTTCGATACGGTGCCGTTGTGTTTCACATATAAGTCGGCATCGCCACTTCGAGGGCCGGTTAATGTTACCGTTAACTGACCTGCACTTTGAGTCGTAAATGTGAAGAACTGCTCTTCACCATATCCTGCAGTAAGTCCTTTAACAGGCACGCCATTTTGCAGCTCTTTAGGGCCTGCAACGGGTGAATCAAGGCTGGTTTCGACAAGGTAAGCAATGGCTAGTTTGGCGAACTTGGTCGCGTGTGTCGCCGTAGGATCGGAGTTCTCAAGCGTGTCGTGCTCAGTGTGAATACTTGGGTTGTAATCATTGAACATGCTTTCGAATGGCATGGCAGCTGGGTAGCCAACATTGTGCCAAGAGGCGTGGTCAGAACAGGCATAGCCACAATCATCGAAACCGTAACTGATGTCGCTCGCGTAAGTGTCGATCAGCTCGCTTAAATAGGCGGTGAGGTTGCTGTCGGTGTAGTCTGTGATGAAGGTGATATCGTGCGCTGAACCGTTGTAGTTGGTCATGTCTAATTGCAATACCGATACAACGTTGGCTTGCTCATCTCTTAAAGCGTTGGCGACATCTTGTGAGCCACGTAGCCCTACTTCTTCAGCAGCATAACCATAGAACTTAATGGTTTTGTCTGGTTGAATACCACTGGCGATCATCAGGCGAAGCGACTCTGTTACCGTTGCAATGCCAGACGCATCATCATCGGCTCCCGGTGAGATGGTGCCTTCGCTTGTCCAAGATCCAACGGTCGAATCAAGGTGTCCACCAACCACGACGATCTCTTCAGGATATTTAGCGCCAAGCAGTGTCACTTCAACGGATTTCTGTGGGTATTCGGCATGCGTGATCTGGCGTGCAGACGCATACGGCACATCTTTAATTTCCGTCTCCCAACGTTCTAAAAGCCAATCTGAAGCAGCGACACCAGTAGAAGTAGTATAAAAACGGTTGGTGAAGTTGGTTAGATTTTCGATGGTCGTGACCATGTTGTTCGGCTCGACCTGAGCGAGTAGGTCGTTCACTGTGTCTTGATGGCTGATCACCGGCTTTTCGAAGGTGCTCATTGTCAATGGCATCGCTGCGGCTTTGAGTGCGCTTGCTTTGTCTTCGTGCACCATGTAGCCACCACAACGGTGAGTTTCTTCGTGCATGTGGCTGGAGAGTTTCGCGAGCTCTTTCTGGTTGATTTTCGCGACGATGGAATGCTTGTTTCCTGTCACGCCTGGGTAAACCGTTGCGCCATGTTGAGTCATAATATGTTGTGCGTCCGCATCGGTGGTGATCCACACCTCTTCGTTCGCTGGTGGTGTGATACCTAGGGATGCGTAAGCCGCAGTACTGTTGATTAGGGTTAACGATCCCCCGAGCACAGCTAAAGCTAGCATGCTTTTTTGAATAGCCATTTGTCGTCCTTTTTATGGTGAGTATTGTTATGTTGATGGGTTCGATTTTTGTGTAATGCGTAGGTTTTTCATGTAGACGTTTCATTCGCTAAATAGCTCATTGCCAAATAGCGAAAAGGGCTCCTATAAGGAGCCCTGAATCTACTTTCGATTATTGAGTTTTAATGAAACGGTAATGCTTGGTTTCTGAACAGATATCGCTTGAGGTACACACTTGGTACCCCACATCCACTGTGCCGTTGTGACGGAACTTGTCGACGTATGAGTTGAAGTCTGTAGCACCAACATTCTTGCCATTACGCTTAATCACGAAGTAGTCATTGGTGTCGTAATCCCATGCCAGCTTAACGCGCGCCTTACCGTTCGGATTTTTGTTACCAAACTTCAGTTTTAGTGGGAAGCCTTCCGCAGAGTCACCTTCAATCGTGATCGACTTGCTTGTTGATGTTGCAACGCCTGCATCGTCAGTCACGGTCAGAGTCACCACGTAGTCGCCAGCTTCAGCGTAGGTATAACGAGCCACTTCACCGGTTTGTGTGTTGCCATCGCCAAGGTTCCAGTGGTAAGAAACGATTTGACCATCGCTGTCTGAACTTGTGCTGCGTAGCTCGACTTCTTTACCGACAATCGTGTGTTCGAAAGAAGAGACGGGCGGCACGTTAGCGCTGCCTGATTCGTACGACGCTTTCAGATTTGCACCTGCGTAATCTGAGTAACCTAGAACGTTAACCGTGTAACGACCTGCGGTTGGGTTTTCAATCACACACACTTCATCGGTCACGGTTTCGCTCTTACAGATATTCTCTTGAGAGCTTGGCGCATAATCTAGGCCGACATAAATATCTGGGTCACCCGTAGAGACAGCAAGATCAATCGTCAGCTTCTCTTGACCTGATGGTACTTCGATATCAAAGTAAGTTTTCGAACCTGTTTCACCAGCAACTGCGGCTTCGACACCATTTTCAAGGCGTTGGTATTCCGGTTCTGGTGGAAGTGGTGGTTCGCCACACGGTGACACACCCACTAAGTTAAACGCAGAAACAACATCATCGGCACTGTAGCCAAGGTCGGTTGCTGAGTTTTTCACGCCACAAGCACCCTGCCAGAAGTCGCTGTTTTCAGACCAGTAGATCTGGTTGGCTAACACGAACAGTTCGAACGCTTTCTTGGTATCCCAACCTTGTGTGGTTGCAAGATGGTAGAACGCCTTGTTGAACACGCCAGAGCTGTAGTGCACGTTTAAGCCATCGTAGTACTCGGATGCATTGTTGATTGAAGAGCCATCGCGTGATGGATCGTCCATGTAACGCAGTGCACCTTCGCCTTTAAAGATATTGCGTCCGACCATCCAGTCGTTGGTGCCTTTCATGTAGTATTCAGCCGCTTCACCCGCCATGTCCGAGAATGCTTCGTTCATACCGCCGGATTGGTTTGCGTATATCAAACCTGAGTTTTGCTCAGTGAAACCGTGGCTCACTTCATGGGCTGATACATCTAGGCTAACAAGCGGGTAAAAGAAGCTTTCACCATCACCAAACGTCATGGCTCTGCCGTCCCAAAATGCATTCTCGTAGTTTTCACCGTAGTGAACACGCATCATGAGCTTGAAGGAGAGTGGCGCTGTGTCGAACCAGTTTTTATACATATCGAACACGATGTTGCCAAAGTAATGGGCATCGTTGAGTGGTGAGAATGCGCCGTTGACGGCTTTATATTCGTTACGAGGACATTCATAGCTGTAAGTGGTGTCGCCGTCGGTCGCTCCATTAAGGTCAACGGTAACGACATTTTCAGACTCCATTACACACTCTGTGCCCACTTCTTGAACATCAAGGTAGTGGTAGTCGGTGCCGTATTCGTACATGCCGGTTTTTTCGTTGCCGCCAGGGCCAGTACCGATCTGAGCATGGGCAATACCTTCCCAGCGGTCGATGACTTCGCCTGTGTGCGCGTCTAGCATGGTGAACGGTCGAGTCGGCTGTTCACTGCCTTCTACTAGGTAAGAGACAACGTACACTAGTCGTGTTTTATCTACGCTTTGCTGTCCGATGCCTTGCTTCACAGAGCCTTGATAGATAAATAGCTGATGTTGAACGTTGTCTAGAGATTTGCTGGTTAAGCCTTGAGTCTTTAGATCTTTACTTGCGAGTTCAACCGCTTGAGCGCTGTTGATTGATGGCTTAACAAAAGATCGCTCTAAGGTCGTTGTTTTAAGGTAGCGACCTTGAACGGACTTAAGTGCGCCACCTTGGACACTTTGGGTGGCATTTAGGTAATGTCCCCATACCGGTGTTCCCCAGATGTTCTGCTGGATCTTAACTTTATAGATACCACGCTTTTTCAGGTTTACTTCTTTCACCATCTTGAAGCTAGAGGCGTTACTGACTCCTAACTGAGCGTTTAACCCAGAGAAGCTAGTAAAGTTGATCGGTTGATCGATTTGAACGGATTCACTTGCATGTACTGATAAAGACATAGCACTGGCTATAGCAACGGCAACTAAACGCTTTTTCATTTTCATTGTTATTTTCTCTTTCCATGTAAAATCCATGAAAACGTAACAAAATTATCACAACGAATTTACATCATTCGATCTGATTAATTAGTAGCATGGCAATGATCTCTTTTATTCATGAAACTTATATTTCTCGTATTTACAGATAGTTATCATTTCTGTTTATTTTTGAACGCACCTATATGTTTATTTATAAAATCGTGACACTTTTATTAAGTGTTTATTTCTCTTGGAAATTAAGATTTTCGAGTAAATTGATCTGTGCCTCAATTAACGGATTCTGGGTTGATAGAAGGATCAACGATTTGAAAGTGTCACTTTAAACAGAAGGCCATTTAGCGAATTTAGGGGCAATTTTGATAAGAAATCGAAGACTTTTCGGCTTATTTTTCGAATTGTTAGTTAAAAGAGGGAAGGGGAATCGGGCACTTGTTTGGCACAGAGCACAAAAACGGCTGGATGGAAAAAGCCAGCGACGGGTCACTGGCTTAGATTAACTTAGTTTGTGCAGGCTACTGATTAAAGGTACGTAACTAGTACACTTAGCTATGGTTTGCGACTAAAGCGAATTACTGCTTTTTACCGCCAACTTGTACGTAGTCGATACCGATAATACGGTTGATGATACCCAGAACAGAGCTCGTATCAGAGTTTGTTGAGCGAATCGTATCAACCGTTGCACCTTCAGGTACTAATTCCATTGCGCGGTCTTGAGTGTTACCTGGCACTTGGAAACCGACAATGTTGAAGCTCTCTGCGTGCGCTGTGTACACTTCTTCGTTGTGGCTGATACCAGAACAACCCGCTAGAGAAACAATGCCTAAAACAACTAATAACTTTTTCATAAAAATACCTTAAGAATGATTGGAACCGAGATGGCAAGCCACAAAAGCAGTGTCGTGATTATCAAGATTCAATAAGTTCATGGGAGACAGCATCTCCCGACCGATGTTGAACATTATTCCAGAGGTGTTTTGTAGTTACTGTATGGGTTTGTCAGCTGAATCATTACACAGCTGAATGGTAATGGTGAATACCGCACCCTTTAAGGCTTGGCTCTGACCTACCTCCACGGTAGCGCCGTGTTGAGCACAGATCTTCTCGACGATAGACAGCCCTAAACCATGGCCGCTCTTGGCTTTGTTACGCGCTTTGTCGCCAACGTAAAAGGGTTCGAACAGGCGAGCTTGATGTTCTTGAGCCACACCATCACCGTCATCGTGTACCGCAATCTGTAGCTGATCTTGATGCACGGTCGCTGCAATCGACACTTGTGAGCGTGCGAATTTCATTGCGTTACGCACTAGGTTATCTAGTGCTCGGTTAAATAGCGTTTCATCCGCCATTATTGAGCTAGGTTGCTCTGGTAGCGATAGGTCGATGTTGAGCTGAGTGTCTTTGTTCCAACGCGCCATTGCGTGGTCGAGAAAGTCTCGAATCTCTAATGGCTTTTTTAAGTTTTCTAGGTCAGTGCTATCGAGTTTGGCGTAATACAATAGTTCATCGACCATCTTTTCCATCTCTTCCGTGTCTTCGACAATACTCTCAATCGTGCTTTCTTGCTCTGCGTTTAGCTGGGTGTCTTTCAACATTTCAGCTTGCCACTGAATACGGAATATTGGCGTGCGCAGTTCATGAGCGACAGCATTAGTGAGTGAGCGATTACTTTCTACCAAGCGATGAATTCGGTCGGCCATTAGGTTGAAGGATTTGTTCAGTGAACCAATCGCAATACCACTTGAAGTCTCGGCTCGTGTCGAGAGATCGCCCTCCGCAAAACGCAGAGTGGCAGCCTCAAGCTTTTTAACTCGGCGGAAGATAATAAATAGATGACATAACCCATATAAGATAAAGCTCGCTAAAAAGAACAACCAAATGAGGTCATCCTCCAACTCTATTTTTTGCCTAACGAACGCTTCACTGTTGGGGAGGTAGTGATAGGTATTGTCACTGCTTGCTAAGCGAAACCATAGGTCCCGTTCATCATCGTGAAAAACAAAGGTATTCGGATTCGTGCTGAAGAACTCTGAAACGGGGCCTGGTATTTCATCGTCTGGGCTGAACGTAACCAATTTATTTCGTGTGGTTTCTACAAACTGGTTTATCGCTTGATGAGCCGCTTCAAGGCCTTGATTTTTAGCGATGTTCTCGATCAATTGCTGGTGGGCAGCCGCTTCGTAATCTTCCAGTACGTATTCGTAGTCGGTATTGAGCTGATAGACGCTAATCTCGTAGGCGACAAGGCCGGCCATAAAGCAAACTAACAGCCCTATTAAGGACTCCAAAAAGATACGTCGCATAATCGCTCTCTTTTATTACGCTCGTATTGAGCGAGGTTAACGCCAGGCGGTCGAAACAAATAAGTAACCCTTCCCGCGAATGGTCTGAATTTTCTCTGCTGGTGTGTGGTCGTCGCCCAAAATCTTTCTTAGACGTACAACCTTGTTGTCAATCGTTCGATCGATTCCGTCGTACTCAATACCACGCAGCGTTTGTGTCAAATAGTCACGTGATAGCGGAGTATCAGGGTTACTTGCTAATAACCACAATAGGTCAAACTCGCTGTCAGTTAGTGATAAAACGGCACCTGAAAGTTCACACTTCTTATAGGTGTTTTTCAGAACTAGTTGATCGAACTGAAGGGTGTCTGAGTCATCGACTGAAGCCGTATTGGTGTCTTGGCGGCGTAATAGTGAACGAACTCTGGCCAGCAGAACTCTTGGTTTGATTGGCTTGGTGACATAGTCATCAGCGCCTGTCTCTAAGCCTGCGACGTGGTCGAAATCATCATCGCTGGCGGTGAGCATTAAAATCTTACCTTTAAAGAGGGTGCGCGTCTGTCGGCAGATTGTAAGTCCATCAGTTACAGGAAGCATCAAATCCAGCAGTACGATGTCAGGTTGCTCCGTGAGGATGGTGTGTGCGGCATCACTGCCATCGTCCAACACCGTGACATCAAAATCTTGCGCGACGAAGTAGTCCTGCAACATTTTCTGAAGTTTCAAATCGTCTTCCACGATGATCATTTTAGGTTTTGTCATTCCATTATCAGCCTTGTCGTGCGTTTCACTTATTGAGATTAGGTGAGCGAGTCTTCGTCGTGATGAACCATTACGATTATACGCTATTGCATATAAGTTCAGATGCTTCGCCAAATACCTAAAGCGAATGATTAAACACTTTATAAGTTAGTTCAATGATGAATTGGCATTTATAGGAAAATAAAAAACATCGTTCAAATAGGCTCGACATTCTCATACATTTCCACGACAGATAAATTCAGCGCTAAACAATAGAATTTTCCCATCAAACATTTTGGGAATAACGGTATGAACGACTATAGAAATGCATTACTGGCGTTACCTTTGATTCTGTTAGCGGGCTGTAATTCAAGCTCTAACTCAGGTAAAGCTGCCACCAAAGTGCAAGCAAAACCTCAAGCGGATTACGTATTTTCATCAGCGAAACTGGGTGAGTTGTATAAAGAGCGACAAGAGGTCCAAGAATCCATAAAACTTGATTACAACGGTGTGCAGTATGAAATCGTTCTGTTTGTGGAAGATATTAGTGATAAGCAAAAAGTGGTTAGGCTTGCGGATAGTTTAGGTCAAAGTGTGGATCTGTACCTCCCTGATGCAGGATTTGATAGCTGCGGTATCTACACAGAGAGCAAGGGTTTGGACGTGTTTGATTGTGGTGCGGCTCAACGCTCAATCGGCAATGACACCACGTTAATTAACACGACGACGAATACTCATAAGCCCGTCGAGCTTGAGTATCACAATGAACTGGTTCAATACGTGACTAGCCTTGGGTCTACCATTCTGAGTAACACTAAAAGTGGGAACAAGGTAACGATAACCACCTCGTTTGCTTTCAACGCTTTTTACCGTGATGTGCTCAACGAGACTGGCGCTGTTGATCGCATTACTTCCACTCTAGGCGCATCAACCTATTCTCAGCTTTTTGATATCGTGAAATTGTATCAAGGCAGTGAGATGACGTTGAAGTTTACCAACCATATTGGTGGAAGTGCCGACGATGATATCAATATGTACACCGGTCGCATGATCCACAGTAACAACATGACGACGATCGTAACGCCTACGGGGTCGGTGTTCTCTGGCGGCACGGATCTTTTCGCTGCGGGTAACCCACGAGTTTTGCAACGAGCAGATACCACTAAAGCCATTGAGCTCAATAAGCAGGTTGGTGTGCACAGTTGGGCTGAGGATGATAAAACAGCCAAAGACTTCCCATACACGAACGAAAGCCATCGCAAGCAAGCGACCTACTTTAAAAAGGTAATGGGAGACAAAGGAATCGACTTCTATATCTTCACGTTGGATTCTGCTCCGGCTTCTGGCGAACACTGGGTGACTAAGGCTGAGTCAGATAAATACGGTTTTATCACACGCATTGAGTAGCTTAGGCTCGCATTAAAAATTAGGTGTGTATGTTGAAAGGTTGGTTGTGCTTTGTCATCACCAGCCTTTTTTTGTTCTGGAATTGAAGGCGGTACCGCTTGTGATGCTCATTAATTCAACGAGAAAACATGGATGTGAGTAAAAACCGCATTTATTCGCTAAGTAACAACTAATTTCTGCAGATTTGGTTTTTAGAAAGCACAATCACAGCACTTTTTTGACGATAGCATTTATTATCCGCAACCTTACTGGCCAATAGGTTTCTATAATCTAACGATGTAAGGAGCATGTGAATGACTAATAAGGACGATCATTTATGCAGTTACTGGCAGGCAATCTGACACACTACGCTAATCCCCAAGCACGCCGTGAATTGGAATACTCAAGTGAGCAGCGTGACATTTTAAGTGTCGCGAACTCTCAACAGGCGATTAAAGATATTTCTCAATGGCCAGGTTACTCTGTGACTCCTTTGCATGAACTGAATGCTATCTCTGCTGAGATCGGCGTAAACAAGTTTTGGTACAAAGATGAATCGCAGCGTTTTGGCTTAAAGAGTTTTAAAGCTCTGGGCGGCGCTTATGCGGTGGCTCGTCAGCTTCAGATTGAAATCGCTAATCGCTATGGGAAGAATCCGACCATCAGTGAGCTGCTCAACGGTGAATGGAAATCAGAAGTTGCTGAGATCGTTGTTAGTTGTGCAACTGACGGAAACCATGGCCGTTCCGTGGCATGGGGCGCTCAGATGTTTGGTTGTGGTTGTGTGATTTATATTCACCGCGATGTGTCTGAAGGGCGCAAACAAGCGATGGAAGCGTTCGGTGCAGAAGTGGTTCGCATTACAGGTAATTACGATGAATCGGTTCGTTTGGCCGATTCTGAAGCCAAAGCGAAAAACCGCGTGATTGTGTCGGATACCTCTTATGAAGGTTACATGGAAATCCCGAAGGATGTGGCACTTGGCTACACAGTGATGTTGGCTGAAATTGTCGAGCAATTGGATGGTGAAATCCCAACACATGTCTTCGTACAAGGCGGTGTAGGTGGTTTGGCATCAGCCGTCTGTGGTTACTTCTGGGATTTGTGGGGCGCTGAGCGTCCACGTTTTGTAATCGTAGAACCTGAGCAGGCCAACTGTTTGCAGAAGAGTGCTCAAGCGGGCAAGCCCGTTGTAGTTACCGGCGATCTAGAGACACTGATGGCAGGCCTTGCCTGTGGTGAGGTTTCAAGCTTGGCGTGGACGATTCTACAAAATGGCGCTGATGATTTCATGACGCTGAGTGAAGAGGCGATCCCGCAAGCGATGCGTATGTTGGCGAGTGGCGAGCAAACGGAAGCGGCGATAGAAGGGGGCGAATCTGCAGTTCCAGGGTTTTCCGCAGTGATCATCGCTAAACAAGAGCCGAATTTCGCTGAAAAACTGAATTTAACTCAAGACAGTCGAGTGCTAGTAATTGGTACTGAAGGGGCAACGGACCCGGATCTCTACCAACAAATCATCGACAACAAAATCTAATAACGAAAGTACATAGTTAGCAGTTAATAGCTAATCGCGAACAACGAATAATAAAGTAAGCCCCAAAGTTGACGGTATGTAAGGTTTCTTCATACCGTCTTTTTTACTCTCTTTTTTACTTCATCTCATGACACGCCTTGGTTGCTAATTTCGCTGGTCATCAATCGATCTGGTCATCAATCACGCTGCTCATCAATTGGAATCGTCAGCCCAACCTTGACGTTATCCATCACCACATTGGTTTGAAAGCTCTTGATATTGGCATTGTCAAAGAAGGCTTCACGAGTGAAATTGTCGTAACCCTCCATATCTGCTGCCGTGACGATTAAGATAAAATCAGAGCTACCTGTGACGTAATAACATTGCTGCACAGAACGGTTCGAACTCATCTCTTTTTTGAAGTTGTGCATCAAATCCACGCGCTCACGTTCAAGTGTTACCTGAACGATAAACGTCATTCCGTGACCGACCGCTTTTGGATTGATCACTGAGACATCAGCCTGAATTACTCCTTGTGCTCTCATGCGTTTTAAACGGCGCTGAACGGCAGCGGGAGAGAGCCCGACTTTCTCAGCAATCTTGTCTGATGTTGCTCTATTTGAGTGTTGTACGATGTTGAGGATCTTCTTGTCGAAACTGTCGACCACCAATGCAGGCTGTTGTGTCATACCCATACTTCCCAGTATCAATTTGTAAATTAATTGTTTCTTTTCTACCAGTGTGTGATCGAGTTAAAGGTATTTGGCTCCAATAATTAATCACAGAGGTTTGAGAACAAAAAATCACTATAACGCAATAAAAAATGCGGAATTTCCGCACAATAAGGTATTCGTTTAATGATAATCCTTAAAGTTATCGGTGCATTATTAACCTTGTGAACGAAATGTAAAGTTCAAATCGACAGAGTTTTGAAGTTTACGTGATACATGTTGTTAACATTTGTTGAGTGTTGATATTGGCAGCTCAAGGAGTTGGAAAGTATGAAATCTGCAACCGCTACTTTACAGTTTGAATTAGAAAAATTGGCACCAGCAGGACGCGTCGGTGTGATTGCGTTAGCGACAGATTTCAATATTGAGCGTGATTTAAACACGTTGTTTCCAGACGATGTACAGTCGTTCACCAACCGAGTTCGAAACTATAATCCATTGACGATAGAGAACCTGCGAAAGATGGAGCCAGGAATCGCTGCTTGCGCTGATGCCATCCTTCCGGATACCGAATTAGATGTGGTGATTTATGCCTGTACTTCCGGCACCGTAGCGATTGGCAGCGAACGAATTACCCAGCTCATTCATCAGTCTCGCCCAAACGCTGCGGTAACGAATCCGGTGACTGCGGCCTTAGCGGCTTTCGACTGCTTTAAAGCGAAGCGTATCTCGGTATTAACGCCTTATACCGAAGCCGTGAATCAAGACGTCGCGGCATTTTTTGAATCGCTAGGCATTGAGGTATTGAGCATCGCTGGCTTTGATTTTGAAGATGACACCGCGATGACGTTCATTGACCCAATGGACATTAAACATGCCGCACTACAAGTTTGCGCCCCTGAAGCGGATCTTCTGTTTATCTCTTGTACGGCACTGCGTGCAGCATCGGTGATTGAATCCATTGAAGTGGAATTAGATAAGCCCGTTGTTAGCAGCAATCAGGTATTGGCTTGGCATTCGCTTCAGTTGATGAACTACCCCATACCCATAAAAGGTTTCGGTGCACTGCTAGAGCACCATCTTGAGCCAACCTCAGATAATTACCGTTGTAACGACCTTTGATTCAAGCTGCTTGCTTCGTGTTTACATTCAGCAGCCAAGCTAACTCCACATTTTACGTTAATACAAAGAATGACACTTTGGGACTACTACTATGCCTTCTACTTTCTCGATCAAACCAGACCAATTGTCTTCGCAGCTTATTCAAAGCATGACGGAGTGGCGTCAACATTTACACCGTTTCCCTGAGTGTGGCTTTGATGTGAATCTGACCTCCGATTTTATCGCTGACAAGTTACACAGTTTTGGTATCGAGGTAGTGCGTTACATTGGTAAAACAGGATTAGTTGGGATACTTCGTTCAGGATCGAGTGAAGCGAGCATTGGTCTGAGAGCTGATATGGATGCTCTGCACATTCACGAGCAAAACAACTTCGCACACTGCTCACAACACGATGGAAAGATGCACGCTTGTGGTCACGATGGACACTCCGCAATGTTGCTTGGCGCTGCAAGCTATTTAGCCGAGGCCCCAACCTTTGATGGCACTGTGTATTTCATTTTTCAACCCGATGAAGAGCACGGTTGTGGCGCGCAAGCGATGATTGATGATGGCTTGTTTGAGCGATTCTCTATTGATGAAGTGTATGGCGTGCATAATTTCCCCGGCTTAGCGGAAGGTGAATTGATGGTTCGTCCCGGATCATTAATGGCTAGTGAAAGTAGCTTTGAGATTACCATCAATGGCGTGGGTGGACATGCTGCTCTGCCGCACCAAGGCGTCGATCCTTTAGTCGTTGGTTCGCAAGTCATTCTTGGTCTGCAAACCATAGTATCTCGCAACCTTAGTGCGATCCACGACACGGCTGTAGTCTCTGCGACCGAGTTTATTACTGATGGCACGGTTAACGTTATCCCGACCCAAGTAACCATCAAAGGTGACTGCCGCTGCTTCACTGAGTCTTCTCTCGATCGAATCAAGCAAAATATGGAGCGAATCGTAGCGGGCATTTGTCAGGCGGCAGGTGCGACCTACGAATTTGAGTTTATCAATACCTTCTACCCAACCATCAACAGTGATCAACAAACCCAATATTCGGTTGCCGCCGCGCAGAAGGTGCTCGGTGTCGAGAAGGTTAATGACGCCTGCGATCCACTGACAATTTCGGAAGATTTCTCAAGCATGTTACGCGTTAAACCGGGCTGTTATGTGCTGTTGGGTAACGGCACGGAATCGGTCGGTGGCTGCGCATTGCACAACCCTGAATATGACTTTAATGACGGCATCTTAAAGCTCGGTGCGAGTTACTGGATTCAGTTGGTGAACGATCGTTTAGCAAGATCAATTTAGAAACACTTATTCAGAAACAATGAATTAGAAGTAACAACTCAATTAGAAGTAATAAGTAAAGGAACAGATTCAGCAGTGACGGATTTGGCACTGCAAGATGGCTGACTTTAAACGGAGTTTATTGTCGACACAGCCAAAACTGAAGCGCGTGAAGTGACCAAGGTCATCAGCGTGTAATTAGGATAATAAAAAGGAAAGACAGGATGAAACGATTAGGCGTAGCACTGCTAAGTTTGAGCATGGTTTTTGGCGTTCATGCCGAAACATGGAAGTTTGCTTCAGAAGAGGACAAAACAGACGTTCAAGATATCTATGCGCAAAAATTTGCGGAAGTGATTAAGAAGGAATCTGATGGCGACATCCGTGTTCGCATCTATTACTACGGTCAACTGGGCACAGAAAACGACATCGTAGAGCTGGCTGCTAAAGGCACGATTCAGTTTGTGTCTGTTGGCGCGGGTCACTTAGGGTCTTACGTACCTGAAGTTCAGGCGGTGAGCTTGCCGTATGTACTGGGTACCAATGAAGCAATCACTCATAAGGTGTTAACGGAAAGCCCGACCATCTACAACAAATTGGCACCTAAGTTTGAGAGCGTAAACCTAAAGCTGTTGTCGATGATGTCTGAAGGCGAAATGGTTTGGGGCGGTAATAAACCTATTCGTACTCCTGAAGATTTTGCGAACCAGAAAATCCGTACTTTCACTTCAACCATTCCTGTTGAAACCTACAAAGCGTTTGGTGCAACACCCACCCCTCTTTCTTGGGGTGAAGTGTACGGTTCACTGCAACTAAAGACCATTGATAGCATGGTTAACCCTATCTACTTCATCTACAACGCCAAGTGGCATGAGGTTCAAGATTACCTAATGTTCCCAGGTCAGCAACCTTATGTGAGTACCGTTTCGACCAACAGTAAGTGGTATAACGCTTTGTCTGAAGAGAAGCAAGCCATGGTCGACAAAGCAATCAAAGCGGCAGATCAAGAGGCTTACGACTATCAGATCCGCATCAACAAAGAGAACATGGACAAGATCTTGAAAGAGCGTCCAAACATGCAAGTGGTTGTCTTGACGGATGAAGAGCGTGAGCGCTTCAAAACACTAAGCCAGAAGCTGCACACGACATACTACGACGTAGTGGCGAATGCTTACCCGGCGGGTCAGAAAAGCGAAGCTCGTGAGGGGGCGAAAACCATTCTCGAAGAGATCCTAGGTGAAGTGAAGGCTGCTTCAGCAACGCAATAGAAAGCGTTAGTAAGGATGATAGTTATCCGTTGATATGTGTTAGCGGATAGCTTATCCCAACCTTCTCCAAAATAGTGGCAATGGACTCGTGTCACTGAACGAAGTATGGAGCACTGCCTGCTATGAAAGAACTGCTACATAAAATAAGTGTCGCGACAGAAAAGCTAGAGCGCTTTCTGATCATGACAGCCATTCTCGCGATGATGATCAACTCTACTGCCAATGCGATTGGTCGTTACGCCTTCAATAAAAGCCTGTTTTTTTCAGAAGAGCTCAATCAGTTTCTGATTGTCTCTGTTACCTTCGTCGGCTTCGCTTATGCGGTGCGCCAAGGTCGAAATATTCGTATGACAGCGGTCTACGACTCCTTGAGCACTAAAGCTCAGAAAATTCTCACAACCATCATTGCGTTATTAACTGCAATGCTGATGTTTTATCTCACTTACCATGCGTTCTTTTACGTTAAAGAGCTGAAAGATATTAACCGGTTAAGTCCAGCCTTACAGTTCCCTGTGTATTGGGTATACGCGATCATTCCAATTGGTTTTTTTATTGCCGGGTTGCAATACAGCATGAGCTTCTTGATGAACTTATTGCACAAAGAAATCTACGTGTCATTTGACGTGATTGAAAATAGAAACACAAAAGTAGGTGAGTTCGAATGAGCGATGTTGCACAGTTTTTCTCGGACGTTATTGCCGGCGAATTAGATATTTATGTCATCACATTTACTCTTGTCTCTGTGATGGTGATTTTGCTGTTTTTGAGCTTCCCTATGATCGTGCCGTTAGCGGTTGGGGCTTTGATTGGCTTGATTCATTTCTCTCAGGTTGAGCCCGGTGTATTGATTCAGCAGATGGTTACGGGTATCTCGCCGAACGCATTGATTGCTGTTCCCATGTTTATACTCGCGGCCGATATTATGACACGTGGGCACACGGCCTATAACTTACTTGGTCTGATTCAAGCGTTTGTAGGGCATCTGCGTGGCGGGCTGCCGATTACCACCTGCATTAGCTGTACTCTATTTGGATCTGTTTCCGGTTCGACTCAAGCGACCGTGGTGTCGGTTGGGCAAATCATGCGTCCTAAGTTACTGCAAGCAGGGTACAAAGACAGCTTTGTGATGGCGTTGATCATCAATGCCAGTGACATCGCGTTTCTTATTCCACCGAGCATCGGCTTGATTCTATACGGCACTTTAGCCAACGCCAGTGTAGGGGAGTTGTTTATTGCTGGTATTGGTCCGGGCTTAGTGCTCGCTAGCCTGTTCTCGTTATACAGCTATGCCTACAGCGTAAAACACAGCGACACCATCTCTTTGGTTGAAAAGGCCAACACTGCTGAGCGTATTGAAGCGATCAAGAAAGCGATTCTTCCTCTCGGCTTCCCTGCTTTGATTATCGGTGGTATCTATTCTGGCGTGGTCACGCCTACGGAAGCGGCTTCATTTGCCGTGTTGTATGCAATCATTGTTGAGTGCATTTTCTATCGCAAACTTGGCGTAAAAGACATCTGCGACGCGGCGCTGAATACCGGTTTGATTACTGCCGTTGTCTTTGTGCTGGTGGGTGTTGGACAGGCGTTTTCTTGGTACATCTCGTTTGAACAAATTCCTCAGGAGTTACTTGCTCCTCTTAATCTAGAAGATGCTTCACCAGAATACATTCTGTTTGTTATCGCACTGACTTTTTTTGTTGGCTGCATGTTCGTGGACTCATTGGTCGTTCTACTGATCTTGACGCCGATTTTCATGCCGATTGTTAATGCCGCAGGGATCGATCCAATCTTGGTCGGTGTGATGGTAACGCTGCAAATGGCCATTGGGTCGGCAACACCTCCATTTGGTTGTGACATCTTTACGGCTATCGCGATTTTCGAGCGGCCTTACATGGAAGTGATCCGTGGGACATTACCGTTTTTCCTTATTTTGATATTGATGTCTGCATTGCTGATTTTCTTCCCAAGTATTGCACTGTTACCAAGAGATATTTTATTCAATTAATTCGTCGAGTTACCCTTATTCAATCAAGGATAGAAATATGAGTATATTGCCGTTAACACCTCCGCAGAGAGGGTTTGAATCAGCAGAACTAGAGCAACGTACTGTCGAGTTACAACAACGTCTACGTGCTCAAAACATCGATGCAGCGTTCTTTACGACCGAACCAGAATTTCGCTATTTCAGTGGCTTCAAATCGCAGTTCTGGGAAAGTCCAACTCGACCTTGGTTTTTGGTTGTGCCTGCGGTTGGCAAGCCTATCGCCGTGGTGCCAGAGATTGGTGTCGCTGGTTTCGACGATACATGGATTGACGACGTGCGCAGTTGGCCGTCACCAAGACCAGAAGACGACGGTATCTCTTTGTTAGCGGCAACGTTGTCTGAAGTATCGAGAGGTTCTCGTCGAATCGGTTCGATGGTCGGCCCAGAAACACATCTGCGTATGCCGGCCACTAACTATGCATTGTTACAGCAGAAGCTAAGCCAACATAGTGTGGTTGATGTATCGCTGATGATTCGCGATATGCGCAGTGTTAAGTCTCAAGTCGAAATCGATAAAGTACGCTTTGCGTGCCAAGTCACGGCGGCGGGTTTTGAGTATCTTCGCCAAAATTTAGCAATAGGCATGACAGAGCGACAGGCGTGTAAAGCCATGCATTTAGAAATGCTGCGTTTGGGTGCCGATGCGTGTCCTTACTTGATCTCGGCATCCGGGCAAGGTGGCTATGACAACATCATCATGGGGCCAACGGATCGTGTACTCTCTGAAGGGGATGTTTTGATCATCGATACGGGGGCTAACTTTGATGGTTACTTCAGCGACTTTGATCGTAATTATGCCTTTGGTCATGCAGCACCTGATACCATCGCTGCCTACGATGCCGTTTATCAATCGACAGAAGCGGGGCTCGCGATTGCTGAGCCGGGACGCACCACTGGAGACGTGTGGCAAGCTATGTGGTCGGTACTCGAAAAGAACGGCGCACTTGGCAACGATGTGGGTCGTATGGGGCATGGTTTAGGTATGCAGCTTACAGAGTGGCCATCACATGTGCCTAACGGTGATGTGATCTTAAAACCGGGTATGGTGTTAACACTTGAGCCGGGCATGGCATTTGCGAAAAACCGCATGATAGTGCACGAGGAAAACATCGTCATCACAGAATCTGGCTGCGAGATGCTGCATCAAAGAGCTTGGCAGTCGATGCCGATTATAGGCGAATAAACCGCAGTTAGTTACTTTGTTAACCCTTCTATTCATCCCAAATTAAGACCGCTATTTGAATAGCGGTTTTTACATTCAACTTCATTCTCAAAATGAGAATTCTCAACTAGATAATCATAACCTTCTGTTAAATAAAGTTTTATTTTTCGGCACTATACTTGCTCCATTCCTCTTTACTCGTTTATGGCTAGTTGAAAGAGGGAACATAATGAGAAATTGGAATTCAGTCATACTGCCCAGTTGTTTAATGCCGTGTTTTGCGATGGCGCTGACAACTGCGGATCTTTCCTTTGAATCTGGAGCAGATGCGTCAAACTATTCGGTAAAAGGTAAACCCAACAATACTTATTCGATAGCCGATTCACTCCCACAAGATGTACTAACCAACGTTTATTCGATGCTCCCTGAAGGCAGTACGGTGAACAGTGCGTTTATTGCGCCCGAGCGTTATTCGAGCATTGATATTGACGACGAGTTGAATGGTGCAGAGTACGCAACGGCGAAAATCACGTTCTTGAATGAAGGGGCGGGTTATCGAAACTCTCTCGGTTACTTTGTGTTTGATACCAACAATCCACCGGCGACCAAAGACGACATTAATGCGCATGTGATTGTGTTTCCCAATACGTCCGTTGCTAGTGTTGGTGAGATGCAAGAAGGCGACACGATTGATTTAAGTGTCCAACTTACTGCTGGCCAAACATTGGCTTTCTTCATTATCTCTAATGGTTGGGGGTGGGAGGGTTCTTATAACAACATCCCGTGGCTTGGCGGTTGGGGAACGCCTTTTTACAGCTACCCTCCAATCAACCCTGAAGCAACCGCAGTGAACAGAAGACACAATGTTGCCTTCCTCGATACAGAAAATGAGTTCCTAGTACTTGGCTTTGAGGATATTTATCGCCCTAGCGGAGATAACGACTTTAATGATTTGATCTTCACTGTTGAAGTGTCACCTTTTACAGCCATTGATGGGGTCAATGAAGATGGTACGACAGATTCTAAATACGAAGTGCTGGTGCAAGAGAACAAGGATGTGGTGTGGCGTTACCGAGTGACAGAGCAACTCAATGGACAGCGAGAACTTAAAAACTTAACCATAGATTACACACTTCAGGCGATGGGGGCTGGCTATTCCAATGGCTATGCGTTGAAACTGCCGAACGTTCTACCTGCTAACGTGGCATCAACAACATTGACTCGAAATGGGGTTGCTGTTGGTCATACCATTCTCAAAGAGGGGAGCAGCGAAACGATTCTGATGGTGTCTGAAGATCTGAGAGTTGAGCTAGAAAACCTAGGAGAACTCACCGAAAACTGTGTCTTCTACCGAACACAAAGCGCATGCTCTGAACAGCAAAATGCTGATGCTCTCAACTATCAATTGTACGTCGAGTTTACGTCTCCAGTATCGCGTGATGAAATCGGATATCCACCTTATGACTCATTCATTTTTGCGGCTGAAGATATGTACCACGGTGATTTTGTTGGCACTCCTCCAGGTATGACATGGCAAACTCACCTCAAAGCGTTTTCTGGCACCAGTGACATGAATAATGCCTTGTTCAATAGTCACGATGACCGTTCTTCGGGCTCTGAATCGTTTAAGACCAGCAACAACATGCCTTGGGTGATTAACATCCGTGATGAATGGGACCACCCTGTCGAGTACATTGACATCAGTGAAGCTTATACGTCGTTCCCTACATGGGTAACCAGCAGTGGTGAGACAGATGGCGAGTGGTACAAGGCATCGATCACCAATAAAATTATTTCAGCGACGGACGAGTAGGAGAGCACCATGAATTATACAATCAAACGATTCACCATCAGTTCTTTGTCTTTGTTAGTCGCAGCCTGTGGCGGCGGGGGAAGCTCAAGTGCTGCGCCAGCTCAAACACCATCGGCCACCCCAACACCGGCTCAGACGCCCGCTTCTCCTGCTCAGCCAGCCGTTGCAGCAATAACCGACACTTCGGAGATTGTTGCGCAAGCTGGGTTTTCGTTTGATGTCGGTGAGAAGATCAGTTTGTCGATGGATTACTCGGGAACTACTCCGGGAGCGCTGCACTTGTATTCCGAGTCGGCATTTGTGATGAGTAACGGTGATGTTGTCGCTGACCCATTGTCTAGAATCACAACGGTGTACCCAACTCAAATCGATGTGGTGGAATTAGAAGTGAATGGAAACTGGAAGCGAATCTACGCTCGTTGGGTGCCGATGAGCAGCAGTGAACAAGAGCAAAGTTGGGTAATTTCACTGGATCAATCGAGCAATAGTTACCACTTGGCTTTTTAGTTGAACCAACCACACTTTATTATCTCAATATTGGCGATAAAAATGAGAGCACCGAACTTACTTGTGGTGCTCTCTTTGTATCTGATTTTCATTTTTACTCTTCATCAATCACATCATCGACTTTCCCTCCCAATACACAAATAACGATGCCTATTCGCTGTGTCTCGCCCTATTTCGGCACAGAAGATAAGCGGTTGAAGTTTGTTCAGAATAAGCAAAAACATTTGACCAATAACTATCACACCTCAAATCTTTAATTGTTTTTGTTAGTGCTCTAAATGATATTTAATTTATTGTTTTATAATGTTTTTTGCTGATTTGAATGCTGTATTGTTACGAGTTTGTTTTAAATAATCATTTGAACCCTAACTAAATTTCTGTCATTTTATATTTAACTGAACGTTCAATATAAAATAAAAGGGCTAAGAAATGCCGAAGGTTGGGATGCCTGATATACGTAAACCACAGCTTGTTCAAGCCACCATGACGGTGATTGATCGAGTGGGTTTGCATGCCGCGAGTATTGCGTTGATCAGCAAAGAAGCGGGAGTCTCCACTGGCATTATTAATCACTATTTTGGTGGAAAGCATGGGCTGCTCGAAGAGACCATGCGTGAAATCCTTCGCCAACTTTCCAATACCATCACCACGTCACTAAAAGCACTTCCTGTTGATGCTCACCAACAGAGAATTAACGCGATCATCGATGGTAACTTCGAAGGTTACCAAGCAGAAAATAAGGTCGCGAAGGCGTGGTTGGCATTTTGGTCATATTCAATGCATGACGAGCAGCTGAAAAGACTGCAACGTGTGAATGAAAAACGTTTGATTTCACACTTACGTCTTGAGTTGAAAGGTATTTTGAATCATGAACAAGCGGATCTCGTTGCTCACGGGATTGCGTCTCTGATTGATGGTTTGTGGCTGAGAGGCACACTAAACCCAGATGGTATCGATGCTCAAAAGGCGCGTGCCATCATCAATGACTATCTAGATAAGCAACTTACGTTCTACTCGTGTCATAGCAAATAGATCGCAGTGGTAGCGTTAGACCTTGAGCTAGACCTAGAGCAAGAGCTAGAACGCCCACTATTCGCACCCAATACTCACATATAGACCAGTAGAGTCTAATAACAATAATTAAGTCAGAATCTCAAATGGAAATGAACTCGTTATACATCGATGGCGCAGCGGTTAAAGCAACCTCTGGTGAAACCTTTGATAGCATTAACCCTGCCAACGGTGAACCTATCGCGACGCTTGGCCAAGCTTCTTCAGCTGACGTTGAAAGTGCGATTGAATCGGCGAAGCGCGGGTTTGCGGTATGGTCAGCAATGACAGCCGTAGAACGCAGCCGCATTCTTTTAAAGGCGGTAGAGATACTTAGAGCTCGAAATAATGACCTTGCGAACCTTGAGGTTGTCGATACGGGCAAGCCGTTACAAGAAGCGATCGAAGTGGATGTGGCGTCTGGCGCCGACGTTATTGAGTATTTCGCAGGGCTAGCACCTACGCTGCAAGGCGATCAACAACCTCTTAGTGAATCTCAATTTTTCTACACACGCCGTGAACCACTAGGTATCTGTGCGGGCATTGGCGCGTGGAACTACCCTATCCAAATCGCAATGTGGAAATCGGCTCCAGCACTCGCTGCGGGTAACGCGATGATTTTCAAGCCTTCAGAAGAAACGCCGCTAACGGCGCTCAAGCTTGCAGAAATCTTTACTGAAGCTGGTCTTCCTGATGGCGTGTTCAACGTGGTTCAGGGCGATTACCGTGTTGGTCAGATGCTAACGGCGCACCCAGAGATCGCAAAAGTGTCGTTCACGGGCGAAACCGGTACCGGTAAAGCGGTAATGGCAGACAGCGCTAAGACGCTGAAATCAGTCACCATGGAACTTGGCGGCAAGTCACCGATGATCGTGTTTGATGATGCGAAATTGGATGATGCAGTTTCCGCTTCGATGGTTGCTAACTTCTACACCCAAGGCGAAGTGTGTACTAACGGTACCCGTGTTTATGTACACGAAAACATCTACAACGCATTCATCGATCAACTTAAAACACGCACTGAGAAGCTGATCATTGGTGATCCAATGGACATGGATACTCAGATCGGCGCGTTGATTTCTAAAGAACACCTTTCAAAAGTCCTTGAAGCCATTGAGCTAGCTAAACAGTCGGGTGCAACCTTGCTGACGGGCGGCTATCAAGTGACGGACAACGGCCTCGAAAACGGTAACTTTGTTATCCCAACCGTGTTTGTGGATTGCGAAGATAACATGCCTCACGTTCAAAAAGAGATCTTCGGCCCTGTAATGTCAGTGTTGAAGTTTACCGACGAAGACGACGTGATTCGCCGCGCTAACGACACCAAATATGGCCTTGCGGCAGGTGTGTTCACGCAAAACCTTTCTCGTGCGCACCGTGTTATTCATCAAATGCAGGCAGGTATTTGTTGGGTGAACACGTGGGGCGACTCACCAGCAGAAATGCCGGTTGGTGGTTACAAGCTTTCGGGTGTTGGCCGTGAAAATGGACCAGAAACCCTACTTCACTATACGCAGACTAAGAGCATTCTTATTGAACTTGGCGACTACGCCAGCCCTTATGCCTAACGCGTAACACTCAATTTTATGGGTTAGCCTAACAGAGCTAGCCCTACTGACTCATCTCAGGGAAATCAAAAACATGGGACAACGCTACGATTATATTATCGTCGGCGCGGGTTCGGCCGGCTGTGTGTTAGCGGATAGGCTAACGGAAAGCGGTGAACATAGCGTTTTATTACTGGAAGCTGGTGGTACGGATAAGAGCATTTTTATCCAAATGCCAACCGCGCTTTCTTACCCAATGAATACTGAAAAGTACGCTTGGCAATTTGAAACAGAGAAAGAACCGGGCCTTGATGGACGTGAACTGCACTGCCCACGTGGCAAAGTGTTAGGCGGCAGCTCATCAATTAACGGCATGGTTTATGTTCGTGGCCACGCGTGTGATTTTGACCAATGGGAAGAAGAAGGCGCTGCGGGTTGGAACTACCAAGCATGCTTGCCTTATTTCCGCCGTGCTGAATCATGGAACAAAGGCGGTGATGAATACCGTGGAGACAATGGCCCTGTCGGCACTTGTAACGGTAACGATATGGAGCTCAACCCGCTTTACCAAGCGTTCATCGATGCAGGTAAAGACGCCGGTTACCCAGAAACCAACGACTACAACGGCTACCAGCAAGAAGGCTTCGGCACTATGCATATGACGGTAGACAAGGGTGTTAGAGCCTCAACCTCTAACGCTTATCTACGTCGAGCATTGAAGCGTTCAAACCTTACCTTGAAAAAAGGCATCGTGGCGCGTCGTTTCTTACTTGAAGCACAAGACTCAGAAGGTCAATCAGGCCTGAAAGCAGTTGGTGTTGAGTTTGAAAAGTCAGGCAATACTCAAGTGGCCGTGGCGAACAAGGAAGTGATCTCTTCTGCGGGTTCTATTGGCTCGGTTCAACTGCTGCAACTTTCTGGTATCGGCCCGAAAGCGGTACTTGAGAAGGCGGGTGTTGAGCTTAAACACGAACTCAGTGGCGTCGGTGAAAACCTACAAGACCACTTGGAAGTGTACTTCCAATATCACTGTAACGAACCCATCACGCTCAACAGCAAGCTTGGTTTAGTCAGCAAAGGCATGATTGGCGCAGAGTGGATTTTGACTCGCAAAGGTTTGGGGGCCACTAATCACTTTGAATCGTGCGCGTTCATTCGTTCTCGCAAAGGATTGAAGTGGCCGAATATTCAATATCACTTCCTGCCAGCAGCGATGCGTTACGACGGACAAGCGGCCTTTGATGGACACGGCTTCCAAGTTCACGTTGGGCCTAATAAACCAGAAAGTCGCGGTACGGTAGCGATCACTTCTGCTGACCCGCATGCCAAGCCAGAGATCATTTTCAATTACATCTCGACTGAGCAAGACCGCCAAGATTGGCGCGATTGTATTCGTCTAACGCGTGAGATTTTGTCGCAACCTGCGATGGATGTTTACCGTGGCGAAGAGATTCAGCCAGGTCTGAGCGTAACTTCTGATGAAGCGATCGACGAATGGGTTAAGCAGAACGTTGAAAGTGCTTATCACCCTTCTTGTGGCTGCAAAATGGGCGCTGATGATGACCCAATGGCGGTACTTGATGAAGAGTGTCGTGTTCGCGGCATTGATAATCTGCGCGTGGTCGACTCCTCTGTTTTCCCTGTTATTCCAAACGGTAATTTGAACGCACCGACCATTATGGTTGCTGAGCGTGCTTCCGATTTGATTCTAGGTAAGCCCGTTCTAAAAGAGCAAAACGTTCCGGTATGGATAGCACCGGAATGGGAAGAAACACAAAGAATCAATAAGCCAGTACGAGAAGCGTAAGTATCTGTTATTGTTTAAAAAATAGCAAAAGCAGCAAAGAATAAAAACAACAAGTAACAAGCAAAAAATAACAAAACTAATTAGTCAAAAGTCAGAAGAACTGCTCTCTATCGGTGTTGATATCGAGCAGCAAAAGGAAAGATAAAAAGGAACCATTATGACGACTCTAAATATTCAGAACGTGAAGACAAAAACGTTAACAGCACTAGCCATCAGCTCATTTGCATTTGGTGCTAACGCTTCTATTGAACCACAGCAATGTGAAAACGTCCGCTTCGCTGATGTAGGCTGGACTGACATTACCGCAACAACCGCCGTTACTTCTGAACTATTAAAAGGCCTTGGTTACAAAACCAAAACCGACCTACTTTCAGTACCGGTGACATACTCTTCAATGGCGAACGGCGATATTGACGTATTCCTAGGCAACTGGATGCCAACCATGGAAGGCGATATTGCTAAGTACCGTGAAGAGGGCACGGTTGAAACCGTTCGTGCCAACCTTGAAGGCGCAAAATACACGCTAGCCGTACCAAAATACGTGTACGACTCAGGTGTAAAAAGCTTCGCCGACCTAGCAAAACATGCCGACAAATTTAAAGACCGCATCTATGGCATCGAGCCGGGTAACGACGGTAACCGCCTAATACAATCAATGATTGATTCTGACGCGTTTGGCTTGAAAGATTTCAGCCTAGTGGAATCAAGTGAAGCGGGCATGGTGTCGCAAGTATCTCGCGCTGCTCGTCGTAGCCAGTGGATCGTTTATCTAGGTTGGGCGCCGCACCCAATGAACAGCAATGTTGAGATGGAATACCTATCAGGTGGTGACGACTTCTTCGGCCCTAACTACGGCGGCGCGAATGTTTACACTAACGTTCGTTCAAACTACCTGTCTGAATGTGCAAACGTCGGTCAACTTCTGCAAAACCTAGAGTTCACACTAGAGATGGAAAACCAGTTGATGGAAGAGATTCTTAACCAAAAAGTGAAGCCAGAAAAAGCGGCTCAACAATGGTTGAACAATAACCCTCAACAAGTTGAAGCTTGGTTAGACAACGTAAAAACGCATAAAGGTGAATCAGCGACTCAAGCCGTTACTGAATACCTAAAGCAAGTTAAAGCTTAGTTCTACCTATCTCAACAGCTACATAAATAATAAAGGTGGGCTTGCCAATTTATCGATTGGTTTGAAGTAGCCCACCCATAATAAAAGGCAATATTGTGAATTTTATTACGGAAAACAAAATCCCTGTTGGTCAATGGATGGAAGCGGGTGTTGATTGGCTAACAATCAATGCAGCAGGATTCTTTGACGCTATTTCGATTTTTCTAGAAACCGTCATTATGTTTTTAGTCGATGTATTTAAGTGGATGCCACCGGCTTTACCAATCGTGATGACCGCGGCGATTGCATGGTATTTACACCGTAAACCCTCGCTTGTGATTTTCGTGGTTGCAGCTTTGCTGACTATTTTAAACCTTGGCTATTGGCAAGAAATGCTGGAAACCTTTGTTCTCGTCTTTGCGGCGACAACGATTTCCGTATTAATTGGCGTACCGGTTGGCATCATGGCTGCGCATCGCCCTTGGTTATATACGGTGCTTAGACCCATTCTTGATTTAATGCAGACGGTTCCAACGTTTGTGTATCTGATTCCGACTTTGGTTTTATTCGGTTTGGGCATCGTTCCTGGCTTAATCTCGACCATCATATTTGCCATTGCCGCGCCAATTCGTTTGACCTACTTAGGTGTCACCAAAGTACCTGAAGAGTTGATTGAAGCGGGTAAAGCGTTTGGTGCCAGCCGCATGAAATTGCTGATGAAGGTCGAATTACCGGCGGCTCTACCAAGCATCATGGCAGGTGTAACCCAATGTATTATGTTGTCGCTTTCGATGGTGGTTATCGCCGCTCTTGTCGGTGCTGACGGACTTGGTAAACCTGTTGTTCGTGCATTGAACACAGTGAACATCTCACAAGGTTTTGAAGCTGGATTAGCGATTGTATTAGTCGCAATCATCCTTGACCGCTTGTGCAAAACACCAAACCAGAAGGAAGCTTAATCATGTCTAACTCTCAGGAAAAAAAGACAATGGACGCGATTACCATTAAGAATCTCGATGTTGTGTTTGGTAATAAATCGAAACAAGCGCTTGAGCTACTCGACCAAGGTAAAACTCGCCAAGAGATCATCGATGAGACTGGCCAAGTGGTTGGCGTAGACAATGTGTCGCTGACCGTTGAAGAAGGCGAGATTTGTGTGCTGATGGGGTTGTCTGGTTCTGGTAAATCATCTTTGCTTCGTGCAGTTAACGGCTTGAATGAGATCAGCCGTGGTTCACTGACAATCAAAGACGGTGACCAACAAGTCGATTTAGCGCAATGCGACGAAGCGACCTTGCGTCATCTTCGTACTCACCGCGTTTCTATGGTGTTCCAAAAGTTTGCTTTGATGCCATGGCTTAATGTATTAGACAACGTAGCGTTTGGTCTTGAAATGCAGGGTGTAGCGAAAGATGTTCGTCGTGTAAAAGCGCGTGAGCAATTAGAAATGGTCGGCCTGGCGGAATGGGAAACCAAATTTCCACATGAGCTTTCCGGCGGCATGCAGCAACGTGTTGGTTTGGCGCGTGCGTTTGCAATGGACACCGACATTCTGTTGATGGATGAACCGTTTTCGGCGCTTGATCCACTGATTCGTGCTCAGCTGCAAGATGAACTGATCACGCTGCAAAACAAACTCAACAAAACGATTCTGTTCGTGAGTCACGACCTAGATGAAGCACTGAAGATTGGTAATAACATTGCGATCATGGAGTCAGGAAAACTGATTCAACATGGTAAGCCTGAAGAGATCGTACTGACGCCAAAAACCGAATACGTAAAAGACTTCGTTGCTCACACCAATCCATTGAATGTGCTTAAAGGTCGCTCTTTAATGCAGCCTCTTGATTCACTGACGCAAGAGAATGAAAGCTGGAAGATCTGCGATTCTAAAGATCTTTGGATTGAACAGAGTGAAGGTGCTTTCTCAGTGAAAGGTGAATCTACTTTGGCGCTTGTTGAGTGGAGCGAGTCTGACGACCTAACCGCGATTAACGCGTCGAGTGTGGTAGTGACAAGCCCGGAGATTGGTATGCGTGATGCGATTAAGCTTAAGCAGATCAGTAACCACCCAATTCTGTTGGTTGAAAACAATCAATTGGTCGGGATTTTGGATAACAGCGAGTTTTACAACGCACTAACGGGTAACTTTCAGATGAATACCGCTGCGTAAAATTTCGTTTTTCAGTTTAGCTATTGAGGCTGGTTTTTTATTGGGTGGAGAGGGTTAAATCTCTCTACCTCTATGATTATTAAAATATATTATTCTTTGAGTTTGTATTCTCTGGTTCATTATTTTTGTCTTCATTGAAGCGTTCATTCCCCCTTCATTAAGCAAAAGTGCCGTACCACGCAAGTTTAGTGGTATAGAAAAGATTGAGAATAGTATGAACATCAGTACAATGCGGAAAAATCAATGAAGTAATTTATCAATTTACAGTGTAATTCGAGCATGCGTGACGTAATCACTCGAGACATTTCATCGCTTCGACGCTGTAAAACCATTCACAGTATATTAGTACAAAGGTCTGCATCTTGGACAAACATGACGAAATCCTGGTCGCTATTCGCCAAATTATTCGCGCTATCGATTTACACTCGAAGAAGCTGAGTAAAGAGTATGGTTTGACTGGCCCTCAATTAATCTTAATGAGAGCAATCCAAGAAATGGGTAATGTGACAATCAAAGAATTGTCTAATCAGACCAATGTAAGCCAAGCAACGACGACGACGATCATCGACCGTCTTGAGTTAAATGGCTATGTACAACGAGTACGCAGTTCATCGGACCGCCGTAAAGTACACGCGAACCTGACTGAAAAAGGTCAAGAGTTGCTAAACAATGCGCCACCGCCGCTGCAAGATAACTTCGTTAAAAAATTCCAAAACCTAGAGACGTGGGAGCAAAGCTTACTGCTTTCTTCGATGCAGCGTGTATCAGCAATGATGAACGCAGAAGACATCGACGCTGCTCCAGTGCTTCAGCTTGAAGGCATTGCAAACGTAGCCAAAAGCTAACGTTAGTTTTAAATTGTCTATTTAAAACAAAAAACTTAAAGAGTTATTAAATGGTCGCATTAAGCGGCCATTTTTGATCTCACCATGTGAGATTTCTCGTTATACCGCCTGTTCGTTACACCCTCCTATTTTAAATCGCCCTGGGTTTTAACCCTACGTTGTAACCACCCTATTTATTTGTATTCAAAAATGCATTGACGATTCTCTGACAATAAAAGTATAGACCGACCGGTCTGCTTTGTATTATTGTGTGCTCATCTTAACCACGAGGTGATGTATGAAATACGAATTGACGCCAACACAAATGACCATGACGTTGAACAACATGCAGGGAGCTTTTGCACAGAACCCGATGCCAGCGGTATCGGTGAGAATTGAGCAGTTGCTTGCACTTAAATCTGCGCTTATCGATTACACAGATCGTTTGTGTTCAGCCGTGAGTGAGGACTATGGTCACCGCAGTCGACAAGACACTTTGATGGCCGACATATTGCCTTGCATCGGAAATATTGATCACAGCATTGAGTGTTTACCTCATTGGTCGACATCTTCGATTCGTCATTCCGGCCCTTTGCTTTCAACCTCTCGTGTTGAAGTGGTTTATCAACCCAAAGGCGTTGTCGGGATCATTGCTCCGTGGAACTTCCCGATCATGTTATCCGTCGGCCCGCTTATTTCGGCGTTGGCAGCGGGCAATCGCGCCATGATCAAGATGAGTGAATTTACCCCAGCTACGAACCAAGTATTAAGAGCGCTATTGGCGGAAGTCTTCCAATCCGATGAGGTGTGCTTGGTTGAAGGTGAGGTAGAAATCGCAGCCGCATTTTCGGCGTTGCCGTTTGATCATCTTCTGTTTACGGGGTCAACCCAAGTGGGTCGCCAAGTGATGAGGTCAGCGGCTGACACGCTAACTCCAGTCACACTAGAGCTAGGTGGTAAGTCACCGGTTATCGTTGCAGAAGACATGCCAATTGATATCGCGGTTGAGCGAATCATTTATGGTAAGAGCCTCAATAACGGGCAGGTGTGTGTGGCTCCTGACTATGTATTGCTACCTGAAGGGAAAGTTGAATCTTTCATTCAAGAGTATAAAAAACAGTACCAATTGCTGTTCGATGAAGGGGTGTATTCCGAGAGTTTGACGTCCCTAATCAATCCTCGTCAATGCGATCGTATTGTCGGCTTGTTGAATGAAGAGCAACAAGCAGGAACGCGAACCGTCGCTTGCCATGACGAAGCGATGGACTTAGATAACCATCGTTTGGTGACGCACCTAATTGTTGAACCAAGCCTGTCATCCAAGATGATGAACGAAGAGATTTTCGGCCCACTATTACCCTTGATTACGTATCGCAATATCGAAGAGGCGTTCCAAGTCATCAATAGCAAACCAAGGCCGTTAGCGCTTTATCTAATGAGCTTTGATTTGAGCTTACAAGCTCAGGTTAAACACCAAGTTCATTCCGGCGGAATGTGTATCAATGACTGTGTTTTCCATTTAGCGGTTGATGACGCACCGTTTGGTGGCATTGGTGAATCAGGGCAGGGCAATTATCACGGTAAAGAAGGTTTCCTTACTTTCTCCCATGCCAAAACCGTCTTGGAAACGGGCTTAGATCATCGAGTTAAGCATCTGTTTTCAAAAGAAGACAACGAATTAAAGACCGCAGTGATGAGCATGCTTGGCAAGTAAATCATTTCTGTCATTACCCAATTTATCTACAAGAAGTTATTTATAAGAAATTATTTTTACGACGTTATTTTAAGAGGTTATTTTTATGTTGGAACGATTTTTTGAACGAACGATGAAAGCGTATTTGATGGTTACAGGATTCTTAACCGCAACCGCTTTCTCTACTTTCCTTGCGCCTGATTGGAGTATGCAAACGCTGTTCTCGTACAACGATACGATGATGGTGAACAAAGAGTATCTTATGGGTACCTATCAACACTGGGGAGTCATGGTTGGCTGTATTGGTGTGTTGTTGATGTTCTCGGCGAAGTACAAATCGCTGCGTACTTCGACCATGATTTACAGTGCATTTGAGAAGTCGATGTTTGTGGGCATATTCTTATACAACGTGTGTATCAACGATTATGAGTGGTTTTATGGTTGGAGCGGTGTATTTGCGCTCGATGGATTTGTGACTGTCTACTCTTTAGTTTACCTGTATTACTACCTCACTAGAGACAAAAGCAAGGTGCCAGCTCATCTTCGTTAATAGTTAATAGTTAATAGTTAATAGTTAATAAGTTGCTCATGGTGACTCAATGACACTTATTCAATGATCACTCACTTATTACTACAGCCCGCATTTGCGGGCTTTTTTCGTTTTGGGGCAATGATCCATAAAGATCTTAATTGACATATCTTTGACATTAACACTCTAGACCGACCGGTTTGTATTGGTTATTGTTTAGTCATCAACTAGAAATGAGGTAAATATCATGACAACCAATAATTTTAACTTTCAACTTAAAACCATTGTTCATGCTCAAGAGAATGGCATTGAAAATATCCCTTCTCTTTTTGGTCGCTTAGGTGCGCAAAGAGTCGTGCTCTTTTCTGATAAAGGCTTGGAGTCTCTTGGTTTTGTTGAGCAGTTCTCGGCGTTGTTTGTAAACGAAAAGGTGAACCAGCCAGGTAATGAACAAGCGGTTCAGCTTGTTGGTGTGTACACCGATATCGCGCCAGACGCGACTTGCGACAACATCAACGCAGCAATTGAGTTTGCAAACAGCGTCAATGCTGATGCGATCTTGTCTGTTGGCGGCGGCAGCGTAATTGATGCTTCTAAAGGTGTGAAATACGCATTTCATAAGAAGATAGATGACATTCGCACCGTGATTGCGGGTGGCGGTCATATGGATGTGTGGCCAAACAATGAAGATATTCGAGTGCCCCACATTGCGGTTCCGACAACGGCTGGTACGGGCGCAGAAGCCTCTCCGATTGCTGTTTTTTACAATGAACATGAAAACATCAAAGCAAGTCTAGTCGCGTCTGGATTGGAAGCCGATATCGCGATCCTTGATCCAACGGTGACCACTAAGCTGCCAGCTCACCTTACTCGTTCTACAGCCATGGATGCGTTAACACACGCTGTTGAAGCGATTGTGTCACCGATGAGTAATGCATTCACCGACGCTTACGGCATTCAGGCTGCAAAACTGATTGTTGAAAACTTACCCTTGGCACTTAAAGAGCCAGAAAATCTAACGGCACGCGGCAACCTTCTTCAAGCAAGCACTATGGCGATCTCTGCATTTTATTCGTCTTTGGGCGGTATTCCGATTCATAACTGTGCTCACGCCTTTGGTGCGATTAGCCACATTCCACATGGCGATGCCAACACGGTACTGATGCCGGTTGTGATTGAAGCTCTGCCTGAATTCTATATGCCGAATGCGGCGAAGTTAGCTCAAGCTTTCTCGGTCGACACGACGGGAACCGATGAGATGGTTTACCAGAGAGTGTTGGATTTCTTAAACAACTTCCAAACCCGTGTGGGTGCGATGAAGCGTTTCAACAGCTGGGACTTTGATGCGCAAGAGAAGAGCAACATTGCAGAAGCGATTGAAAAAGACATCTGTTTTCAGTTCTACCCAATCTCGAAACAGACGATTGAAACCATCATAGAGAAAGCGATTTAAGTCTCTGTCTTAATCGACTGAATGTTATGACCATTTAATTCAGTCGATGATTCAGTCCCTGATTCACTCAACAATCATTACTCGAGAGCCAATTATGAAAATCGAAAACGTATTGCTATCAAGCTTGTGCATCATCGCGCCATTCCTACTTTTCACCTAATTCATTCAACAGGGACGTCGAGACCTTTATTCCCGAGGAGGAAATAAATGATCAATAAACGTTTAACTACCGTGATTCTGACTGGTGTTTTGGTTGTTCTGTTTTTTGCCAAGGCCAGCTTTGGAAGTGAGAGCTTTGAGAATGAAGCAACCATGGATCAATCGCAGCAGCATCAAGATGTTGTGCAATTGTTGGATGAGGCTTACCAAGGGCAATTGGATGCCCAGCTCTCTGTCGCTTACTTATATCTGAGCGGAGATGGCGTAGAACAGAATGATGAAAAAGCCGCGGAGTGGTTCGTCACCGCAGCCAATAACGGTAGCCCTGAAGCTCAAACACAGCTTGGGTTGATGTATATCTCTGGAAGTGGCGTTCAAGCCAGCCAGGCGGAAGCTGTCACCTGGATTGGCATGGCAGCAACTCAAGAGTATGACCCCGCGCTCGACTTATTACATTGGATGTCGCAAGCCGCGCATTAATTCAAATCCTAACTCAGGTTAATCACAGAAAGGTTAACCTCAGAAAAAGTTATTCGCAGAAAAGTTACTCGCAGAAAAGTTAATTACTGAAACAAGTTAATCACAGAAATTGGAGAACGTCTTATGCAGACATTCAAGAAATCTTTAGTCTTCACTGCAATGGCCGCGGCAAGTAGTGCTGCTCTGGCCGCAGAATCAGAAAAACCGAATATTGTTGTCATTGTTGGCGATGATGTGGGCTTTGCCGATACTCAGCCTTATGGCTCAGAAGCCAATACACCAAACCTAATGGCGCTGGCTGAAGAGGGGGTTAAGTTTACTAATTTTCACGCGTCACCAACCTCATCGGTAACGCGCTCTATGATGTTAACCGGAGCAAACAGTCACGAGGTTGGGCTAGGCACCTTCGACTATGCCGTCTATCCGGGCGCGATTGGTAAGCCGGGTTATGAAGGTTACCTCACCAAGAAAGGCGTCACGGTCGCAACGCTGCTTGAAGAGAGTGGCTATAACACTTACCTGTCTGGTAAATGGCATTTGGGACACGAGGATGGATTCTTACCGGATGATCGAGGTTTTGGTGAGAGTTACGGTATCTTAGCGGGCGGTTCGAATCACTTTAACCGAGATATGATGTTCCCGGCCAAAAACGCTGCGACAGCGGATGCGCTGCAAAAAGGCGATATTCCCGGTGTTGAAGTTGAGCCAACTTACCGCAACGGTGAAGTGGTTGAGGATAAATACAAAGGCGAGTACTCAGACCAAGTTTACACCAACGAGATCATCAAGATGATCGATAGCAAAAAAGACGACGGTAAGCCTTTCTTCGCCTACGTCCCATTCACCGGTATTCATCTACCACTGCAAGCGCCTGAGTCTGCTTATCAAGATAAAGTCGACTACTACGTTGAACATGGTTGGGACTCGGTTCGAGAAGACCGTTTTCAACGCATGAAAGAGATGGGTGTGATTCCAAAAGACGCCGATATTTCAGATCGTAATGCATTAAGCCGACCTTGGGACTCGCTCTCTGAGAAAGAACAAAAGTGGTACGGAAAGAAAATGGCTGTCGCGATGGGCATGATGGAAATGCAGGACCAACAAGTCGGTCAGATAGTCGATTACCTGAAAGAAATCGGGGAATACGATAATACTTACATCATGTACCTAGCGGATAACGGCCCAGAAGCGGCGGATATTACCGGTGAAAATATCAGTGATTTGATTCGCACATGGACAGCGCATCACTTTGACAACTCGACGGAAAACCTAGGGAAAGCCAACTCCAGCGTTTCATTAGGCCCAGAATGGGCAAGCGCATCAACCGGTGGTTTGTCTTGGTATAAAGCGTACACGGCAGAAGGCGGTATTCGAGTCCCATTCATTGTTAAGCCAGCGAAAGCGCTCTTAGAGGGCGATCAAGCGCTGCAACCCGGCACTCAAACCGATGACTTGTCACAAGTAAAAGATATCGCGGCCACCATTCTTGAAATCGCCGATGTTGAGCATCCAGGAACGGAGTACCAAGGTCGAGAAGTAGCACCAATGAGTGGTGTGAGCTTGCTGCCTTACTTCAAAGGTGAAACGGGAGAGGTGCACAGTGCCGATAATGCGATTCCATTTGAATTGTTTGGTAGTGGCATTTTGCTCAAAGGGGATTACAAGATCATCCGAATCTCTACGGGCATGGGCGGTGACAGTGAATGGCACCTGTACAACACTAAGCAGGATCCGGCTGAGCAGCATGACTTAAGAAACCAAATGCCAGACTTGTTCCTAGAGATGGTTGCTGAGTATCAAGAGTACGAAAAAGCGCAAAATATCGTCCCAGTGGATGAAGCGTGGAACCCGTTTGAGAACGTGAAATAGAGGAAATGAACCACTCGGCCAACCTAATGCCACAAGCTTGGTTGGCCGATGAACACCGTGTAAAGGAATTACGAATTGTTTTGGCTAATACAATAACTTTTACATCGAGGCACTCTTCATGACGACATTATCGCTATCAAACTTGAGTTCAATTCCGCAGTTCAATGGCAAAGCACACAGCAAACTTCAGGCGTTAGCAAAACCCATTGGGGCGGTGTGTAATATCAGTTGCACCTACTGTTATTATTTAGAAAAACAACAGCTGCTTGATTACCCAAAAGGTTCTCAATATACGATGGATGAAGTTCTGTTAGAGCGTTATATCAAGCAGTACATAGAAGGGCAGAATACGCCTGAAATCATCTTTTCTTGGCATGGTGGAGAAGCTACTTTGTTGGGGGTTGAGTACTTTCAAAAAGTCGTCGAGCTGCAGAAAAAATATTGTCCTAACCACAGTAAGATCAGCAACGATCTTCAAACCAACGGCACGTTACTGAATGATGCGTGGTGTGAGTTTTTCCAAAAGAATGACTTTATCATTGGTGTGAGCATTGACGGCCCAGAGCACTTACACAATCACTACCGCACCAACCGTGCAGGCAAAGGCACTTTTTCTCAAACAATGCGTGGTATTCACTACTTGAAGCAGCATAACGTCGAATTCGCAACCCTAAGCTGCGTGAATGATGTGACAGGTAAGTATCCACTAGAGGTCTATCGTTTTCTGCGTGATGAAGTGGGTTCGAAGCAATTACAGTTTATTCCTGTCGTCGATAAGCGTGAGGCTCATACCAACAATAAATGGTTGAGCAACCAACAAGCGATCATTCCTGTATCAGGTGAGGTTGAACCGTGGAGTGTCGGCTCTGCGCAATGGGGAGAGTTCCTCACTACCATTTTTGACGAATGGTTCGAGCATGATTTTGGTCGGGTATTAGTGCCGTACTTTGAAAATTTTGTCGGAGTGTGGATGGGCAGAGAAAGCACCATGTGTACCTTGAGTGAGATCTGCGGAAAAGGGTTAGCGGTTGAGCCTAATGGCGATGTTTATTCATGTGACCATTATGTCTTTCCTGAATTTCAGCTGGGTAATATTCAGGAACAAGCACTTTCAACTTTAGCCTTTTCGCCAAAGCAGCAGAGTTTTGGGTTCGCCAAACAGAAGTCTCTGCCGAAACAATGCCAAGCCTGTGAGTTTAAATTTGCATGCCATGGCGAGTGCCCTAAAAACCGTATCATCACAAGCCTAGATGGCGAAGCAGGGCTAAATTACTTGTGTGAAGGTTGGCTGAGCTTCTTCAAGCATATCGACCCTGTTATTAAGGACTTATTCAAAGCCAATAATATTGCGTCTCGTCTGGGGTAATGGAGTAGGCGTGAATGGATTCAATCAAGATTTAAGTTAGATAGAAGGCTCGCTAAATTGTGCGAGCCTCTTGGTATTTGGTATTTGGTAACGGGTATCTAGTCAGCCGATTCTTGGGCTGGGCTCATGGCGAGAAGAGTCTCTTCCATGGCATTGTTTAGAATCGAACGGTTACGCTGCATGGCGGCCATGAGCGTTGAGCCAAGCCATAAACCATAAAGCGTTCGAGATAGCGATTCGGGCTCTGCGATAGTGAAATCACCGGCCTCATTGCCTTCTTCAAACAGCTTTGCCATACGCAGGATTATCTTTTCTGCGCCTTCTGCCATGGTCGATTGCAACGGGTTTGCAGACCCAGATACTTCTCCCGCCAGTTTTACAACAAGACATTGGATATTGAAGTCTTCAGTCAGTTTCGACGCACACCAAAACTCGAAATAGGCTTTAACGCGGTCACGACGAGAAAGCGATTCATCACTTAAAAAGTCATCCAGCTTAGCGAGATGCTCATCAAAGTAGTTAGTAAGAAGGATCTCACCAAAGTGCTCTTTGGATTTAAAGTAGTGGTAAAAAGAACCCTTCGTGCCTTCCGCTTGGTTGATGATCTTCATCAGGCCAACACCAGCAAACCCGTGTTCATTAATAAGGCTAAATCCTGCATCGAGCATAGCTTGTCGCATGTCTTTCATTGTTCTTACTCTTTATGCTGAGAATGAGGAATAGTGTAACGAGCAACATACCAACCGTCCAGTCTAGCGCGTTAGGACGCGGTCAATAATTGACTCGTTTCGTCAAAGTAACTTTTTCTCTTATTGGCACTTCTAAGCGACAAAACTTTTTTCAAGATAAGCACATCCTATAAATCGAAAATAACAACCTTAAAGGGCCTGTTTGGTGCCTTAAAATGGCTAAATTTGGGTGTTTTAAGTTGCTGTTTTTGTTCGTTTTTAATTTGGTGTTTTCTTAAGATCGCAATGGTAGTCTTAGCTTAATTTCTTTAGGGGGCTAAATGGACACCAATAACAGCACTTATCATCACCACAATTTTGCTCAGCAAGACTTATCAGAGCTTACATTTACAGCCTGTACGTTTATCCGTTGTGATTTCAGACGTTCGAACTTACGTGATGCAACGTTTATTAACTGTAAGTTTATCGAACAAGGCGATATTGAGGGATGCCACTTCGATGTTGCAGATTTGCGTGATGCAAGTTTTCAGAACTGTCAGTTGGCGATGGCGAATTTTAGCAACGCGAATTGCTACGGTATTGAGTTACGTGATTGTGACCTGAAAGGGGCGAACTTTACTCGTGCTAACTTTGCCAACCAGGTAAGCAATAGAATGTATTTTTGCTCCGCGTATATTACGGGCTGTAACCTGTCATACGCCAACTTGGAGCAAGCTTGTTTAGAGAAGTGTGAGTTATTTGAAAACCGCTGGATAGGTACTTACCTTGGCGGAGCGTCACTAAAAGAGTCCGATCTTAGCCGAGGCGTGTTCTCGGAAGATGTATGGGGGCAATTTAGTATGCAAGGTGCTAATTTATGCCATGCTGAATTAGAAGGGTTAGATCCTCGCAAGGTAGACACATCGGGGATTAAAATCGTTGCTTGGCAGCAAGAGCAACTGCTTGAAACCATGGGTATTGTGGTGATGCCTGATTGATAGCTGTAATTTCTAACTACAGGCTATTTGGAATATGTAAGAATTCGCTATAGAAGAAAAGCCCAAAGCTAATAACTTTGGGCTTTTCCGTATTTGGTAACCAGCATTTTATAATGAATTTTTAAAAAGAGAATGCTTGGTGATAGAGAACTGATTGGTTGATTAATGCATGCCTGAGCGCATTTTGTCGGCGAGCGCAAAGAAGACAAAAACGACGAAACAGACTAGAGCAGCACACAGTGAAGTTAAGATGGTTGTGGCGTCTTTTGAAATCAATGGAATGGTGATAGAAGCTAGCGCTATCAACATAACCAAGATATGAACAATTCGACCCGGAATTGGATTTTTATGACAGAATGAAGCCCAGAGGTAACGCATTTTCAACACCAGTATAAAATTAGTGGTTTTATTCTATTTTCTTAATGAGTGTTTTGTAAATAAGTTTTCGTTATAGGTGACTGTAAATATGAACTAAGTCATCATTATATAAAATCAGTTAAATAACAGTGGTTTATCTATAGAAAAGAGAGTGCTTATCATTTTTATAAGAAAACATAGTATTCGGTATTTTGTTGGATATTAAGCTAAAATTCGCTCCGTTTTGATTTCTGGGCTTAAGGTCTCACTTATTGAGTGTTTTGTTAAGATACCGTTTGCGTATTGATTTCCGCCCTGTACATGTCAATTAGGCAGGTATCTATTTAGGGGCTGAAATTCGTTTAATGTCATTTATCAAAGAGAGTGTTCGAATTGAGAGCGCGGTAATCTTGTCTTAGATTCAGTTTGGTATACTCAAGGTTCAATCTACGAAGATGATGGAGATGATATGTCGAAAACCGCGAAGATCATGAATGAAGATAAGCTGGTTAAGAAGGCTCTAGAAGTCGGTTTTAAAATGGCAAAGTTGCAAGGTTTCGATTTGCCGAACTCATCTCAACCAATCAAGGTTAAGGCTGTTTATCTATTTCTTGTTGAAGTAAATCAAATCACTCCGTTACCAGACAGTAAGTTGGATGGTGCAAATATTAAGAAGCGCCTAGCGTTATGGATACACAACGCTTTGCCTGATAATGATCCCTTGAAGTAAACCTTTTCCAAGCTGATATTTCTGGACTCGTTTCCTCTGAGTTCATTATTCATCGATATGTTAGATAAGAAACCTAGCGAGCTCTCGCTAGGTTTTTTTGTTTTTGAGGCCGATATTTTAATAGTGGATAGCGAGTCACTGCCATTCGAAGCGTTGTTATCTACTCGATAGAATGTTCAACACTGAGAGTGTTGGTGATTTATGCCGCTTGATTGGCAATCTGAGCACATAATTTACTAATGACTCTAACCTTCTTTTGACGCTTATTCGGTTAAAGACATTTTCTTAAGATCTCCACCGATCAAATACATTAGAACTCAAAGTATTATTCAATTCATGCTGACCGCTATTAAATGTGATATAGATCACTAATTTTTGTTTTTTAAAGTTAAGGTGTTGATCTTAGTAGGGGGTAAATGCTCATAATAAAAAGGAATTTAATTAGAGTTCAAAGGAATTTCTCGGTATGATTACATCAGCGCCTTGGGTGTTGTGTCCAGAAGTGATAGAAAAAACGAGTGAAGAATGGAGTTTTCGCGAGCCCAAAGCTTCAGATGGCAACGACATTTATCGACTGATTTCAGAATGTCCGCCACTAGACACCAACTCGTCATATTGCAATTTTTTGCAATCCACTCACTTTAGTAAAACTTGTATTTTGGTTGAGAACAAAGGTGAGCTTGCGGGCTTTATCTCGAGTTATCAAAAACCGAGTGAGCCTAATGTTCTCTTTATTTGGCAAGTTGCAGTTGCCCCTCGATTTAGAGGTCACTCTTTAGCTTACAAGATGTTGAACAGCTTACTTCGTCGAGAGTGGCTGAAGAGTATAGAAGCTATTGAAACAACCATTACTAAGTCAAATCAAGCGTCTTGGGCACTCTTTAAAAAGCTAGACGCAAAAAATAGTAGCACTGGAAAAGTGACCACTTTCTTAGATGAAAATGTTCATTTTAAAGGGCTGCACGATACTGAGTATTTGTATCGAATACCCCTTAAATAATCATTAACTTATAGGAATCAAATAACGGCCTTATCATGGATATTTTTAAAAAGCAGGAATCTAACGTACGTTCATACTCGAATAGTTTTCCAGTCACTTTTGCTAAATCAAAAGGCTGCTGGCTTGAAACAAAACAAGGTGATCGTTACCTCGATTTTCTTGCTGGAGCAGGATCTCTCAATTACGGTCATAACAATCCAATACTTAAGCAAGCTTTACTTGAGTATATTGAAATGGATGGAATTACACATGGCTTGGATATGCATTCAGAAGCCAAAGCTGAATTCCTAGAAGCTCTTAGTCGCTTTATTTTGGAACCTCGAGCATTAGATTACAAAGTTCAATTTACCGGCCCGACAGGAACAAATGCGGTTGAGGCAGCGATTAAGTTGGCGAAAAAAGTAAAAAGTCGAAGCAGTATTGTTGCATTTACCAATGGTTTTCATGGTTGTACGGCGGGTGCATTGGCTGCTACAGGCAACCAACACCACAGGCAAGGTGCGGGCTCAAATCTCAACAACGTTACGCTGGAATCGATGGTTTAAAATTATTTGAAACGATGTTAACCGATAATTCCGCTGGTATGGATAAACCTGCTGCCGTTTTATTGGAAACGGTTCAGGGTGAAGGTGGGTTAAATGTCGCTTCAAATGAGTGGCTACAGAAGTTAAGCAAAATCTGTAAAGCCCACGATATCCTACTTATTGTGGATGATATTCAAGCCGGTTGTGGTCGAACAGGGCTTTGTTTCCTAATTGGATCTCAGATAGAAACGGCCAGTATGGGTGATTATTAGGCTATTTCTATCGTTTTAGGCATACCTAATCCTGTGAGCTTATTCAACGC
>NZ_JBFRMS010000047.1:0-18142 GCF_041470505.1 Vibrio sp. 10N.261.55.C5
CGCCATGCTCGGCGCACCAATAAAAAAGAGCAGCCATTGGCTGCTCTTTTTGTTTTCAATAATGAACGGTTATTAGATGCTGAAGTAATAGATTAAAGCTGCTCTAAACGCGCGTAAGCCGTTACTAACCACTTAATCCCTTCACCGTTAAACGCCACTTGAACTCGACTCTGTGGGCCACTTCCTTCGAAGTTGATGATAGTGCCTTCGCCAAACTTAGGGTGCTTCACGCGAGAACCCAAGCTAAAACCAGTTTCATTGAAGTTCTCTTTCACAGCGGTTTGACTAAAGCGACCACTGCTTGCAGGGCGACTGACTTGCGCTTTCATACGCACTTCATCCAGACAGGTTTCTGGTAGCTCACGAATAAAGCGGGATGGTTTGTGGTACTTGTCTTGCCCGTACAAGCGGCGCATCTCTGCGTAAGTGATGTACAGCTTCTCCATCGCACGAGTCATGCCCACGTAACACAGGCGACGCTCTTCTTCTAAACGCCCTGCTTCTTCCGCAGACATCTGGCTTGGGAACATGCCTTCTTCGACACCCACCATGAATACCATAGGGAACTCTAGGCCTTTGGCACTGTGCAGAGTCATGAGCTGAACCGCGTCATCAAACTCATCAGCCTGACCTTCACCAGCCTCTAACGCTGCGTGCGTTAAGAACGCCGTCAGCATGCTCATCTCATCCGCTTCTTCCGGTTTTTCAAACTGACGCGTTGCCGTTACTAATTCTTCCAAGTTCTCAATACGTGCCTTCGACTTCTCGCCTTTCTCTTGCTCGTACATCGCAAACAGACCCGACGATTTGATCACGTGGTCAGTTTGCTCATGCAGGCTAAGCTCTAGCGTGTCGTCTTCTAGCGCATTAATCAGCTCGATAAAGCGACTCAATGCACCCGCAGCACGACCGGGTAGCACTTGCTCTTCTATCAAAGCAACACTTGCTTCCCACATGGTTGCACCACGATCACGCGCTGCAAGACGAATCGTTTCTAACGTTTTATCACCCAAGCCACGCGTTGGCGTGTTGACCACACGCTCAAACGCCGCATCATTACCGCGATTGCTCATTAGGCGCATGTAGCTCAAGGCGTCTCTAATTTCTTGACGCTCGAAGAATCGCATGCCGCCGTAGATTCGATAAGGTAGACCACCTTGGATAAGCGCTTCTTCAAGAACACGAGACTGGGCGTTATTACGATAAAGCATTGCCGTATCTTCTAGCGCGCCGCCTTTCTCCTGCCACTCTTTGATTTTGCTGACCGTGAAACGCGCTTCATCGAGCTCGTTGTATGCTGAGTACACAGAGATTGGCTCGCCATCGTTACCATCGGTCCACAACTCTTTACCCATACGTTCAGTGTTGTTCGAGATAAGCTCGTTCGACGCCTGCAGAATGGTTTTAGTTGAACGGTAGTTTTGTTCGAGTCGAACCGTTGAAGCTCCTGGGAATTCATCCAGGAACTTCTGAATATTTTCGATCTTCGCACCACGCCAACCATAGATAGATTGGTCATCATCGCCTACGATCATCACGCGACAATCTGGGCCTGCCATCATACGTAGCCAAGCATATTGGATGTTGTTGGTATCTTGAAATTCGTCGACAAGAATGTGCTTAAAGCGAGCTTGGTAGTGCTCGCGGATGTGTTTCTTATCGCGCAATAGTTCATGCGATCTCAACAAGATTTCCGCAAAGTCGACCAAGCCAGCACGGTCACATGCTTCTTGGTAAGCAGAATAGATCTTTAACCACGTTTGAGTTATTGGATCATGGTAGGCGTCGATGTGATTTGGGCGTAATCCCTCGTCTTTCTTGCCATTGATCCACCAAGAAGCTTGCTTGGCAGGCCACTGCTTTTCATCAAGGTTTTGCGCCTTGATTAAACGACGTAGCAAACGAATCTGATCATCTGAATCAATGATCTGGAAATCTTCTGGCAGTTTTGCATCTAGGTAGTGAGCACGAAGGATGCGGTGACAAATACCGTGGAAGGTACCGTTCCACATGCCTGACGAGCTACCCATCATCAACTCTTCAATACGACCACGCATCTCTGCTGCCGCTTTGTTGGTGAAGGTAACCGACATGATAGAGAACGGCGATGCTTGCTCTACACTTTGCAGCCAAGCGATGCGATGCACCAACACTCGCGTTTTACCACTGCCAGCACCTGCCAGAATAAGTAGGTTTTCTAAAGGTGCTGCGACCGCCTCACGTTGTTTATCGTTTAGGCCATCGAGTAAAAGCGAAGGATCTATCATTGGATATGCTCACTACTGGGTATTTATACATAAAAGCTGATTATAACCTAAACACTAGGCTGCGTTTAGGATAATAAGAAGAAAAAACAATCAAAAATTAACATCATTAATTCAATAGCTTAATAGATAAAACATCATTAATATTGATAATTTTTATAATACCGTGAAATTATTTCCCGGTTGTTCCAATCCTTTTTAGTAAGCAAGTTAACAATCCATTAACCTGCGATATGAAAATACTATTAAGTCCTAGAGGGAATGACTATGAAAAATTCTAATCTTGCTGTTACAGCTGCAATCACAAGTGTACTAGCGTTCGGCGGTGCAGTTCTTACATCAGCACCTGCGGAAGCAGCAGCAAAAGAAAAATGCTACGGCGTGGCAAAAGCTGGCCAAAATGATTGTGCAACCAAAACAAGCTCATGTGCGGGTACAGCAAAAGAAGACAACCAATCCGATGCGTTCGTAGTCGTACCTAAAGGGCTATGTGGCAAATTATCAGGTGGTAACACTCAATCATCATAATTGAGCTGCTTAGTATGGTGAGCTGACATTCAGCTCACCTCCACTTCTTGTTAGGAGAATCGTTGTGACTCAAACTCTTCACCCCTACGCAGGGGTTGGCCTTAGAACACCGCACTTGGACTTCTTTAGCCAAAATCCAGCCTTAGTAAGTTGGTTAGAAGTTCACAGCGAGAACTACTTCTTAGCTCAATCACCGCAACGACAACAACTCAGAGAAATTCGTCACGCACACAACATCAGTTGTCACGGTGTTGGGTTGTCGCTAGGTTCTGTTGAGCGCATCAATCAACATCATCTTGTGCAATTAAAAGAGCTCATTGATGATATCGAACCCTTCTTGGTTTCTGATCATCTCAGTTGGAGTCAGACAGGTGGTCATTACTTCAATGACTTGCTACCGCTGCCTTACACAGAAGAAGCATTGGAAGTCTTCTGTCGTAATGTCATCGAGGTTCAAGACAGCTTGCAACGCCCGATGTTGATTGAGAACCCATCGAGCTACCTATCCTTCAAGCATTCTACTATTCCTGAGTGGGAGTTTTTGGCTGAGGTACAAAAGCGTACTGAGTGTCGCCTACTGCTCGATTTCAATAATATTTTCGTCTCATCTTTTAATCATGGCTTTAGTTGTGAAGAGTACTTAAACGGAATACCAGCAGACAAAGTTGAAGAGATTCACTTGGCAGGCTTTACCAAAAAGAAGCTTGAACAAGGTGAGATCTGGATAGACACACACAGTAAACCTGTCTGTGACGAAGTGTGGAAACTCTACACTGACTGGGTTGCACAACATGGTTTGCGCCATACCTTGATTGAGTGGGATCTCGATATCCCAGAGCCACAAGTTTTATTGGCTGAAGCAACCAAAGCCAGTGATATCTTGTATCAACACGACAAGTTCAACCAAAGGAGTCGCGCCTCATGAGCCACTCCCTAGCAGAGGTTCAATTGGAGTTTGCTAACGCCCTACGCTATCAAAACAATGGTGAGTACTGCGACATAGTGAGCGACCATTTTACCGATGAACAACGCATCCAGATTTACCGTAATAACTTTGTGATCAGCTTGAGCGAAGTTCTGGCAGCAACCTACCCACTCACTGAAATGTTGGTTGGTGAAGAGTGCTTCCAACAGATGGCTCGTCAACATGTCTTACATTATCCATCGACCTCTGGTGATGTCAGTGGTTACGGTGAACACTTTGAACAGACTATCCAAGCCTTTCCTGCCGTTATTGAGGCTGCACCTTATCTCGGTGAAGTGGCTTTGTATGAATGGCAGAAAGATAGCTTGGTAAGGTTTTCGTCACAAGCACATGTCGACCAGAGACCTCTTTCTTGCCTTGCAGATGTACCACAAGAGCAACAAGGCGCTTTAGTCTTTCATCTCAAAGATTCAATAACACTGATTCATTCTAGTTACACGATTATCGCGCTTGAACACGCCATCTATCAGCAGCAACTTGATGGGCTAGACATCAACCAAGCTGAATTTGGGGTGTTAATCCGAGCTGAGAATTCACAGGTTGAGAGCCATAGTTTGAGTGAAGAGAGCCACCAACTCCTCACTGAATTGCAATCAGGTCGAACACTCTCAGCAATCGATCCTTTATTACTACAACATCTGAATACTGTTATGGCGCTAAACGTCATCTCAGGTTTTTCAATCAATGCCGAATTGGAGGCATAACATGGATAACAACACAGTCACGAACATGATGGCTCAATACGACAGTTTGATTGAGAAATCACAGGCACTTTTTGTTCCAGTGCTTCTACTATTTTGTCGCCTTTGGGTGGCGTGGGTATTCTTTAATTCTGGACTCACCAAGATAGCTACTTGGGATAGCACGCTTTACTTGTTTGAATTGGAATACCAAGTGCAACTGCTACCTTGGGAATTGGCTGCTTACATGGGCACTGCCGCTGAGTTAATTCTACCGATGTTTTTAGCGCTCGGTTTATTAACACGACCTATGGCTGCGGTGTTGTTTGTTTTCAATATCATTGCTGTCGTGTCTTACCCTGTATTGTGGGATCAAGGCTTCTACGATCATCAGCTTTGGGGGTTAATGATTCTTATCGTTGTCGTGTGGGGCGCAGGACCATTCTCACTTGATAGAGTTTTGAAAGCGCAGTTCAGGAATTAAAATAAGTTTTCACCTCTTTTGAACTGCTAAAGCTAAATGCTACAGCCCAAACGCAAGAAACCACTCAATTGAGTGGTTTCTTTTTTAACTGGGATAAGCTTACTTATTTAGAAAAGCTTGTAGCTCTTCAGCAGAGATGCCTTGCTCTGCAAGTTCTTTTGCCAATAGCTGAACCTGCTCACCCTTACGAAACTCTACCACACGCTGAAATTGGTAAATGATATCTCGCAAAGTATCGATTGGAACTTGTTTTGCCGCACTGCGAATACGCTCTTCACTTTGGTTGCCTAGCTCTTTAAGCAGTTTACCAAACATGACCTTTTCAGGTGCATCTTCCATTTGTTCTAAGACGCGCGCCATTTCGTAGGTTGTTAATGACATTACAGTATTTTCCGTTGGGGACTAACGTTTCAATGAGTGACAAATATACCATGTTTTAACGTTTCGAAAACCGCCATTTGTATATTTTGTCACCCTTGTAACTTATACCTTAGCAAACGTCGTGTGCCAAGACTTACCCGCTTTGCTCGCAAGCACTAATAACGCAGGAACAATCAGGAACATTTGCAGAGCAATCATCACTTGCGACGTTAAATCAAGACGTTGCATGGTACCCACAAGAAGCCCTGAACCGCTCATTTGGAACAAGCCAAGCAGCGCAGCAGCTGTACCCGCACGGTCACCGAAAGGTTCTAGAGCTTTACCTGCCGCAGCACCAAGAATCCAAGCAAAGCCAACTGACGATAAGAAGATCGGTAGCATGAACGCGATTGGAGTAGCGTGCTCAGCAAGCACCAACATAATCACACCCGCTAAGCCCAGCGTCGAGATACCAACCACCAGTGCTTTATAGGTACCAAAACGGTCCATAAATTTAGGTGCAGTAAACGCAGCTGCAATGTTGATGGCCGCATTAACACCAAACCAGAAAGTAAACTCTTTCATGGTCAGGCCTAGGTTTTCCATCAACACAACTGGTGCAGAGGTTACATAAGCGAGGATAACCGCCATCGCCATCAGACACAAGGTTGCGTGGAAAAGGAATGATGGTGTTTTCAATACTGACCAGTATCGCTCAAGCTTGAATACCGCAACCTTTTCTGTCGCAGGGTTAGACTCTTTCATTTGGAAGAATAAGATAGTGCCAACAACGACAGCAAAGCCTGCCATAAAGCTAAAGTTCGAGCGCCAACCAAATTGATGTGTTAACCAAGCGCCAAGAATGGGTGCCAAAGCAGGAATAAAACAGATTGCACCATTAAGGTAGCTGATCATACGGCCACTCTTCTCTGGGCCAAATAGATCGCGAACCGTTGCAAAGGCTGCTACAGAAGTCGCACAAGCTCCTAAGCCTTGTAGCAGCCGAGCCATTAGCATCATATCAATCGATTGAGCTGCCCACGCCAAGCAAGCACTCAATGCATAGATACTAACACCTCCCAATGCAACGGTTCGACGTCCTAGCTTATCAGCCAAAGGGCCAGCAAATAATTGCCCGACACCCATGGCGAATAAAAACCAGGTAATCGTATCTTGTGCTAGTGCATGTTCCACGTGAAACGCTGTCGAAATTTGTGGCAGAGCTGGTAGGTAGATATCAATAGCCAGAGGGCTAAATAAAACCAACATTGCCAATAAAGCAACCTGCAGTTTACTAGGGGTTGGAAGCGCGTTAGAAGGCACAAGATTCTCCGAATGAGTTAATTTAGGTGCATAATAACCAACTAAAGATATGAACAAAAATGGCATATACTCATTAGCATTATTCCAAATAGGAAACTCATATGAATATTGAGAAACTATCACGCCTCGACTTAAACCTACTGGTTTGCTTACAGGTTCTGATGGAAGAGCTAAGCGTCACGCGCACCGCACATCGATTGTGTCTGAGTCAATCGGCTGTAAGTAAATCGTTAGCCAAGCTTCGTGAGCAATTTAATGATCCCCTTTTCACGCGAAGTGCTCATGGTCTGCGACCAACACCAAAGGCGGTCTTTCTCAAACCTCGATTAGAAACGCTGATCAACCAACTTGATGTGCTCACCCAACCAGAGACCTTCATTCCCAACAACAGTGACCACAGTTTTCACATTGCGGCTGTTGAGAGCGTTTACCCACTTATTCTTCCCCACTTTTTACCAGCGATATTTCGACAAGCCCCTAAGGTGAATATCAACACCCACGCTTGGACGGAGCAAACCTTTAAGAAGCTGCAGCTCGGTGAGCTCGATATCGGACTCACAGGTAAAGACATCGACATCAACGACGCACGTTTAACTATGCTGCCGCCAGATGATATTTGCGAGCAAGAGATCTACCGTGACGCGCAGATGTGTGTGCTAAGACGCAACCACCCCGCTCTGAATGGCAAATGGGATCTGGAAACCTACCTTGCACAGCGTCATGTACAAGTAAGATGTGATGGTAACGATCGTTGGCTGCTCGACTATAAGCTTGCCGACCTTGGTCACCAACGTGATATCGCTATTTCTGTTCCAGACTTCAATAGCGCCGCAAGCCTATGTACCTACACCGACTTTGTGTTTACTGCACCAAGCCACTTTACTTACCTCGTCGCCAAGCAACTCGACTTAGTGGTTGTCCCTTTACCGATGGAATTCCCACCGATGGCATACACTCTGTTTTGGCACCGTGACAGAGAAAATGACCCAGCGTTAACTTGGCTACGAGATATCATCAAAGAAAAAACTCTGCACCTTAGATAAAAATGGCGTACAGCGTTTGCAGCAAACGAACAAAAGCGCTAGCTTATTGACCTAATAAGTCCCCTCGCATGTATATCGACTGTGAGTGTTAACAAGGACCCTAACAATAAGGATAAACACAGATGCACAATATCACTGCTGAACGCGTTGCTGCGGTTCGAGCTTGGCTTGAAACAAACAACCTAGATGCCGTTATCATTCCACATGAAGACGAATATCTAGGTGAATACGTTCCCGCTCATAACGAGCGACTTCACTGGTTAACAGGTTTCACTGGCTCTGCTGGTGCGGCAGTTATCACTCGTGAGAACGCTGCTATTTTTGTTGATGGTCGCTACACGGTTCAGGTTCGTAAGCAGGTACCAGCAGAGTTATTTGAGTATCGCCACCTTATTGAAGAGCCGGCTTTAGATTGGATCACCAGTTCTCTAGCACAAGGCAGCAAGGTTGCATTCGACCCACGCATGCACACTGCTGCTTGGTTGAAAGGCGCTCAAGCTAAACTGGCAGAGAAAGTTGAACTAACAACACTATCTTCGAATCCAATTGATGAGCTTTGGTCTGATCGTCCTGAGCCTGTCGTGTCTGATGTTCGCTTAATGGCAACAGACGCAGTAGGCCAATCAAGTGAAAGCAAACGTGCGGAGATTGCTGGCTTACTAAAAGCCAAAGGTGCTGATGCCGCTATCCTTACGGAACTCGATTCGATCTGTTGGTTGCTTAACATTCGCGGCTTGGACGTATCTCGCCTACCTGTTGTGTTATCCAATGCGATCATCCACGCCGATGAAAGCGTCGACTTCTTCCTAGACCCAGCTCGTATTCCTACGGGCTTTGAAGCACACGTTGGCAATGGTATTCGCGTATCTCACCCATCAGAGCTTGAAGCACGCCTTCAATCTTTGGAAGGCAAAAATGTATCTGTCGATTCAGGTACCAGTAACGCTTGGTACACGCTGGTTCTACAAAACTCTGGTGCTCATATCATTGAAGCAGCAGACCCATGCCTAATGCCAAAAGCAGCAAAGAATGAAACTGAAATTGCCGGCATGAAAGCGTGTCACATTCGTGATGGTGTTGCGATGGCGAAGTTCCTATCTTGGATTGATGCAGAAGTCACGCAAGGTAATCTGCACAATGAAGCTGTGCTAGCAGACAAAGTTCAATCATTCCGCGAACAAGACCCAACGCTGATGGACCTAAGTTTTGACACGATTTCAGCAGCAGGCGGCAACGCAGCAATGTGTCACTACAACCACCAGAACCAACCTGAACCAGGTCAGTTAGAGATGAATACTCTTTACCTAGTCGATTCAGGCGGTCAGTACCTAGATGGTACAACCGACATCACTCGAACTATCGCGATTGGCCAGCCAAGCGACGAAATGATCCAGCAGTTCACGTTAGCGCTTAAAGGTCACATCGGTATCGCGCGTGCACGTTTCCCACAGGGTACTCGTGGTTTCCAACTTGATATTCTAGCTCGCCAACACTTATGGGCAGAAGGCTTCGACTACGACCACGGTACTGGTCACGGTGTTGGTCATTTCCTAAGTGTTCATGAAGGTCCGCAAAGCATCTCTAAGAAGCTAATCGATGTACCTCTTGTTGAAGGCATGGTGTTATCAAACGAGCCGGGTTACTACCGTGCAGATGAATTTGGTATCCGTATCGAAAACCTAGAACTGGTGGTTGAGTTGCCAACTCAAGGTGACTTCTCAGTACTAACGTTTGAATCGCTAACACGCTGTCCTATCGATAAGCGCAACATCAACGTCGATCTACTGACACGACCTGAGCTTGCATGGCTGAACGACTACCATCAGAAAGTATGGAACGACGTTAGCCCATTAGTTGAAGGTGATACATTGGAATGGTTACGCCAATCAACCACTCCACTTGAGCACGCTTAATGTTTCGCTAATTCAAACTTAATGAAATCAAAAACGGCTACCTTAGGGTAGCCGTTTTTATTTGTCGATTTAACTTCGTCGATGTTTCACGTGGAACATCAATCTATGTGTTCGCTAACCAGAGTAAGCACTGTGCCAATCTCGCCACACAGGATCAAAACCACGTTGACGAATCATTGACTCAACATCAGCAGCACTGCGCTCATCACTTATTTCAAATTGCTCGAGTTCTTCTTCATCAGAAGCATAACCACCAGGCTGGGTTTTAGACGCAGCCGACATACTGGTGATTCCCAATGGCAACACATTGTCGCGGAAAGCTGCAGACTCACGAGTCGAGAGAGACAATTCGACCTCAGGGTTTAATAAGCGATACGCACAGATAAGTTGAACCAACTGTTTATCACTCATAATCGATTTAGGCTGCAAACCACCCTCACACGGACGAAGACGTGGGAATGAAATCGAGTAACGCGTTTGCCAGTAAGTTCGCTCTAAGTAATCCAAGTGAGCGGCCACGAAGAAGCAATCGGTACGCCAGTCTTCCAAGCCGATCAAAGCACCAATCCCTATCTTATCAATACCCGCTTTTGCCAGACGATCAGGCGTTTCGAGTCGGTATTCAAAATCCATTTTGTTGCCACGCAAGTGGTGCTCAGCATAAGTAATTTGGCTATAGGTTTCTTGGTAAACCATCACAGCATCTAAGCCAAGCGTTTTGAGCTCCGCGTAGTCGTCTTGATCAAGTGGCTGCACTTCCATCGCAAGGTAGTTAAATTGCGCTTTGATATTCGGCAGCACCTCGCGGAAGTATTTCATCCCAACCTTGGTTTCGTGCTCACCGGTCACCAACAATACACTATCGAATTTCATCTTTTTGATGGCCGCGCTCTCGGCATCAATTTCATCCAAAGTTAATGTGCGACGCTTGATGCGGTTCTCCATCGAGAAACCACAATAGGTACACGCATTCGCGCACAAGTTAGATAGGTACAAAGGAATATATAGCGACATCGTATTACCGAACCGTTTACGCGTTAGCGCCAACGATTGTTGTGCCATCTGCTCTAAGTAAGGTTCTGCCGCTGGAGAGATCAAAGCCTTAAAATCTTCTAAGTCACGTTTAGGTTTACTCAGAGCACGTTCAACATCCGCCGCCGTTTTACTGAAGATGGACATACCAATGTCATCCCAGTTGAGCTGTTTAAATCGATCAACAAACGTCATAAGGACACTACTCGTCTAGGAATGAGGTTAGCGGGCTCGAAGCAACCGCGTGAGATACCTGACCAGCGAGACCAGCAAGGTAAGCCATACGACCCGCTTCAACTGCCAACTTGAAAGCAATCGCCATTTCAACTGGCTGTTGAGAAGCAGCTATCGCCGTATTCACTAACACAGCGTCAGCACCCATTTCCATTGCACGCGCCGCGTGTGAAGGAGCACCAATGCCAGCATCAACAATCACAGGAACATTAGCTTGGTCGATAATGATCTCTAGGAAGTCGGCTGACGCGATTCCCTTATTAGAACCAATCGGTGCACCGAGTGGCATCACCGCAGCACAACCAACCTCTTCTAAGCGCTTACACAATACAGGGTCGGCATGGCAATAAGGCAACACAACGAAGCCATCTTTCACCAACTGCTCAGCAGCGTTAAGTGTCTCGATTGGGTCAGGCATCAAGTACTTTGGGTCCGGGTGAATCTCAAGTTTTAGCCAGTTAGTACCTAGTGCTTCACGAGCCAAGTGTGCGGCGAAAATCGCATCCTTCGCGTTCTTCGCACCAGAGGTATTTGGAAGTAGATTAACGCCAGCATCAATAATTGGCTGTAAAATATCATCTTGCTCAGAACGAATATCGACCCTCTTTAGTGCCATGGTTGCCAGTTGCGAACCTGAGGCTTCGATAGCACTCGTCATCAAATACTTGTTTGCGAACTTGCCTGTACCAGTGAACAGTCGTGATTGGAATGTTTTATCTGCGATAGTTAACATGGTTAGCCCCCTGCAATAGCTTGAAAAAGAGAGATAGAATCGCCTTCATTGACGATGGTTTGTTGCCACTGGCTACGCGGTACAACCGCATTATTGATAGCAAAGACACATCCCAGATCAGGTAGCGATAGTGCTTGGATGATGTCTGAAAGAGACGACGATTGCGCGACCTGCTCTGGTTGCTCGTTTATAGAAATAGTTATCTGACTCATTGTGTTTCTTCTTCTAGGTGTTGGATCGCATCTGTATTGCAAACCGGACATTCGCTATCTTGCGTGACCATTAGGCTTTGCCAGTTCATGGCCTGGCCATCGAACAGCTTTAGCTGATGCGTCGCGACTTTAAACTCACCACTGCTAATGCGCTGAATAGCAGCGAGAGCCTGGAGGTTGCCTATAGTTCCAACCACTGGGCCAATGATGCCGCTATCACTGCAGCGCGTTGTTTGTGGATGGTGGTCGAACGGGAAAAGGCAGTGGTAACACCCTTCCTGGTTCTGATAATCAAAGACAATAAATTGACCTTTCCAGCCTATTGCAGAACCTGATATCAAAGGTGTATTAGCTTTGAAACAAGCTCGGTTAACCTGCTGGCGTGACGCGAAGTTGTCAGTACAATCCAATACGAGATCAGCCAGCATAACTTCTAATTCAAGTTGGCTTTCACTCATTCGTTGATTGATCGTTCTTACTTGGCTTCGACTATTGAGCTCATTCAGTTGTTGTTTAAGTGCTTCGACCTTAGGTGAACCTAATTGGCTTTCCTTGAACGCTACCTGTCTCTGCAGGTTGGACGAATCAACAGAATCATCATCGACCAACACGATTCTTCCAACACCAGACGCTGCAAGATAAAGAGCAGCCGCATTACCTAAACCACCACAACCAATCACCAACACATGACTGTTTAACAGGTTTCGTTGCCCTTGCTCACCGACTTCAGGTAACGCAATTTGTCGTTGATAACGAATAAACTCAAAATCACTCAGCATAGCTAGGCTCCTGCGCAACCTCTTCACCAATATTTGAAGGTTTAGGCGTCATCAGTTTTTCAAAAAACTCGATCACTTTCTTTGGGTCTTCCGACAATGTAATCGCACGTACCACAGCCAAACTCGACACCCCACACTCCCACACCTGCTCAGCTGTCGATTGGTCAATACCGCCAATAGCAACCGTTGGATAACCAGTGAGTTGTTCTGTGTATGGGATAGTATCAATCAGCTGTTGATACAGAGATAAACGAACCAATCCCTGAGGCTTTGATGGCATCTGTTTAGTTGTTGTTGGGAAGATGTGGCCTAGCGCAATATAGCTTGGGTTAATCTGAACAATGCGTAGCAACTCGTAATAGCCATGAGTCGATAACCCAATCTTTATACCCGCAAAGCTCAACTGTGAGAGGTTTGATTCTTCAATATCCTCTTGCCCTAAATGAACACCAAAAGCGTCATGCTTGAGTGCAAGCTTCCAGTAATCATTGATAAAAACTTGAGCGTTATACTCACGACCAAGATCGATAGATCGTGCGACTTGTTGTTCTAAATCCGCTTGCTGTGGATTCTTAATACGTAGTTGGACAGTGTTGATTCCAAGCTTGAGCAATCTTTCGATCCACTCAACATCATCAACTACTGGGTATAAACCGAGGCTACTCTTACTCAATTCCGGGAACGACAGTGATGTTCCTTGGTGCGCCCAACCAACACTAATATCCAGTCGCTCATCTTCGAGAACGGGAATAGGAAAGTTTTGATAGTTTGCTGGCCATGTTCCACGTGAAACACTAGATGCTGCGCGAGCTAAAACCAGTGCATCTTCTAATGGGAATTCCAACGCCAACAAAGTAAGTAACCAAGCAAAGTGGCCACGACTATCTAACTCCTGATGAGCTGGAGTTTCACTCTTGATAGCACGATTAGAATCTAGCTGTGACCAGATATCCAATGCAGCTGAGTCATCTAAGACACCGATATAGATGGTATTCGGAGTTTGTGCCAAGGCATCGCGGACACCAGCTAGCGCCACTGAATGACTGTAATAAACGATATGATCAAGCTCACTTGAGCGACACTCCGCCAATGAATCAACATCATGAGCAAAACCAATAGATAACGCTTGCTGAGCATCAACGATAGAGAAGCATTGAGTTGGGCTTACACCCAACTCAACTGCATCGGTTGCCAAGCCTTGTCGCTTAGCAACCAATAGACAGCTTTGCACCTCTCCCGTTAGCTCAATATTTTGAGATGGGATAAGAATCTTCACTGTCATTATTCCTCTAATTGAGCTTCTTTTGCGCCTACTGCTGGGTGATAAAGTTCAGAGCCAGTATCACGGAACTCTTGTGATTTCTGACGCATCCCTTCCAACGGATTATCAAGCATCTTAATCTCGATAGCCTGATCAGCAGCCACTTGTTCAGTGTCTTTCGCGTACTCTCGAACTTCTTGAGAGATCTTCATTGAACAGAATTTAGGTCCACACATAGAGCAGAAGTGAGCAACCTTGCCCGATTCTTGTGGCAGGGTTTCATCGTGGAAAGAACGGGCTGTTTCTGGATCTAAAGCTAGATTAAATTGGTCTTCCCAACGGAATTCAAAACGAGCTTTAGATAATGCATTATCTCGGATTTGTGCGCCCGGATGCCCTTTTGCCAAGTCTGCTGCATGTGCTGCCAGCTTGTAAGTAATCAAGCCAGTCTTCACATCTTCTTTATTTGGTAAGCCCAAATGCTCTTTAGGTGTTACATAACAAAGCATCGCACAGCCGTACCAACCAATCATCGCCGCGCCAATACCAGAGGTAATGTGGTCATAACCCGGTGCAATATCAGTGGTCAGCGGGCCTAACGTATAGAAAGGCGCTTCATGGCAGTGCTCTAACTGCTCATCCATGTTCTCTTTAATAAGATGCATAGGTACATGTCCAGGACCTTCAATGATCACCTGAACATCGTATTCCCAAGCCACTTTAGTTAACTCACCTAGAGTACGTAACTCCGAGAACTGAGCCTCATCATTGGCATCTGCAATAGAGCCAGGACGTAGGCCGTCACCTAGTGACAAAGCCACATCGTACTTCGCACAGATCTCACAGATCTCGCGGAAGTGTGTGTATAGGAAGCTTTCTTGGTGATGTGCAAGACACCATTTCGCGATAATAGAGCCACCACGAGAAACAATACCTGTCACACGCTTAGCCGTCATAGGAACATAACGAAGAAGCAAACCAGCATGGATAGTGAAGTAATCAACGCCCTGCTCCGCTTGTTCAATCAAAGTATCGCGCATCACTTCCCAGTTAAGGTCTTCGGCTACGCCATTCACTTTCTCAAGCGCCTGATACATAGGAACCGTACCAATCGGCACTGGGCTATTACGTAGGATCCATTCACGAGTCTCGTGGATATTACGGCCAGTAGAAAGATCCATTACGGTATCGCCGCCCCAGCGAGTCGACCATACTAGCTTCTCAACTTCTTCTTCAATCGAAGAGCTTACAGAAGAGTTACCGATATTGGCGTTCACTTTCACTAAGAAGTTTCGGCCAATAATCATAGGTTCTGATTCTGGGTGGTTGATGTTTGAAGGGATGATAGCTCGGCCTTCAGCGACCTCTTTACGCACGAACTCAGGGGTAATTTCTTTTGGCAGGTTTGCGCCAAAGTTATGGCCTGGGTGTTGGTGATTAAGCTGTTCATCAGCGAACTTCTGACGCCCCATGTTCTCACGTATCGCAATGTACTCCATCTCAGGAGTGATAATTCCCTGACGAGCATAATGCAGTTGAGTTACACATTGGTCGCCAGTAGCGCGACGAATTCGAGGCAGGTTTCCGTAACGAAGGTCGTCTAGGGTTTCATCTTCTAAACGTTCTTTGGTGTAAACAGAGCTTACATCATCGAGCAATTCCGTATCACCACGCTCTTCAATCCATTGCTCTCGCAACTTAGGAAGGCCACTATAAAGGTCTATTTCATGCGTAGGATCGGTATAAACACCTGAGGTGTCGTAGACATGAATTGGCTCATTAGGTTCGAATACAGGCTCTTTTTTGCTGCCACCAACAAGGCTATCTGCGAGGGATATTTCTCGGACAGGGACTTGAATGTCCGCTCGAGACCCTTGGATGTAAGCTTTTTTTGAGTTTGGATAAGGTTGTACAGATAAAGAATCAATGAAATTCTTCGCTTCCAGTCTTGCTTGTTTACGACTCGACATAGCATTTTTCCTTGGCTTTTAGCCATTATTTATAGGGATAAAAATGCTTGACGGATAAGATGCTACAAGAGGGATCACAGCAAGAAAATGCAGTTGTGATCTGGAGATAGATCTCTAGAAGGATTCTAGTTAGATATCTACTCTTGTTCCCTTCGCAGGTATTAGCCTGATCAGGTTCAACGGATCCCGAGTTAACGGTCTCAGCCATATGGCACTCCGACAAGTACGATCGAGTATATAAAAACGGCTTGGATAAACCAAGCCGAGTTGTTAACAAATCGTAAGAAAGTTTTAAGACTTTATCAGAAGTTGGAAGCCGATCCATGCGGCTGAAATACTGAGAACCACATTGAGCAGTACATTGAGCCCCATCTTGAAGAACGCACCCTGCTGCATAAGAAGCACGTTATCCATCGAAAACGTAGAAAATGTCGTCAGGGCTCCAAGGAAACCAAGACCGATAATTTGTCTCCACGGCTCCGTCGCAACCATCTCATTTTCAAACGCGGCGATGAGCAATCCCATAATCAAAGAGCCAATTACGTTAACAGTCAGCGTACCGTAAGGAAAACCACGCCCTAACATCACAACGCATAACTCTGAAATCAAGTAACGTGAACAAGCACCAAACGCGCCACCGATGGCGATAAAACCTAGAATAGATAACTGACCCATGAATCCTCCCAAACAATAATCCCTATATTCTAGCTTTAACGCCGATAAAAGCGAGGGTAGAAACTAAGAATGCATGCGCAAATATTAAACGTTACAGGTGTCACTTAACTTCAATATATCCCATCAAACCCGTTTTCATGTGTTCTATAACATGACAATGATACATCCAGCGGCCAGGGTTGTCGGCTACAAATGCAGCTTTAGCTCGGCCATTTTTTCCAAGTAACACTGTATCAGTATGGAAAGGTTCTTCAACTTTCTTCCCATCAAGTTCCAATACAGTGAATGTATGGCCGTGAATGTGAATCGGGTGATGATATTGAGTGACGTTCTTAAGATCGAATATATAGGTTTTTCCCAGCTCTAAAGTCGCCAACGGTTCAGGGATATTATCTTTGCTCATCCCCTCCCATGCTCGTTTATTAGTTAGCCAAAACTTAGGCATAGATTTTCCATCTTTAGATACTGGAGAAACCGCCCCTTCCCATTCAAATAAAAAGTCGATTTCTTCTGCATTAGCCAAATCTAAATTGGGCACAGGATTAAGGGGTAAAGAAGGCAGAGAGCGATTCTCAACAAGGGTTGAATCTACAACCTCGAACTCACACAAAGAGAAAGGAAAGCGTCCTTTCATTTGAAGGACGCTAACTCGCCCACCGGCTTTGGGTGCTATCAGTCCAATATCCACTCGCATCCCTGGACCAATTTTATGTTGCGTCAGCTTATAAGGTGTTTTTACAGGGTTACCATCAATGGCAATCACCCATGCCTCAGCCCCTTCGACAGCTATAGGGTAAGTGATCGTATTGTCGACATTAGCGATACGTAGCCTGGTTGTTGCATGTTGTTTTAACTCATAGACAGGCTCATGTATTCCATTAACGCTACTCCACTCTCCTGGCGTACCCATACGAGCACTGAGTCGTGGGATCATTAGATCTTTCCATTGGCCTTTCTTATCTATATGCCAATGTTTAAGCATCAGTGCGTGCTCTTCATCAAACGGCACTGGAATGCTCTCCTCAACGATAATTAGACCAACCAAGCCCATACCAAGCTGCTTAACGCTGTTCATATGTGGGTGATACCAAAACGTGCCAGCATCTGGTGGCGTAAATTCATAAATGAATGTTTCACCTGGCATGATCGGTGGTTGGCTCAAGAAGGGAACCCCATCCATTTCGATAGGAATCCTTAAACCATGCCAATGAATAGTTGTCGGTTCTGATAGCTTGTTGGTAAAACGGATCGTTACCTTTTCACCTTGTCGACATCGAATCGTTGGTGCTGGAATCTGACCATTAAAGCCTAGAATATCAGTCTCAAACCCCGTCACGAGTTCAGCGGTTGAAGGTTCTGCCGTTAAGTCATAAACATACTTTCCTTGTTCATCAACCGACCGTTTCATTGAGCAAGCGGGCAGTACAGTGAGTGCAGATATAGCGAGAGATGATTGAATAAACTTACGACGGGAGATATCCATATTTGTTGCCTTTTAGTAATAACGACTAAAATTTAACAAAATATTGAGAACAGTTCTCATAAAGAAGCGTAGTTTGTGCTGTTGGTTGTTTATAAAAGAGACTGGGATAAGTAAGCACTTACACTTTTAAGGCCAGGTTTTATTAAAAGCAGGAATTACCGACTAATACCAATTAAAGTAAAA
>NZ_JBFRMS010000048.1:0-64161 GCF_041470505.1 Vibrio sp. 10N.261.55.C5
TGGGTTCATGGGGCGTTTACAGTAGAGCGTTAACTTTCAATTTTTCTACTTCGCATAATTCGAAGGAAACAGTGCTCGTTTCGCTTCTTCATCACGTTCGGTTTTAAACTCAATGCCTTTGCCGATTTCGCGAGCACGCAGTGCAGCAGGGCGAGTGTTGATTGCGTTAAACCAGCGCTTCAAGTTCGGGTAAGGTTCTAAGCCTTCTTCACCAAGCACGACTGGTGCTTTGTCAATCCAACCCCATGCAGCGACATCGACAATGGTGTACTCATTTCCTACGATAAATTCACGACCTTCCATATGCTTCTCTAACACTTCGTAGTGACGTTGTGCTTCACGTAGGTATCGGTTCACAGCGTAGTCTAAGCCTGCTGGTGCAGCATGGCGGAAGTGTACCGATTGGCCTGAATATGGACCAAGGCCACTCGCGATAAACATCATCCAAGAGAGTAGTTCAGCTCTGTCTTCTGGCTGACCGCCAAGCTTGCCTGTTTTCTCTGAGAGATACAGAAGGATAGCGTTAGAGTCGAATACACGTTGTCCTTCATCTTCAATCGCAGGCGTTTTGCCATTTGGATTGATTAAACGATATTCCGGTGAATGCTGCTCACCCTTTAAGGTATCGACAGGAACAAGTTCAAAATCTAGGCCTGTCTCTTCCAAAAACAGAGCGATCTTCATTGGGTTTGGTGTTTGGTGAAAATAGAACTTAAGCATGGGGTAACTCCTTGTATTGGTAATTTATTAAAGCACCACTTGAACGATCGTTCAATGGTTGATTTTGAATTATTTGAAGATCTTCTGACTCGCATTCCAACTCTATGTGTTGAAGACCTCGTTATTTGAGCGAGGGGTAAAATCGCGCGATTCAGTGTGTTGGATTTTAAGTTGTTGAAAAAATGAGCTTAAAGTGGTTTTTTTGATTCGTTGCTTTATGCGGAGTTCGGATTTGTGATGGGTGGTTTTTGGCGGGATAGGGCGTATGAAATCCGCAGTCAGATATTCCAACAAAAACGTTGAGCACTGGTTCAAACCAGAATTATCTGGATGCACAGGCTTATTGGTAAGTTCAAAATCGTGATATGCTGCCACACCTTATGCAACAAATGAATATAAACGTTAGAGATTAAGGTGTGCTTCACGGTTTTTTAATCTTGGCGGCTTACATTGGTGAGCAAATCTGATGTGAACACTTAACGACACAGGATCTTTCCATGAAAAAGAACATTATCGCCCTCGCTCTTGGTGGCATGCTCGCTTTTGGCGCAACACCTTATTCTTTTGCTGCTAACGATGGCGCAGTACAGGCTTCAGCGGATTACGCGCAGTTGGTGACTAAGCGACAAGTTGTCGACCAATTACTTCTTGATGCGTTGCAGGCGTTTAAGTCTCCGGCAAGAATTTCACACGCGGGCTTCACGGCTAAAATGCCAAGCAACATGGAAATTGTGACTAACCGATTGTTAGAAGCGTACCAGCTAGAACCTTACCGTACTGACTTGTTGATCTCGGCAGCGAACGCTCAGATCTACAACAAGAATGCGGAGCGCGCTATTGAGTTGTTTGAACAAGCACTGACGGTTGCGCCAGACGATGTTGATCTTCACGCTTACCTTGCGGTTTGGCAGAGATTTGAAGGCAATGATAGTGAATCCAACAAGCACATGGAGAAACTGGAAAGCCTGAATAAGGGCCAAGCAGAAGACATCAAACGTATTTTTGCAACGGTCGACCGCGTGTTAGAAACACCGCTGAAAGAGTCTGCAGATAAGGGGCTGTTGAGCGACCACGGTGCCATAGTCACTTTGGGCTACGCACTTAACCCTGATGGTTCTATGCATCAAATCTTGATCGAACGTCTTGAGACAACGTTGGCGATGTCTAAAGCGAACCCAGATGCGATGATCGTGTTAACGGGTGGCGTGCCCAAGAACCACAAGACTGAAGGTAAGTTAATGGCGGATTGGCTTATCGAGAAAGGGGTAAGCAAAGATCGCATCATCGAAGAGAATTACGCGACCAGCACGGTAGGCAATGCCTTATTCAGTAGCTACGCACTTGCTCGCCATGATATTAAGCACGCGACCATTATTAGCTCGGCAAGCCATGTTCGTCGTGGTCAAACTCTGTTTGAAATCGCTAGCTGGCAAACCGGCCCTCAGGGCATTACTTTTGATACGGTTTCTTACCCAGACAAGCCACTCGCAGATCTTAAGAAGGCGAGTGATGGTGAGCTACTAGGTATCTACCGAGATGCGCTTAGAACCTATGGTATGTGGAGCTACCGCTCTTACCCATTAGAGTCTCGCTAGGCTTAGGGTTACTTCACAGTAGGCAAAGTATAAGTTGCTAGTGCAATCGAGCACAGCTAGATGGTATGCTGTGCTCCTACTTAATTTAGTGTTTCAAAGGCAAAAAAATGAACCCGATTTTAGCAATGTTGAAAGAGAACAATATTAGCGACGAGCAGATCAGCGAGCTATTCAAGACGTTGACCGAGAACCCTCTTGCAGCAATGGCGACGATCAGCCAACTTGGCTTACCACAAGATAAACTTCAAATGCTGATGGGCCAGGTAATGCAAAACCCTGCGCTAATCAAAGAAGCAGTTGAAGAGCTTGGCCTAGATTTTTCTAAGGTTGAAGCCGCTAAAGAGCAACTTCAAAAATAATAGAGTCTGAATGAGCGATTTTGTTAGGAAGTGATAGCCGATTCGGTTAACTGTTCTTGAGATTGCGAATTAGACTTGAGTAAAAAGCCGTTTGAGTATCAATACTTAAACGGCTTTTTTGATCCGACTTAGAAAGGCTAGAAAGAGATACGACAAAAATACTAGTCCGATGTGACTCCCTCGCTTAAATCATGTAATTTCTTTTTAACACTCATGTTTCAATAAACTGAATTCCGGCGTTGCTCATGAAATCTAGCCTAAGCATTCGATCTTACACCAAGCAATTTAATACTCATGCCCATGATGGCTACCATCAACTCGTGCTGCCTATTCAAGGGAGTATTAGTATTGAAATGGTGGGATATGTCGGCAAGGTGGCCGTAGGCGAATGTGTGGTGATTCCGGTAACCACAGCACATGCGTTTAAAGCGGACGAAGCAGCGCGGTTTATTGTCGCGGATATGGCTGTGTTGCCTCAGCATTTGTTAGAGCACGAGCTCTCGGTTTTCACGATAACGCCACCTTTGATGAGCTTCTTGTTGTTTGTTGAGAAGCAGCTGGAATATCAGGTCGATAGCGGTATTGAGTCATCCATCTTGGATGTGTTTTCACTGCTGTTAGAGCAACAACAAGTGAGCAAGAGCATCGACCCAAGAATCCGCGCTGTACAAAGGCTGATAGCGGATAATTACACACAACCATTATCCATTTCGCAACTTGCAGAAACGGCTTGTTTGAGCCCCACTCAATTCAAAAAACGCTTCAAAGAGTGCCTGGGGATCAGTGCGCTTAAATACATCACTCGCTATCGTATGGAGAAAGCCCAAGCCTTGTTAACTCATACCGATTTACCGGTTCAATTGATTGCTGAAAATGTGGGCTATAGTGATGTGTCTGCTTTCAGTCGTCGCTTCTCTCAGCACTTTGGCATGTCTCCAAGGGCGTTTCTAGGCTCAATGAAAGACAGTCTTTAGAAACAACAATAGCGTCCTTTCGGCAAACTCAACTTAGTATATGTTCACTATTATCTATTTCAGAAATGAAAATAGACTAGGTAATAGAAATGAATCTTGCCATCAATCGCGTTAACGAATTCCAAACGGGCACTTTAGCCATCGTGTTTGCTTCTGTTTTATGGGGCACGACAGGCACCGCCGCAAGCTTTGCGCCTGATCTCAGCCCATTAGCGATTGGTGCTTTTTCAATGGGCGTCGGCGGCTTAATGCAAGCAGTCTTGGCGTATCGAAAGATCTTATCTTCACTTGATAAGCTTTTGCTCAACAAAAAGTTGTTAGCGGCGAGTGCGCTGGCTTTGGCGATCTATCCTCTGGCTTTTTACTCTTCGATGAAGTTATCGGGTGTCGCAATGGGCACAGTGGTGTCGATAGCTACTGCTCCTTTCTTTTCTGCACTTTTAGAGTGTCTTATTAGCAAAAAGAATAATATCAACAAACGTTGGTTAACGAGCTTTGCCATTGGCGTGGTTGGTATTGGGCTACTGGTATTTTCAGAATCATCATCAGCGAATGATTCTGGTGACGATCTGAAGCTTTTGGGCATTGGATTAGGGTTGATTGCTGGGTTGTGTTACGCCATTTATTCATGGGCGACAAAAGCTCTGATAGACGAAGGCATTAAGTCGCAAGCAGCGATGGGCAGCATATTTGGGCTAGGAGCGATGTTGCTACTGCCAACGCTTTGGTTTACGGGGGATAACTTGTTCGCATCGAATACCAATATATTGGTGGTGAGTTACTTGGTGTTACTTCCTCAATGTTTAGGCTATATCGCTTTCAGTTTTGGGCTACGCCATGTCACAGCGAGTAGCGCCAACTTGATTACCTTACTTGAGCCAGTCGTTGCCGCCGTGTTGGCCGTGTGTATTGTGGGTGAGCTTATTCCATTGGTTGGATGGCTAGGTATGTTCTTGATAGTGATGTGTTTATTCATCCAATCTCAGCCAACTAAAAAGCCATTATAAGTATTAGTTAAAACGGGATTAATTGAATTAAATTCATGCGTGATTCTTATAATTGAATAAAATGAGTATCTCAGTTGCGAGAGTGCTGTTACTATCGTTATCAATAGTCGGGGGGCATATACCTTAGTTGGTGTTTGCTGAGATCGTTATTCGAGACCCGTTGAACCTGATTCAGTTAACACTGGCGTAGGGAACTATAAGCACTCGATCTGCGTCTGCACCCATGAAAACTTTCATGTGTTTATTGCGACTTCTCCTTCGATCGGTGTTCGTTCTCCTACGTCTTGTAAGATAGTAGGAGCGACAATGACACACAGTTCTAATTCAAAAGATTTAACGCCCAAAGCCTCAGTTTCACAGCACTCTGCTGAAGGTTCGATTCGAACGAACACTCCGATTGTATTGACGATCGCAGGCTCAGACAGTGGCGGCGGTGCTGGTATCCAAGCGGATATTAAAGCCATGTCGGCTACAGGTAGCTTCGCTTGTTCGGTGATTACCGCTATCACTTCGCAAAACACCCAAGGCGTGTCAGCCATTTTTCCAATCCCACTTGAGCATGTCGCTAGTCAGTTAGATGCAGTGTTTACCGATCTCAATATCGTGGCAGTCAAAGTCGGCATGTTGGCGGATTCTCAAATCATCAAAGTCGTTGCCGACAAAATTAAGCAGTACCAACCTAAACACTTAGTGATTGACCCTGTCATGGTGGCGACCAGTGGTGACCTTCTTCTAGAGAACTCAGCCATTACCACGCTAAAACAAGAACTGATTCCGCTCGCAGACATCATTACGCCTAACTTGCCGGAAGGCGCAGCACTAACGGGCAAAGCTGTGCCTGAAAGCGAAGCCGAAATGCAGGATATGATTGAAGACCTGCGTGCACTAGGTGCTAAAGCCGTTCTTCTCAAAGGCGGTCATTTAGAGAAGGATGAGAACAGTAACGACTTACTGATTCTGCCAACCACGTCTGCTTTGATTAGTGCGAAGCGTTTTCCTACCAAAAACACCCACGGTACGGGTTGTACGCTTTCATCTGCTATTGCTTCTTTCTTAGCGCAAGGCAACACGCTGTCAGAGGCTGTTGAGCTAGGCAAACAATACATTTCGCGCGCGATTGCTCATGCTGATGAGTTGCAAGTCGGCCAAGGTCATGGGCCCGTAAATCACTTCTTCGCTGGGCACGGGAATGTCCGTTAATACGGTGGGTGTTCAGCTCAGCAATGCCTCTTTACGTTATAACGACAGTGAGCACGCAACCTTATCGGGATTGTCGCTTAGCTTAAACGCAGGTAAGTGGACGGTATTGCTAGGTCGAAGTGGCTGCGGGAAAACCACGGTATTGCGTTATCTGGCAGGCTTGTTGGACGACAAGGTGGAGTGGCAGGGAACATTGACAACCTCTGATGAATTGCCTTTAACGGATCGCATCGCTTACATGGCGCAGCAGGATTTGTTACTGCCGTGGCTGTCGGTTATCGACAATGTATGTCTGAGTCATCGTTTTCAAAATTCAGCTTCTGACAAAGCACTGCAAACCAATCAAGCACTCGAGTTGCTCGCTGCGGTTGGTTTGGCTGATTATGCGAATGCGATGCCGGATCAGTTGTCTGGTGGTATGCGTCAACGTGTCGCTTTGGCTCGAACTTTAATGCAAGACAAGCCAGTGGTGCTGATGGATGAGCCATTCTCTGCGCTGGATGCGGTAACGAGACACAAACTACAGAGCTTAGCGTGTGAGCTGTTGAGAGATAAAACCGTCGTGTTGATCACCCATGATCCACAAGAAGCGGTGCGTTTGGCGGACAATTTGTATGTGTTGCAAGGCACACCGGCGAACGCTCAGTCTTTATCTGTGCCTCTCACTGCCACACCAAGAGTGTTAGATGGTGAGTGTGCTGAGTTACAACAAGCGATCTTAGATCAGCTGGAGCGTGACTATGAATGATCTAACGCGGAGCGAAGCTGTGGCTCGTTCAACTAACACACAGATCACAACTACACGTCCTCGTCAGATGAATCCCGTTATGCGTTTGGTTATCAGCAGTGCTGTGATTCTCGGTTTATGGCAGTTAGTTGTGGTTGTCTTCGAGATGCCGAGCTTCATTCTGCCAGAGCCTGCAGAAGTCTTTATTAAACTATTCGAACGCTACGATGTGTTACTCAAACACACTTGGGTGACTGCGCAAGAGATCTTACTTGGCTTGTTACTCGGTTTGTCGATGGGGCTATTTTTCGCCCTGCAGATGTTGATGTTCGAACCACTAAAACGCTGGCTGTTACCTATCTTAATCGCTAGTCAAGCGATCCCTGTGTTTGCGATTGCTCCAGTATTGATGCTGTGGCTTGGTTACGGCATCGCCTCAAAAGTGGTGATGGCGGCGATCATTATCTTCTTCCCAGTAACCACTTGTTGTTACGACGGCTTACGTAATACTCCGACAGGCTATCTCGATCTTGCCAAAACGATGGGTGCATCGAAATGGCAATTGCTGCGTTATATCCAACTGCCTGCTGCGCTGCCAACATTAGCGTCTGGCATTCGTGTGGCTGTGGTTATTGCCCCAATTGGCGCGGTCGTCGGGGAGTGGGTGGGTTCGAGTGAAGGGCTGGGTTATCTAATGCTACAGGCCAACGCGCGAATGATCATTGATGAGATGTTTGCTGCCTTGTTCATCTTGGCGGTGCTGTCTATCTCGCTCTACTTCATCACAGACAAGTTACTCAAAAAAGCTATCCCTTGGGAGAACCAGTGATGGTTCGATAACACTTGTTTAATAAAGCTTCGCTCACGCTATTTATCTAAACAAAACTTCGTTAAAAATTAGCTCTATAAACACAATAATAATATTCAAAAGGAAAGGTTAACCGTGAAAAATACAAAATTGATAGGTGCAGTGGCACTGCTTGCTTCATTGGTTTCAGGTCATGCTCTAGCGGACTCTGAACAAAAGAAACTGACATTGATGTTGGATTGGTTTGTAAACCCGAACCACGGCCCGATTGTGATCGCTCAAGAGCGTGGCTACTTTGCTGACCAAGGCTTAGACATTGAAATTCAAGAACCAGCAGACCCAAGCACACCTGCAAAACTGGTTGCTGCAGGTAAGGTTGATTTAGCGGTAACTTACCAACCAAGCTTAACCATGGATGTGGCAGCGGGTCTTCCTTTAGTTCGTGCATCAACCCTTATCGCGACGCCACTGAACACACTAATGGTACTGGATAACGGCAAGAACGATTCGCTAGCGGATCTTAAAGGTAAAAAAATCGGTATTGCGATTGCTGGCAACGAAGAAGCGACTATCGGTACTATGTTAGCGCAAGAAAACGTTGCTTTTACAGATGTGCAAACCATCAATGTTGGTTGGGCACTTTCATCTTCATTGGCATCTGGCAAGGTAGACGCAATCTGGGGTGGCTTACGTAACTTCGAAACTAACCAGTTAGCTCTTGAAGGCTTTAAAGCCAAAGCGTTTTTCCCTGAAGAGCACGGTGTGCCTGCTTACGACGAGCTTATCTTTGTTGCGAACGCAAAGAAACACGACGACGAAGCAATCAAAGCCTTCAACAAAGCATTGGAACAAGCAACGACTTACATTGTGAACCACCCACAAGAGTCATGGAGTGAGTTTGTGGCGTATTCACCAGATACGTTGAATAACGAGCTTAACCAACGCGCATGGAACGACACATTGACTCGCTTTGCACTTCGCCCTTCTGCTGTAGATATGAAGCGTTACGACGATTACGCACAGTTCATGTTCGACAAAGGTATTATCAAATCACTACCAAAAGCCGCTGACTACGTACCGACTTTTGACTAAGGAATCTCATGAAATACCAAGACTTAATCCAAGCCTGTCAACAAGATTGGCAAGACTACACCGAGCATGATTTTGTTAAAACGCTGGCAAACGGCACACTCGCTCAGCCGTGTTTTCTGCATTACTTGAAGCAAGATTTTCTGTTTTTAAAGCAGTATGCCCGCGCTTATGCATTGGCAATTTACAAGGCTAAAACCTTGGCTGATATGCGTCGTGCACTGCCAAGTGTTCATGCGTTGCTAGATTCTGAAATCTCTCACCATGTGACTTACTGTGGTCAGTGGGGTTTAACCGAATCGGATTTAGAAAACGAACCTGAAGATTTCGGCACTGTTGCCTACACGCGCTACGTTCTAGATGCGGGTATGACGGGTGATCTTGTCGACTTATATGCGGCACTGGCTCCGTGTTCAATCGGTTATGCCGTGATTGGTAAAGCGCTGTTAGAAAGCAGTGATACTGTTTTGGAAGGCAACCCATACGCAAGCTGGCTGCAACTGTATGGCAGTGAAGAGTTCCAATCTGGCGTAGCAACGGGCGCGGAATACTTCAATCAGTTGCTTGCTGAAATTGATATCAACAGCGAACGCGGTCAGAACATCGTTCATATCTTCAAAACCGCAACGCGTATGGAAGTGGCTTTTTGGCAGCAAGGGCTGAACGCTCTTGATGATTCAACAGCGGCTTAAAAGCGACTTTCACGAATAAGGATTTACCCATGCTTACTGAACAAATTATTCAATCGCTACGCGCAGTACGAGAGCAAAAACCACTGGTTGTGAACATCACTAACTATGTAGTGATGAACAACACGGCCAACGCGTTATTGGCGATTGGCGCTTCGCCTATTATGGCGCACTCGCAACAAGAACTGGCAGAGATGATGTCTTTCTCTGGTGCTTTGGTGATTAACATCGGCACGCTCGACAGTGTTTGGACGCCAAGAATGTGTTTTGCTGTTGAGCAAGCGAACGCGAACAACAAGGTTGTGGTTCTTGACCCTGTGGGTTGTGGGGCAAGTACGTTGCGTACCGAGACTTCTCGTGAAATTGCACGCTTAGCCGATAAGTTGATCATTCGTGGTAACGCGTCTGAGATTATCGCGTTAGCGGGCGAACAAGCGCAGAGCAAAGGCGTTGATGCGCTTGATAGCAGTGATGCTGCGTTAGGTGCTGCACAGTGCTTAGTGGCTGAATACGGTGCAAATGTGGTGATATCTGGTGAGACAGATTACGTTGTCACCAAAGACAGCGTGGTGACGTTAAACAATGGACACCAAATGATGCCGTATGTGACGGGTATGGGGTGTACTTTAACTGCATTGACGGGTGCTTTCGCGGCTGTTGGTGATGATAGTGGTTTAGCTGCAGCAGCGGTATTAGGCGTGGTTGGTGAAATCGCGGCTGAAAACTCTCGCGGCCCAGGTAGCTTGCAAATTAACTTGCTTGATGAGTTGTATCAGTTAGACGAAGAGACTCTGATTCAACGCTTGAAGATTCAGTAGGGCTAATCTAACTCTAAGCCACAAGTTAGAGTTAGATTAACTTAAAAAAGCCCCCGACACTTATGTGTAGGGGGCTTTTTATTACTGGTTTGGAACTGTGTCAGCTGTGTATAGACTGGCTGGCTAGGTTCTAAATCGGTTAACTTGGCTCTCTAGGTGATGAGCAACCTCGGTTAAGTCGCTCGCTGCACCTGAAATGCTGCTTACCGACTCTTGGTTGCTTTGAGCAATAGTGTTTGCACCTTGCGCGTTTTCACCCAGTGATTTGGTAAGACGATCCTGCTCATCAACCGACACCGCGATTTGGCTGTTGGCTTGGTTCAGATCTTGGATGTGTTGATTAATCACATGTAAGTTCTGAGAAGCTTGCTGCGCCTGCGTTGAAGCGTCTGAAACCGTGCTGTGGCTCTCTTTGATAGACTCTAACGCATCTTTAGCGCCACGTTGTAGTGAGGTGATGAGCTCATCAATCTGGCTAGCAGAGTCTTGGGTACGTTTAGCGAGCGTTCTTACTTCATCGGCTACTACTGCAAATCCGCGACCTTGTTCACCTGCGCGCGCAGCTTCAATAGCCGCATTCAATGCCAACAGGTTGGTCTGCTCAGAAACGCCTTTGATTACTTCAAGAATGGCACCAATGTTCATCGACTCTTTGTGTAGGTCAGTCACTTTCTGGCTGCTGACCTGCATGCTTTCATCGGCGCTGCCAATTTCATGCAGTGTTTTGTCTACTTCTTTGAGTCCCATCGCCACATTCTCGGTTGCTTGGTTAGCAACTTGAGACGCGTGGTTAGCACTTGCAGCAATTTCTGATGTGCTGGAAGCCAATTGATCAACGGCAGAAGAGATATTTATCATCTCGCTATTCAATTGTGTTGCGTTGGTCGAGCTGTTATTGGTCACTTGATTGAGTGACTCCGACATCTCACCAATACGCACGCTAGAACGGTTCACTTGGCCAACAATATCGCGCAGAGATTCAATGGTGATCTCCATATTAGTCAGCAGTTCGCCAATCTCATTTTTGCTCTCAATGTTCACTTCCACATTCAGGTTGCCCTGAGAAAGCTCGTTGGTGATCTGTTTAACTTGTGCGATGCCTTTAGTAATAGAGCGAGTCACCAACACGGCGCTCGTCATGCCAATAACTAAAGCCACACCCGTCAGCAATATGATGATTTGAATCGAGCGCTTTTCGCTGGCTTGCAGTTCTGGTGTTAATGCTTGTTTCTGTTGTTCTAGAATGCTCTGAGCATCAGCTACCGAAATCGCTAAGCTGTCACCAATAGAGGCGAGGGTAGCGGTTCTTTGCGTGTTCTCAATCATCTGTTGATGAACTTGCTCAAAGCCTTTCGCGTACGCTTCCCGTTGGTTAGAGAAATCTTCAATCAATTCACTTTGATAAGGAGATGATTTAAGAGATTCAATATCGCCTTCTATACCTGGCAGAGCATATTCAAAAATGTCTTTACCCGCTTCATAGGTTTTGAGGTCGTTGTTGTTTGAGTAACTCAGCACTGTGATCTTGGCTGCGAGGAAGTTCTCCATCAACATGCCTGCGTATAAGCTCGCGTTTGGATCATTGTTATTGTAAGACTCATACAATAAGCTCTGAGCCGCTTTCAGTGCGTTGGTTTCTCGTGTGACCATCTCCACGTTCACTAACTGGTCAATGAGCAGTTGGCTCTGTTTCATTGATCCATAAGCCGCATCAAAAGCTGCAACGCTGTCTTGCACTAATTGCAGGCTCGACAAGCTATCAGTATTGGTGGTGGTTTGGATTAAGTTGTTCAGCAGTTCATCAATCGCAAGTTTGCTCGATTGATAATTCGCTTCGTATTGATCATCCAATGACTCTAAGTAACGTTCAGAAGCTAAACGCATCTGAAGAAAGTGCACTTGAATGTTGCCTGACAATGTCGCCTTGTGGCTGAGGTCACTGTACTGGCTAAAGCCGTTCGACAAGGTTTGAATACCTTTGTAACTCACAAGGCCTGAAATGACGAAAAAGAGCAAGCAGATGGCATAACCCAGCTTGATCTTGAGCGCTATAGAAAGGTGACGCATAACTATCCCTATATTTACCTGATTCCTTCATAGGGGAGTATTTCATAAAACAGCATTCTGGGCATGCTAAAGCGAATAGTTTGTGTAATAAGTAACGCTTTTGTTAGAAAAATCGGGTTTTTCGACATGCTTTCAACGAGTTGCGTATTTGAATTCAACCGCCTAACTTAAGGAATTAAGTGCTAACTTCCATGCATAGGATGTGATTTGTCGGTAAAATGGCAGAAAACCAATTTTAGAAATCGACTTCAAAGGTACGCGATGAACCCTTATAAACTTTATCTGGTGACTGACGACCAACAAGATCTAGAAACGCTTAAATTCGTGGTTGAACAAGCGGTTGCTGGTGGCGTCACTATGGTTCAAGTAAGAGAAAAACATGGGGACGTAAGAGCGTTCATTGAGCGTGCAGAGGCCGTTAAATCGGTTTTAGCTGGAACGGGTGTGCCGCTGATCATTAATGATCGAGTCGATGTGGCATTAGCCGTTGATGCCGATGGTTTGCATCTGGGGCAATCGGATATGCCCGCAGAGTTAGCACGTAAGCTGATTGGTTCAGACAAGATTCTTGGGTTATCAATTGAAACTGAACAGCAGCTACAACAAGCAGATAGTTTGCCGATTGATTACATTGGCCTTAGTGCGCTGTTTGCGACACCGACCAAGACAAACCTCAAGAAACACTGGGGTTACGAAGGTATTCAAATGGCGTTAGAAACGACCAAGCTTCCGATTGTGGGTATCGGTGGAATCAACGAGTCGAACATTCCGCAGTTGGTTAACACAGGTATTCATGGATTAGCCTTGGTCTCAGCGATATGTCACGCTGAAAGCCCAAAACAAGCGACGCAGGATTTGTTGTTTTTGATGGGAGAGTGAGTTTGTGGTGGCTAGAAAACAAATGAGACTCGTCATTTGTTTTCTAGTTAGAGCGCATTAAAGCGCTCGATGCAGTAGCCAGTAAAATTTGTGGTCTAACTTACTGAATACACAGAGCAACCGTGCCGATGACCATAAGAACGATCGCAGCGTACCAACCGTATTGTGCTGTTTTATCAGCAACAAACACCTTAATGTAGTTGAGCTCTTCATGTGCCATTGCGATGAAGTCCGTGTAGTTAATCGATAACTCACGGCTAGCTTCTTTCAAGTCTTGCTGAAGTTTGTTGAAAGCCTCATCGATGAAGCCTTTTGTTTCTGAAACAGACGGAGTAGCAACCAAAGTTAAGCTATTCCAAACTGCCATACGCGATTCATATTCGCTTTCACTGACACAATTAAGTACGCGTAAATCATACTCTCGTTTGTTACGCTCTTTGCCCATTTTCTCAGGGCAAATATTTCTTAAAACGTTCACGACAAATTTTCCAAAAGGTTCATTTAGATATAAAAAAGCACTCGAAGAGGGCTCATAAACTGGGTGCGAATCAATATTCAAAAAGTGATCTATTTGAAACCGATATAAGCAACGGCAAGGCTGAGCGCTTATCTGGGAGATTTGAAGTTGGGTCAGTGGTGTTAAAGAGCGATTTGGGTTTGTCGATATCAGTTTGATAAGACAAACCCTTTGGGATCGCATACTAGTTATGTCACTTTGGGATATCAACTAGGGTGTTTTATCCACACGACAAAGAAAATTATCGGCACGAAAAGCGGAAATGAGGTAGTGCTGGAGAAAACACCACCGTTATTGACTTAGGATTCAGTTGCTGAAATAGGCTGAACTCAAGAATTGGGGGAGGCTAGTTGGCTTGCCATTGATTGTTCTCTAATGAGTGGCCTTTTAGTTTTTCAAGTAAACTTGTTAACACTGGCCCATTGATGTGGCTGCGAGACACCAAACAACCCACTGGAGTAATCCAACCACCATGCTCGTGTGCCACTGGCAGTGCTACGAGATCGCCTTTTTGAATGCCTTCCATCACCATCATCTCGGGCACATTTGCCCAACCCACGTTTTGTTCAACGAGATCAACAATGTTCTTGTGGTTGTTCGCATACCAACGCATCGAGCTAATACCATAGGTGAACCACAGTTCGCGCTGCTTTGAGCTGCGATGCACACATTGGCGATAGCGCTTGAGGTCTGAGTCTTGTACTACCGACATTTGGCTGAGTTCGTGAGTGGCAGAGCTAACGGTTAGGAAACGCGCTTGGCCCAGTAAGAAGAAGTCCATATCCACTTTAAGTTCACCATCCGCATAGATGATGCCAATCTGTGCTTTTCCGCGTCTTACTAGGTCTTCAACATCAAAGGTTGAGGTGGTAATGATATCGAAGTGTGTGATTGGAAATTGATCGGCGAGTGAGCTGATTATCTTAATAAAGTTCTTATCTATGATGCTTTCATCAACCGCAATGATCAGTTCGTGCTCATCTTCTTGGGTCAGCGATTCTACTTTTTGATCGAAGTACTTTTGCTGGTCAAGAATGGACTTAGCCACAGGCAATAACGCTTTACCTTTGCTGGTTAAAACGGGGATGTTTTTCTCTCGGTTAAACAGCTCTTGGTCAATGGCAATTTCGAGGTTGGCTATCGATTGGCTTACCCCAGACTGAGCGCGTTTCAGTTTGCGAGCGGCGGCAGAGAAAGAGCCACTTTCACACACCGTGACGAAGACTTTTAGTTGCTCAAAACTGTACATGTTATCTCTCGCTCAATACAAAATGGGGTACTTATACTTAAGCTATCACTAAACGTGATGGCTGTTAACTTTCTCTTATTGTTTTCGGTGACATAATTTCGGTAAGTCCACCATGTTATAAATTGCTATAGGAATGTATGAGTACGTTAGAGAGAGTTTTCCACTCGGTGTTGTTTGAAGTATTGGCCGTCACACTGTCAATTATAGGTTTAGCGATATTTACTGATCACGATGTGAATGCCTTATCAGGAACCATGATAGTTGTTGCGACTATCGCGATGATTTGGAACTACTGTTTTAACCGTATTTTTGATCGTTATTTCACGGGTGAAAAATCAAAGCGTTCGCTCAAATTACGTGTTTTTCATGTCGTGCTATTTGAGGCTGGCTTGTTGATCGCGACAATCCCTGTGATGGCATACTTACTTAACGTGGGGTTATGGCAAGCATTTTTGATGGACATCGGCGTGACCATTTTTATTACCATTTACGCGTTTGTGTTTAATCTGATTTATGACCATGTTCGAGCATTCTGGGTACGCAGAGGGGAGCTAGCCGTTCAGTAATCTACCAAGTCAGTAAACACGAGCTTGGCCACTAACCGTTTGTTTATTCGTTATTTTGACGGAGATATTCGGTTAGTAGGCCTAGGTAACCCGGCACTGGTTGGCATTAAAAGTGGCGGTCTCGAATCTTTTCAATCTCTTCCGCTTAATAGTTAGTGTAACCCTATGCACTTATTGTTCGATATGTAATTTGAATTTGTATGTGTCGTAAAATGGTAAATATCTTAATTAAAACTTAGCCATCATAGTCATTCGCCCATCACCAGAGCAAACTATGAACAAGTTAAGTTATGACCGAAAAATGCCGCTATACGTGGTGTCTGCACTTGTCCTCAATATGGCATTTAGCTTGTGGTTGCTGAGTATTGCTTCTACGCCAGCCATGTTTTTTTCGGTGTGTGCGTTGTTTTTACTTAGCACTCTTATTACCGCACGCCTTTATCGACATGAAATGGCTCAAAGCAAGAATAACTTGTCGGAAGCGATCATTGATGGTGTCGCAGGTTTTATTGTCCTCGATAGTCAATTGAGGGTCATACAAGTGAATCAACAATTCTCTCGGGTTTCAGGTTATGCCTTTGACCAAGTCGAATCTCGTCCGATTTCTGATCTCTGTTTTATGAATAACAGCAGCCTAATCACGACCATTACTCGCTCACTGAAGGAAAACCAGAGATGGAAAGGTGAGTTGAGTGGCGTCAGTCGACTTGGTGAGCAGTTTACCGTAAACGTTGTGGTGGAAAAGCTAACTGAAATTCTGCCGCACAATAACAAGTACGTGGTGACCTTTACGGATATTAGCCGACGCAAGATATTGGAGCGTCGATTAAGAATGCTGGTGGAAACGGATTCACTGACAGGGTGCTGGAATCGACGCCGCTTTGATAACGACTTAAAACATTATTCTAACCTGGCAGAGCGTTATGGTTACACACATTCCTGTTTTGCGTTAGTGCATGTGTTTTTCCCTGAGCCTAAATCGGCGTTCTCTGGCTTCGCTGCTGCGCCACTCGAAAAGAAACAGCGTTGGTATGCGGCCTTTAGAGCGATGATTATCTCCTATCCAGTGGTGTGTTTTTTCTTTATTTTTCAAATATCTGAAGCTTTGCTGACAATGATGTTCATTGCGTTGTTATCGTTGATGATTACGTCAGAGAAGTCGATAAAGTTGAGCGCTTTTCTGGTGATAAGTAACGGTATCGGGGGATTGCTGGCGATTGCTGCTTTTTCAATTCTTTCTATAGTACCCAACATTGTCTTCTATTCTTTGTTTATAGGACTTATTGCCATTCTTATGGCTACCAAGATCTACACGGTTCCCGAAAAAGCACCTATTTTCGCCACTGCATTTAGTACTTTGCTCGTACTTGTTGGTAGCACATTGATGAGCTCCGGTGATATCGATAGCAACACCCTTATACGCATATTCCAATTAGTGTTAATTGGGATATATATGATTTTGGCTTCTCTATTCCTAGAAACACGGAATTGGAAGTTCCTACAAAATCAGCCTTAATTTTGTCTAACAAGGACGTCTCATGAAGTTAACCGATGATTTTTCAAAACAGGCGATAGACGCTGCCATCAAGATCGCAGCGATTGCCATGCTCGTGTATTGGTGTTTTTCGATTTTGCGCCCATTCATTCTTTTGGTGATATGGGGTGCGATCATTGCGACTGCGTTGTATCCAGTGGCGGTCGCCATTTCAAATAAAACCGGGATGTCGAAAGGTAAAGCCAGTGCATTGCTGAGCTTTATTGGTGTGATTCTTCTATTTATTCCTTTGGCGGCGCTTTCTTCTGGTATCTACACCAGCGCGACTGACCTGATGACAGGCCTTCAAGATGGCACATTGTCATTGCCTAAACCGAAAGAGTCCTTACAAGATATTCCATTAATAGGGGAAAAGGTTTATTCAACCTTGGTTGCCGCCTCGAACAATATTGAAGGCACTTTCATAAAGTATGCAGACGAAGTTAAACAGTTCGCGACGAAAGCCGCTTCTGTTCTTGGCTCGTTAGGTGGTGGCTTCATTCAGTTCATTATCTCTACCATCATTGCTGGTGCATTCATGAGCAATGCGGATAAATGCAAAACTGGTGTGACTCACTTAGTGGCGCGTTTAACGGGCGGTAAAGGTGAAGAATTGGTAGAGCTTTCTAAATCGACCGTGCGAAGCGTTGTGCAAGGTGTGATTGGTGTGGCTGTGATTCAATCCATGATGTCGGCAATCGGTTTGGTGATTGCAGGCGTTCCTGCGGCTGCGTTTTGGGCGCTAGCTGTTCTGCTCATTGCGATAATCCAACTGCCACCGATTCTTGCTCTATTACCTGCGATCATCTACATGTTCAGCGTTGAATCGACACTGGCGGCGAGCTTGTTCTTAGTGTGGTGTATTTTAGTGAGCGGCAGTGACGCTATCTTGAAGCCAGTACTGCTGAGCCGTGGCTCTCACATTCCAATGTTGGTAATTCTATTGGGTGCGCTGGGCGGAATGGCGATGTCAGGCATCGTCGGTCTGTTTGTCGGTGCTGTGATACTGAGTTTAAGTTATGAGCTGATGATGGCGTGGCTTGGACTTGAAGAGAAAAATCAACAAGAAACTGAGAAAAAACCTGCAGAGGTCGAGGGAAAATAGATGAAGCCAGTCTCTAAAGACGACAACTTCTACTTCTTATTCTATGCGCTGTTGGTGTTGTTTTTTGGTTGCGCGGTGATGCAGCAGTTTTATCCGCAAGGCCAGAAAACAATCCTATTTCTTATCATTATTACGTTGGCGAGTTCAATTGCCGGTATTCATAAAGAGCGAGCCTTGTATCGCTCTTGGTACGGGCTGTTATTGATTACGGCGCTCGTGTCTGGCGTGTTTTCATTTTTGGAAGGCTATAACCTGTCGATAGTGACGCTATCGGCGTTGGCTGTGTTCTTGTTTTCACACATTTACTCGGCGTTGAAGCAGGTGATGAAAGCCAAAACGGTGACACCCAATCACATCATCGGCTCAATCTGTATCTACTTGTTGTTAGGGTTTGCTTGGTCGACCATCTACTTGTTAATTTTAGAGATCTTTCCGAATGCCTTTAACGGGTTAGAAGAGCAAGTCTGGTTAACGAACTTGTTCAATGCGATGTACTTTAGCTTCATCACCTTGACCACAGTTGGTTACGGCGACATATCACCAGCTCTACCTATTGCTCAATTCTTCGTGTTTATGGAATCCATTATCGGCAGTTTTTACTTAGCTATCATGGTGGCGAGTTTGGTGAGCATTCGACTTGCACAGTCTCAGTCCCAATAGAGCATTTACAAATAATAGAGCACATACAAACAAGCCCGGCAATCGCCGGGCTTGTTCTATTTTATGAGCTTCAAAGTCTGTTTAAGTTTGAACTTTTTGTGGGCGATGAACCTTAAGCTTCAGTGCCTTGAATCTTCTCTAATTCAGCAATAGTCGTTTGCGATATAAGCTGACCATCCATGTAATAGGTAACGTTTTGACCGTCTTTGATGCCCGTTAGAGTCGCTGTTTCACCAGATGTATAGACGATGTCCATTTGAATCGTGTTTTCATCGATCTTAATCATCTCACCGGTTTCAATGGTGCGATTGTTCGAAATTGGGCAATGGATACCATTGCTTCTGAACCAATGCTCACGCACTTATGCAAATCGGATTCTTTGTATTCTGAATAGGTCATCTGTTTTCTCATTTCTCGCGCTTGTCTTTCATATGTAAGTAACGACTCCTGTCTGGCGATATCCCCTGAGCGCGTAATGTACGAACTTTCGCCGATAGAGATTTACCATTTTATGCCAAGTGGGTTAATAACTAGCCAAAAGATAACGTATTGAGAGAATTTAAGTACGCACCTAGATATAACCTATCAAGTTACCGAAAAAACGAGGTTATATAGTGGTATGATCGCGGGCTCAGCACCATAAGTGATAAAGAATAGGAAACAGAATGACTCACCTTACCGAACAGCAAGAAGCTGCAATGGCGACGTTTAAAGAAAACTTACACCTTCCAAATGGTGGTTTTCATAAACTGATTATCGAGCTAAGTAAGGAGTATCAGCTGCCTTTCCAAAAGGTGCGTGCGGTTTTAAAGAAAGCTCAAAAAGATGTTGAACGACAAATACGAGAAGACTTTACCAGCGTTGATGACACAGTACTGAGCCAAGCGAATTGGGTAAACATCATTAAGTCGAAGCTTGTTGACTTAGCGGAAGAAAACCAAACGGTCATGGATAAGCTGCAACAAAACCTGAAGTATCAAAAAGTGTTGTCGGCAACCGAGGGTTCAATCGCAAGCGAAGACGAACGTGACGAGTTGATTGAAGAGTTGATTCAAGCTTATGAGAAAGAGGTGTTCAAACCGTTACTGGCGATGTTGCATACAACGAAGCTGTATTGGAAGTTAATGCTGGTGGATGAGACATGTAAGATGAATGAGGAGAATCGTGAGAAGTTCAGTGATTACCCTCAACACATGCAAGCTGCAGAACACTTATATACTCTTGATCAGAAGTTAAGGTCGATGCCGTTAACTTATTAGTCCATGAATGCACTGATAATGACTCAATGGTGATTTAGAGTTTGATATAAGTTGGTTTCAATAGAAGTACGATAACCTAGCTAGCGTTAGCCGCGTGTGAAATGCAAAAAGGGCTAGGTTTCAGATCTGTTTTACTTCTACTCTATTTTGTTCTGCTAGAGCGAATTGAGGGTGACATCTTTTACATCTTTGGGACTAGATGGTGTTTCTTTTGTAGCCTTTGGGAAATGCTATAGGAGTGTGAAATGTCCTAGGGTGTTTCCGTTGCCTGAAACGATAGTTCCGATGCTTTCTCGTTCATTAAATTCAAAGTCGATGAGATAGCTGTGATGTTGTAGCTTGGGCAATATGTGGCGGTGGAGTATATCGCTATTGAGCTGTCGAATCTCGGTGACCCATGAAATCTCTTCTTTGTGTAAATCTATTTTAATCTTGAGCATTTATTACCTTTTAGTTTATTGACTGTTTTTTCGCGTGATAGTTGGTACCAATGGGTTTGTCGTGTTGTTCTGCGTGACATAACTGTGCCTTGTGTTTATTACATTTGTATTTAAGTGCTCGATCTATTCTGACTTCGCTGACAAAAGAGCAAATGACGATAGATCGGTAGTAGGATCGAATTTAAAAGCTATTGAATGACTATCTGGGTGAAAGCTGACGCAGAGATGGTGTAACGAGGGAATCGAGAACTGTCTATGTGGAACTTGGACTTACTTTAGCATTAACAGCTCTATAGATTAGAGCCAGGTGGCGAACTATACGCCTAGTTTTCAAAATTACAACCCTATTTTCAATTAAATTCAAAAATATTTTTGGGTGATTTACCATCGGTTACTGAAGGTTAAATGAGCGAAGGTCAGGGATTTGACCATGATATCTGACTGAGTCTTGTCTTTTCAGCTGTTCGTATTCGTTGTCATTAGTGGGTTTAATTGATCAGCTAATTTGGTGATGATTAAGTCTCTGTTGTATATGATCTTTACATTGTAAATTACAATCCATGATTTTGGGGTTCAGCGTTGTAATTACAGGGTTTTTGGGTGCTTTCCCCATCTGTTTTTTTCTTCAGGTTGATGAGTATTTTCCTCTTCGCGTCTTTTTGATATTTCTGATTCCTAATACCTCTCCTGACTACGCAAAATATGAATACTCACTTTTACATTTCTGAATAATAAAGTTGTTGTATCGCCAATTTAGTGCAAATATAATTGATAATAGTTCTCACTTGCGTTACAAGTTTGTTGTCAATCCAATGACAGACTTTAAATTATCGTTATTTAGCAGTTGTGTACGCCCCATGCTCGTCTATGAGTAATGTGACTTTCATTGTCATGAGTGGTGGTTTGTATCAATGGCAAAGGAAGAAACATGAAGAAAACAATCAATTCAGTTCGCCAGTTATTGAGCGGGCTTGCCATCGTTCTAGCATCATCATTCATGATGACCGCGCATGCGGAAACCGTCACCATTGAGCATGTGAAAGGCACAGCGCAGTTTACTGAAGTACCACAGCGAGTGGTGGTTCTAGGCCACGGTAGCTTAGACGTGCTCGATAAAATTGGTGTACAGCCAGTTGGCGCGCCTCATAGCTTGCTGCCTGATTACCTAGCTTCGTACAAAGATACGACGGCAAATACAGGCTCTTTAAGCGAACCTGATTTTGAAGCTATCTACATGTTGAAGCCTGACATCATCATCGCGGAAAACCGCATGCTTAAGGTTTACGACAAACTGGCACAAATTGCTCCTACTGTCATGTTTTCTATTGAAGGCGACAAGTACTGGGCTGATGCTCAGCAAAACTGGCGTGTGCTAGGCGACATCTTTGGTAAGCAAGCTGAAGTCGAAGCGATCATTAAAGAGACTCAAGCTTCTATCACAGCGGTAAACGACAAAGTAGCGTCTGACGAAACTTCAGCAATGATGCTAATGAACAACGGTAACAACATTGCGATGTTCAACAAAGGCAGCCGTTTCTCAATCATCTTTGATGACTTTGGTTTCGTGGAATCAAAGAGTGCAACTGTGGCTCCGATCAAAGGAACACACGGCAACCTAATCTCTTTTGAATACATTGCTGATGCAAAACCTGAAGTGCTTTACGTGCTTGACCGCGAAAAAGCGATTGGTAAATCAGAAGGGCGCGCACAACAACTGTTTGATAACCCACTGGTTGCGGCAACACCTGCAGCGCAGCACGGCAATATCGTTTACCTTGATTCAAGTGCTTGGTATTTGGCTGGTGGCGGTGTGACAGCGATTCATAGAATGCTTAGTGACATTGAACGTACGATTCAATAGTTACTAACCATCAGATTTTCGGGCTTATAAGAGTGTTCTTATAAGCCCTTTTTCACTTTTTTATACGGGCTACCCGAGACCTATCTTTAGTATTATTCCTATGTTGAAACCCATTGCAGCTGCTGTATTTCTTGTTGTGTTATGCGTTGCGTCATTGATGATTGGAGTCGCTGAAATCAGTTTTAGTGACTTCTTCAATGGCAACCAACACGCCAATTCTATTTATATTGTTAGTCGGATTCCTCGACTACTCGCGATCGTGCTTGCCGGAGCGGGATTGAGTGTTTCTGGCTTGATCATGCAGCAAATCGTACAGAACAAGTTTGCCGCGCCTTCGACGATGGGCACCATTGACTGTGCGATGTTGGGTTACATTGTCGGCATTCTAGTGCTAGGCAATGCTGCGCAATGGAGCTACTTAGGCTTTATCTTCGCGTTTGCAGTGTTTGGCACCATGCTATTGGTTCGCTTCCTACAACACCTCAAGTTTAAGAACGCGGTATTGGTGCCTTTGATTGGCATTATGTATGGCAACGTTGTTTCGTCTCTAACAACCTTTATTGCTTATAAGTACGACTTAGTACAAACCATGTCGGCATGGACTATGGCGAACTTTGCGAGCGTGTTGCAGGGCAGCTATGAAATCCTTTATCTCGCGGTGCCTGCTTGTGTATTGGCTTACTATTTCGCGAGCCAGTTCAGTGCGGCGAGTATCGGTGAGAGCTTCGCGAAAAACATCGGTTTGAATTATCAGAAGATCGTCTTCATTGGTGTTGCGTTAGTGGCTATCAGTGCCTCCTCTGTGGTGATGATCGTTGGTGTTATCCCATTCCTTGGCCTTATCGTGCCGAATATCGTGTCGCTGATGATGGGCGATAACATGAAGAAGATTCTGCCTTGGACTGCCTACTGGGGGGTGATCTTGGTGTTGGCTTGTGACCTGCTAGCTCGAATCGTCATCTTCCCTTATGAGATTCCAATCTCGATGGTAATCAGCATCTTTGGTGGCATGATTTTTATTTACCTAATCATGAGAGACAAGTCGAATGCGTGATTCAGTAAAAATTGCGATTCTGGCTATCGCGTCTTTGGGTATGACAGCGCTATTCATCGGGCAGGGGCTGACGTGGGATAACTACGAGTTCTTCTTGTCTCTGCGCCTACCAAAACTGCTGTCGATTGTGTTGGCGGCGGTGGCGATTTCGGCATCGTCATTGGTTTTCCAAACCATCACGAATAATCGGATTCTAACCCCTTCCATCTTGGGCTTTGACAGCTTGTATATGCTGGTTCAAACGGTCCTGTTGTTTGTGTTTGGCAGTGCTAGCTTCTGGGTGATTGACTCGATCGCAAACTTTTCGATGTCTGTGACTGTGATGATCTTGTTCTCGTTTGCTCTGTTCCATTTCTACTTTAAGAGCAAGCGAAACAACGTATTCACACTGCTGTTGATAGGCATCGTATGTGGCAGCGTATTCTCGAGTTTGTCTAACTTCTTGGCGATGTTGATTGACCCGAACGAGTTCGCGGTGCTGCAGAATGTGATGTTCGCAAGTTTCAATAACGTGAAAGGCGAGTTGGTTTACCTCAGCCTTATTCCTTTGGGTTTGAGCTTGCTTGGCCTTTGGTTGTTGGCGCCTAAGCTTGATGTACTTTGGCTTGGTGTTGATAACGCGACAAGCCTGGGTGTGAACACCAAACGACTGACTCAGATTACCTTGGTGATTGTGTCAGTGATGGTCGCGGTGTCTACGGCTCTGGTTGGCCCTGTGCTGTTCTTTGGCTTGATCACCGTAAGCTTAGCTCGCCAGATATTCCGATCTTATCAGCATCGTGTGCTTATCATCGCAAGCAGCTTACTAGCGATCGTGCTATTGGTTTCTGGCCAATGGTTTATCGAAAAAGTGATGGCGTTTGAAACCACTGTGAGTGTGATTATTAACTTGGTCGGCGGTTTGTATTTTATGTTCTTGTTGTTACGCACCAGAATTCAGTAAAGGTAGTAAGTAGTGATTAAATTAACAGGTTTAAGTAAGAAGTATGGCAAGTCACTCGTGGTTGATGATGCCAGTGCTATGTTCCCGAAAGGCGAAGTGACTTCTATCATTGGCCCAAATGGTGCGGGTAAAAGTACACTGCTTTCAATGGCGAGCCGCTTAACCGACAGCGACGCGGGTGAAGTGGTCATTGGCGATAAGTTACTGGCTGAGTGGGATACCAAAGAGCTAGCGAAGCACCTTGCCGTGTTAAGACAATCAAATAACATCAACATGCGATTTACGATTCGTGAATTGGTCTGTTTTGGTCGTTTCCCACACTCTCAAGGTCGCTTGAAAGACGAAGATCATAAGATCGTCGATACAGCACTAGAACACCTTGGCATTACTGACATCCAAAACAAATACCTTGATGAGTTGAGTGGCGGTCAGCGTCAAATGGCGTTTATCGCGATGGTTGTGTCGCAAGATACGGATTATGTGTTCTTAGATGAGCCTCTGAATAACCTTGATATTAAACACTCGGTTGAAATCATGCAGACGTTGCGTCGTTTGGCGCATGAGTTCAATAAAGCGGTCGTTATCGTGATTCACGACATCAACTTCGCTTCTTGCTACTCGGATAACATTGTCGCGATGAAGAAAGGCAAAGTGGTTAAGTCGGGTAAGGTTTCGGAAGTGGTTGAAAAATCAGTGATGGAGTCTATCTACGAGATCCCATTTGAGATTCGTGAGTTCGATGGTGTTCGAATCTGTATGTATTATTCTGGTCGTTAGATTACTGAATAACTCGGTTGTTTTGCTTTCTAGCCGTTGAACGAAAAGAGCTCCCATATGAGGAGCTCTTTTTGTTTTCGGATAGTATCTGTGTTGTTAGTGAAATGTTGCAATGCAAAGGTAATTCCCCTTGTATAATAATAACTTAACTGACGTAATATTGACTGGTCGTACTTCTAATAACGCCAGTTTGAAGTCACTCACAGATCTACTCTTCATTTTTGAAAATCAATTGCTTTTTTTCTGCTTAACCTCTGAAAACCGTTCTACACTATGGTTATAACTGTTTGATTTTTATACGAGGTATCAATGAGTCGGAAACCTATAGTGTTAGTCGTAGATGACACCCCAAGTAACTTGGATGTGTTAACGGCAATACTCAAAGATACCTATCAAGTGAAAGTGGCGATTAACGGCACCATTGGTATCAAGATTGCGAAGATGGTGCCGCAGCCAGACCTTATCCTCCTTGATATCATGATGCCTGACATTGATGGTTACGAGGTTTGCCGCCAACTTAAAGCTCAGCCGAATACGGCTCACATTCCTATCATTTTCGTGACCGCCACAATTGGTCCAGAAGCCGAAGTAAAAGGGCTCTCCTTGGGGGCTGTCGATTACCTAACCAAGCCGATAACCCCTGCAATTGCACTCCAGCGTGTGAAAACGCATATCGCACTTTATGACCAACAACGCGCGTTGTTTAGTCAGGTAAAAGAGAAAACTCAAGAGATCAATCTCGGTAAGCTAGAAACACTGAACATACTGGGTAGAGCTGCTGAATTTAAAGACAATGAAACAGGCATGCACGTTAAGCGTATGAGTCACTACTGTGAAGTGCTAGCTAAAGCCTTGGGAATGACTGACGAAGATGCCGAGACGTTTCGTGATGCAGCACCAATGCATGATATTGGCAAGATTGGCATTCCTGACAGTGTGTTACTGAAGCCAGGGAAATTGGATGCCGATGAATGGACTACCATGCAGAAACACGTCGAGTTCGGTGTTGAAATCCTTGGTAGGCAGGGCGATTCCAAACTGATGCGTATGGCCATTCAAGTCGCGCAGTATCACCATGAAAAGTGGGATGGCAGTGGTTACCCAAAGCAGATAGCCGGCGAAGATATTCCATTGGTTGGAAGAATTGCGGCTGTTGCTGATGTGTTTGATGCCCTGACCGCAGAGCGCCCTTATAAAAAAGCTTGGAGTGTCGAAGATGCTTTGGCTTTAATCACTGAGCAGAAAGGTAAGCATTTTGACCCGACTATCGTTGATCTGTTTTTCATTAAATTGCCAGAGATTCTAGAGATTAAAGAGAAGTTCAAAGATGAGTGACCTCTGGCAGATGTGGGGTAAGTGGGGTAAGCGTTATGTCATCGCCATAATTTTGTTTGTTGTATTCGTTGTTCGTGCCGCTAGCGTTAACGCTGAGGCTGCTCCGGATCAACAACCAAACCTATGGCAAGATCCTGATCGTGAAATCACGTTTGTTACACTATCCAGTCATTATCCTTACTCATTTATTGGTGATGACGGAAAAGTCGACGGGATTATTCGAGATTGGGCTTACGATCTTGAAGAGCGTTTCAACGTAAAAACCAACTTCATCAGCGTAGATTCTCATGCTGAAGCAAAGCAAGCTTTGTTAGACGGGAAAGGCGATGTGTTTCCGTTTCAACAGTTTGATCCCAGCGAAGGAGGACGTTTCCTTCAAACTGATCCTTATATCTCGTACCAAATTGCCGTCATTCTTCCTACCGAAGATCATCTCAATAATAAAATAGAGCAAGAGGCCAAAAGGCGAATTGCCATGGTTCGAGAAAGCATCGACCTAAAGCGATCTGGCGTGCAGCTTAGTTCGATTGAGAGAGTTGAATTCGATACGGCCATTGATGCTATTCGTGCATTAGAAGATGGGTCGGTTGATGGCTTACTGGCTGAACCTGTAACCACCATGGATCTTGCTCATAAAAGCGGAGTCGAGAATTTAGCGGTCAACCATGTACTTGATCGCTGGAAGAACATCAAAGCAGCCATGGTTATTCGTTCAAACGACAATGAGCTGCTTAACTTATTGAATCAACAGATTGCAACGTTTGATATCAGTAAAAAGAACCGCATTTTATCTAAATGGTTAGATGACTCGCCTTATCGCTCTCCCATTAAAGGTGTATTTGGATTCGGCAACCCGCCTTACATGTATCCAGACAGTACTTCTGTTGGCTTAGAGCATGACATTATGCAAAGGGCATTGAACGATATGGGGTATAGATTGGGTGATGTTGTCACTTTGCCTCGTACTGCAGCTCGTCAAGCTATCGATAACAACAACTCAATATCATTTGTTTCTGGCGTTCAACTTGATGACTCTTCATTGCACTTTGTCAGTGACAAGGTGATGGATGTTGATTTTGTGCCAGTGTCATTAAAGAGGCGTAAGCTGGATTTGAAGTCGGCAAAAAATTTGTCCTTAGGTGCATTGTTGTTCGATGAAACATCGCCGATTAAAAACTCCGTAGAAGTGTTGGAAAGCCAATTGAGCATTGATCGGATAGATGATCTCGACAGCTTAGAGTCGGCGTTTTCCCAACTGAGAGCTCAAAATGTTGATCTCCTGATGGTAGAAAGGCGCGTATTAACCTGGTTTGTCACCAATACCCGGTTTATTGAAATGCGCGAGATTCAGATCCATGAAGATTATAAAGTCAGTTATCCCATCTACGTGGATTTCAGGGGGGCTGAGCTAAGAGACCGCTTCAATGCCGCATTGGCAAACCTGAAAAGGGAAGACGGGGAGTTTGAGCCAATTCTTAGAAGACAAATTAAGAACGACCTGACTCCGGTTCTGAAGAAGGCCGATATTATTGCTCAAATCTCAGCGTACTTTATTGTTAATGATCGCTTTGACGAATTGCCTAAGATTTTTGACATATTTGATGCAGATAATACTTTCATGGTTATTTCGGCACTGGCTGATAATAATAAGCGACCGCTTGAATCTTGGTTCCTAGGAGATGTATCAACGCCATCATTGGACAAGAAAAACACCTCTAAATTGTCATCCGTAACGAAAGGCGTTGGCTATAAAACGCAGACGGGCAGCACCAATGCTGGGTTTATGACGTTCTATTTCGATGTGGATTCCGTGGAAGGAAGTTATGTTTATTTCCCTGCCATTGAGCAGTTTGATTCATTCGGAGATGGTGCAAAACGTTATATTTCAGATGTTTATCAATCGAACAGTTTAGCCGGTGAACTTCTTAATCTTAGTCAAAATGAACGTCAGTGGATAAAATCTCATCCAGTATTGAAAATCGGTATTGATCCTAACTCTTTGCCTTATGAAGCCGTATCGAGCAAAGGGGAATACATCGGCATGATCGATGATTACCTAAAACTGATCGAGCAGAAAACAGGTTTACGCTTGGAACATGTTGATGTCGGCAGTTGGCAGGAGACTCGACGACTCGTTGACCATAGAAAAGTGCACCTTGTGTCGGCCGCTGTGGAGAATCGTTCGCTTGGCGAGGGCGTGAAGGCGGGTAAGCCGTTATTTTCTAGTCGTTTGGCTATTGCCTCAAGACGAGATGTGAACAGCCTTGTCTTAGAAGAAGCTGCAGGTTGGAAAATAGGTATTTTAGAAGGGGGAGCCAACACAGAAGCTATTGTGGATAGTTACCCTGAGATCAATTGGTCGATGGTGTCATCGACTAATGATGGATTAGAGCTCGTCGAATCGGGTGAGTTTGATGCGATGATTGATACCGTTGACGTCTTAAATTACTTAATCGACTCATTTGGCTATCGAGGAATTGGCATCATCGGTCGATTAGACTTCTTCCTGTCGCCAACTCTGCATGTCATCAAATCTGAACCTTTGCTGTTGTCTATTGTGAACAAAGCGATAGGCAGTATCTCAGCTGAAGAACACCAGAAGATCTCTGCAAAATGGGCTGCACCCAAAGCGATAGAAAGAGTTGATTATCAATTGGTTTACACCATTTCGGTTTTTTCTCTGGTGATCCTTCTTCTTATTATTTTCTGGAATCGTAAATTAACTAAGCAGATCAGTATTGCTAAGGAAGCAACCGAAGCTCTGGAAAAGGCGCAGAACCAACTCTACAACATGCTAAATAGCTCTCCAATTGCAGCCAGCGTGGTATTTGAAGAAGAGGTTCGTTACGCGAACGATACGGCAAAACGTTTGTTTGGCGTGGAAGATCAGGCGTTGTCTTCTATCGACGTTGCCGCTATCCATGACTCGCTGAGCGTTCGTGATGGCGTGCATGAAGAGCTCGACCTTAACGGTAAAGTTGAAAATAGGGAGTTAGTACTCAGAAAGTCTGATGGAACCCGATTTGTTGCTTTGGTCAGTTACTATCTTTTTGAGATTGATGGTGAAGTCGCCACACTATTTTGGGCATTCGATATTTCAGAAATGAAGCGCCTTAACGAACAATTGGAAGAAGAGAAACAGAGAGCCGATTTGGCGAGCCAAGCTAAATCGGAATTCTTAGCCAATATGAGCCATGAGATAAGAACCCCAATGAACGCCATTATTGGCTTGTCTTATCTGGCGATTGGCGAAATATCTAATCCTGTCGCTCGAAATTATATTGAGAAAGTGCACCGTTCTGGCCATTCGTTACTCGGTATCATCAATGACATCCTTGATTTCTCAAAGATAGAAGCTGGACAACTTGTTATTGATAACGTCCCGTTTGATCCCGTAACGACCTTTAAAGATGTGATTGAACTAATGGAGTCGAAAGCAGCTGAGAAACAACTCAATTTGTCGATGGTCATCGACCCAGAGTTAGACACGCCACTGCAAGGCGATCCCTTGAGGTTGTTCCAAGTCATACTCAACCTTGTGGGCAACGCGATTAAGTTTACGGAACAAGGCAGCGTAGCATTAACGATGGAGCATGTTGACTCGAACGACAGCAGCCTAACCATGAGAGTGAGTGTGATGGATACCGGGATAGGCATTTCGGATGAGAACCGTCACAAGCTGTTTGAAGCCTTTAGCCAAGCGGATACCACAACGACACGTCGGTTTGGCGGTACAGGGCTTGGGCTCAACATTAGCCAGAAATTAGTTCATGCGATGGGCAGTCAAATTACGGTAGAGAGTGTTTACGGGCAAGGCAGTGAGTTCTCCTTTGTACTGACATTGCCACGCTCAAGCTCGGATGCGTTAGCCGACTTCAAAGCTCAAGAGTTGCAACTGGATTATCAGATAGAGTTCAAAGGGCAAAGAGTGCTATTGGTTGAAGACAATGAGCTGAACCAAGATCTCGCCTTAGCATTTTTCAGTCGCTCTAAATTAAATGCCGATCTTGCTGAAAACGGAAAGGAAGCGCTGGAGTTAGCTAAAAACAACGACTACGAAATAATCTTCATGGATCTTCAAATGCCGATTATGGACGGCTTTGAAGCTACCCGTTTGATTCGTGAATTCGATATAGATGTACCGATTATTGCAATGTCAGCCAATGTTTTTGATGATGCGAAACAACGAGCGAGGGCGTCGGGCATCACGGACTTCTTGGATAAGCCTATTGTTATTGATAAAGCGATGTCTTTGATTACTCGATACATTGTTCCTGAGGTCTTAGTTGAAGGTCGAGCGCCATCAGACACCTCTTCAGATGCGATCCAGACAGGTGATTCTGGTGAGAGTGCGGAATTGCACTCCGATCCCCAAATTGAGCCGCCTGTTTTCTCTCAGTCGAGGTTTGAGCAACTGACTTATCATGATGTGAAGCTGCAAGCCAAAATGCTTGATAGGTTCTGCCAAGGATCGCCAGACATTATGTCGGATGCTTTTGATAACTTAGTACAAGGCGACTGGGAGACGTTAGAGCGTAATCTACATACCTTAAAAAGCATGGCAGCTTCGATTGGTGGATTGCGATTGGCAGAGTTACTCAGTGATTTAGAAAGCAAAGCGCATAACAAGGCGTGTGATGAAGCAGATCTTAAGCAAGGCGAACTTGGGTTAATCGAACTGATTAAAGCAGTTGAGATCAGCTTTGATGTGTCTGGTGTTGGGGGATTCAATACGACAAGTACTGAAGAAGCCGATGCGAGTCTTGCTGATACCTCTGATTCACCGAGCATCACGTCAGAACAGCATGCTCAGTTGCTATCACTGCTGGATGCTTATGATAACGATGCAACTCAATATGTGACTGAGTTACTGGCACAGTATCCACATTCTGTTGTTCTCAAAGATGTTCGAAGTGCGTTAGATAATTATGACTTTGAACGAGCAAAAGAGGGGCTTGGCGCTTCTGAGTAGTTGTCTTTTATAAATATCACTTCAACATTAAAGCCTTTAGCTCTTATAGCGAAATACCGAGCTAGCTAAAGGCTTTAAATCTATCTATACCGAACTAACGACTCACGTTCTGTTTGATTAGCTCAACAACCGTATCGTAACGGTGCGGCAGTTTTCGGTTTCGTTTTTGAACCAGATACAGCGTTTCCTCTACTTCTACCTTTGGCGGCACAACGTGTAGCTTGTCTCTATCTGGGAAGTGTTCAACCGCGCCAGCCGGTAACACGGTAAAACCTAATCCTTTTGATACGGGTAGCAAGATCTGGTGAAGCTGATTGATGTAGCCAGATCTTGGTATCTCATTAACGTTGATGTTCGCTAAGTCTTTATCTCCGCAAAGGTCGAAATACAAAGACAGATAATGTGCAGAATCTGGGTGGGCAATCAGGCCAATGTCATTCAATACTTGCGGCGTTATCTCTAAATCAGCAAGGCTGTGGTGAACAATAAGACACAGTGCTTCTTTGCCGATGACTTGGCTTTGGTAGTAGCTGTCGTTCGGGGAATGCCTAACAATGCCGATATCGGTAGTGCCTTCGCTTAGGTCATTCAATATCTTTTTGTTTGGAGCGGCTTCTAAGTTAATGCTGAGCTCTTGGTGTTGCTGTTGAAGTTCAAGAAGCTTGGGATACAGACGCAAAGAGAGTGAGCCAGAGCAAGACAAGTGACATTGCCCAGCATAAGGGTTATCAAAACTCAGAGACTCAAAAAGATCTTCTTGGTCTTTCTCTAGTTTGATCGCATAGCGATACATAATCCGACCCTGTTCGGTCAGTTCGAAGCTCTTGTTTTCTCGAGATAGCAGGTCACAATTACAAGCTTGTTCAAGCTTCTTGATGTGTTGGCTGACTCCAGGTTGTGTCATATACAACTTTTCTGCCGTTTGGGTGAAATGGCCAACTTCAACCAGAGTCTTAAACGTATTGAGCCAAAGTGGATTAATCATACTCACCTTCAAATACTAAAGCCTATAAATAACAAAGCCAATAAATAACAGAAAATTATTATTATCTTAAGTAATGATAATTTCAACTCTAGCGTCTTAAGTAACGCTAATCAAAGTCATGTGGTGGTAGCACTTTATATTGGTATATTGGTCTATTGGTCGCTTTGTAGAGTTGCTATGAGTAACAAAGTGTTGCGACTTTGTTGAATTTTTGGTCTATTGACCAACTGTGCTCATATTTAGGAACGAAGATGAATAGAAATGTTTGGCTGCTTTCACTGTGTCAGGCCTTGTTGATGACGGGTAACATATTACTGATCTCTGTGATTGGTTTGATCGGTAAGCAGATTGCACCCAGTGTCAGCATGATCACCTTGCCGGTTGCACTGCAGTTTTTGGGTCTAATGGCAGCCACTATTCCTGCATCTTTAATTTCAGGCAAGTTAGGGAGAAAGAGAGGATTTAGCATTGGTAATGTGGTTGGCATTACAGGAGCTAGTCTTGCCACCTACGCACTGTCTCAGCAAAATTTCTATCTGTTTTGTTTCGCTACGTTCTTACTTGGGATAGGCATAGGTTTTGGCACGCTTTATCGTTTTGCTGCAATCGAGGTGTGTGATGAAAATGCCCGTCACCGAGCGATCTCTATCTCGATGGCTGGTGGCGTTTTAGCCGCGGTATTAGGACCAAATTTGGCGATTATGTCGCAACAGTGGTCGCAAGATGGCTTGTACATTGGTGCTTTTGCTTCTTTGATTGGATTGAACATTCTTGCGTTACTCATCTTACAAACAATTCAGTTTCCAAAAGTCTCTTTTAATAGTCAGGCACCTAAATCCGATCCTCTCAGTGTGATAGTAAAAGCGCCTAACTTTATTGGCGCAGTGTTTGCTGCCATGGTCGCTTATGCGGTGATGAATATCCTGATGACAGCAACGCCATTGGCAATGATTGGTTGTGGCTTTGACTTTACCAAAGCAGCGGGCGTCATTGAGTGGCACGTATTGGGGATGTTTGTTCCTGCATTCTTTACTGGTTCACTTATCGAGAAGTTTGGCTCAAGAATGATGATCTTGGCAGGCGGGGTTCTGTTCGTCGTCTGTATCGCGATTAACATTCATGGCGAATCTATCTGGCACTTCAGAGCGGCTCTAGTTGTGCTTGGTGTCGGTTGGAACTTTATGTTTATCGCGGCAACAGGTTTGTTTAGTCAGTCCTACCAATCGCAGAATAAAGCTAAGGCACAAGCGTTTAATGAATTTATTGTCTTTGGCTGTGTGACGATTACAGCGATGCTCTCTGGCTGGCTAGAATCGACAGCAGGGTGGCAGAACCTCAATATCTACGTATTACCATTCGTGTTAGCTGTTATCTTGCTGTTCGCATTCAGTGCTCGTAAATCGCGTATTCAAAAGCAGCCTGTGTAATGGCTCATCGAATGGTGGTTCAGTAAATTTGTTACTGTGATTAAAACCCTAGTATCTCGAACTGCGACCAATAAAAAGCCCTACCAATAAGGTAGGGCTTTTGCTTACGGCTTAAATAATAACGTTTTCTTAAAACTGCTGTCTTGGCTTATATCCTGTGACAACAGTACTTAAGCTTGTGTTGTAAATACGCATGACAGAGCCAGCGATGATTTACAGGTCGACCAAAATTGTCTTAGTGGTAATCCCACCTTGGTCATCGATTATCTTCAGTGTCACCTCGTGCTTTCCGTATGAAGGGAAGATTGACGTGAATGTGCGACCTCGTTTCACCTTTCCGTTTGGAAGTGTCCACTCGGTATCAACAATACGACCATCGCTGTCTGAACTTGTAGACCACATGGTTACCCAGCGGCCCAAGTGAATGTACTTCGCGCTCGCTTCTGGAAGGGCGTTTGGAGATTCAACACTCACTACGGAGCTAAATGAAGCGGTAGCGCCTTTGTCGTCGACAACAGTCAAGTTCACCGTGTATTCGCCCGCTTGCTCGTAAGACCAAGTTGGTGCCACTTCGTTACTTGTTGTGCCGTTCCCAAAGTCCCATAGGTAACGGGCGATCTCACCGTCTTGGTCTGAGCTGAAGTTGTTTGCAGAAACAGTCAGACCAGTCACATTAAGCTCGAAGTTCGCAGTAGGAACGATGTTGTGTTGGCTTACTTTAGATAAGCGAACCACACCGTATTCGTTGTTATCACTCTGATTCACAATATCGACCGCTAAACCAAACTCCGTCAGGATGCGTCCTGAATCAGGCGCTTGAGGCGATGTGTAATCTTGGTCATCCGAGAAGCTAGCATTGCCAACCAAACTGGTATCTTCGAGTACATCGTTGTCGCTGTTTACAAGACGCATTGGAGTATGATCTTTGAGTGAAAACGCTGCGTCTCGAACTTGGTAGCGTGTTTGAGCCGCTTCACCAGAGTTTGCCCACACCATGGCATTTTGGTCTGCATCGACCACGCCTAACCAACCTTCACCAGGGTGTTTACCTACCCAGTTGTCGGTGAGTGATTCGTCGACGTACCAAATGATCAAGCCAGGGTCGAATGACATCAGTTGTCCCATGCGTTTGATGTTCGCTAGGCCTTCATCAACATCCATGTGGCTGCGCCATTGCAATAGATAGTAGTGCTGCGCTTGATGGAATCCATTACTCAGCTTGTAACCATTAAGGGCGAAGGTGGAGTTGCTTTCACCATCGTCTATTGAGGTCACTTCACCATCGACAACAACAGCAAGGTTATCTAAATAGAAGCCTTCCATTGCTAAGCCGCCATCGGTGATGTATTCAAAAGACAGTTCCACTTCTTGGCCTGCCCATTGTGAAACGTCGAACTCAGCGTCGACCCATCCGCCAGATTCGCCGACAATAGCAGGAACGAGGCCCGTGTTGTATGGATCGTCCATTGAGGTAATGTTTCCTGCAATGGCTTGTCCGTTGATTAGCACGCGAGCAAAGTCGTAGTCTTTTTCAATCTCATACCAAGTTTTGAAAGACAGCAGTGCAGAATCACCCGCTGGGATCACCAACTTGCGAGTCATACTGTTTTTCAGATCATCACCTTTTTGAGAGTGGAATGAATACTCGCCCTCAAAGGGTTTCAGACTTTCAATCTGCATATGCAGTCTATCGCGTCTACGGCAGAACAAAATTTGGTTGCTACGCATTCAGTGAAAGACCACTCCACAGAGCTAAAAGAACAAGTCAATGAGTTCTACCAACTGGCAAAGCGTTTCGAAGAAAAATAGCCGTTAGATTTAATCCGAATGAGAGAAAAGACAAAAAAGCCCCGCATTTTGATGCGGGGCTTTCTGTATGCATCAACCCATTTAAGGGCGAGACAGTGTATTCAAGATTAAGCTAGAAGCTCTTTCGCTGTGTTTACTACGTTTTCAGTAGTGAAACCGAACATCTTGAATAGCTCACCTGCAGGTGCAGACTCGCCGAACGTTGTCATACCGATGATCTTGCCACCGAAACCAACGTACTTGTACCAGAAGTCAGCGATGCCAGCTTCTACAGCGATACGTGCCGTTACGTCAGATGGAAGTACAGACTCACGGTACTGCGCGTCTTGTTTGTCGAACGCATCAGTAGCAGGCATAGAAACTACGCGTACTTTCTTACCTTCAGCCGTTAGCTCAGCAGCAGCGTTAACCGCTAGCTCAACTTCAGAACCCGTTGCGATAAGGATAAGCTCTGGCTTGCCTTCACAATCTTTCAGGATGTAACCACCCTTAGCGATGTTTGCTACTTGCTCAGCGTCACGATCTTGTTGTGCAAGGTTTTGACGAGAGAAGATAAGTGCAGAAGGACCATCTTTACGCTCGATTGCTAGTTTCCAAGCAACAGCAGACTCAACTTGGTCACATGGGCGCCATGTGCTCATGTTTGGAGTTAGACGTAGAGAAGCGATTTGCTCAACTGGTTGGTGAGTTGGACCATCTTCGCCAAGACCGATAGAGTCATGCGTGTAAACTTGGATGTTCTGAGTTTTCATCAGAGCAGCCATACGCATAGCGTTACGCGCGTATTCCATGAACATTAGGAACGTTGCGCCGTATGGTACGAAACCACCGTGTAGAGCGATACCGTTCATTATAGCCGTCATACCGAATTCACGTACACCGTAATGGATGTAGTTACCAGAGAAGTCGTTCGCTTCAAGAGACTTAGAACCAGACCACATAGTTAGGTTAGAAGGCGCAAGGTCAGCAGAGCCGCCCATGAATTCTGGTAGCATAGCACCGAACGCTTCTAGAGCATTTTGAGATGCTTTACGTGATGCGATGTTTGCTGGGTTAGCTTGAAGATCAGCGATGATTGCCGATGCTTTCTCTTCCCACTCAGCTGGTAGGTCACCGTTTACGCGGCGTTTGAATTCAGCTGCCAGCTCAGGGTATGCTGCTTCATAAGCTGCAAGTTTCTCGTTCCACGCTGCTTCCTTAGCTGCGCCTGCTTCTTTCGCATCCCACTCTGAGTAAACTTCCGACGGAATTTCAAAAGGACCGTGCTCCCAACCTAATTCTTTACGTGTTGCTGCAATTTCTTCAGCGCCTAGTGGAGCACCGTGACAGTCGTGCGTACCTGCTTTGTTTGGAGAACCAAAGCCAATCACTGTTTTAGTGCAGATTAGAGTAGGGCGAGGGTCTGCTTTAGCCGCTTCAATCGCTGCGTTGATAGCGTCAGAATCGTGACCATCTACCGCTGGGATTACGTGCCAGCCGTAAGCTTCGAAACGCTTAGGTGTATCGTCAGAGAACCAACCTTCAACTTCGCCATCGATAGAGATACCGTTGTCATCCCAGAAAGCAACCAGCTTACCAAGACCAAGCGTACCTGCTAGAGAACATGCTTCGTGAGAAATACCTTCCATCAGACAGCCATCACCCATGAATGCATAAGTGTAGTGGTCTACGATGTCGTGGCCTTCTTTGTTGAACTGAGCAGCTAGCGCTTTCTCAGCCATAGCCATACCAACAGCGTTAGTAATGCCTTGACCTAGAGGACCAGTCGTTGTTTCGATGCCTGGTGCGTAGCCGTACTCTGGGTGACCTGGAGTCTTAGAGTGCAGTTGACGGAAGTTCTTAAGATCTTCAATTGAAAGCTCGTAACCTGCTAGGTGCAGCAGAGAGTAAATCAGCATTGAGCCGTGGCCGTTAGACAGGATAAAACGGTCGCGGTCAGCCCACTCTGGGTTTGCTGGGTTGTGGTTTAAGTGAGAACGCCAAAGTACTTCAGCGATGTCAGCCATACCCATAGGTGCGCCTGGGTGACCAGAGTTTGCTTGTTGTACGCCGTCCATGCTTAGAGCACGAATAGCGTTAGCTAGATGCTTTCTGTTTTGAGGAGATTGATTCATAAGAACTTCCGAATAAAAATTAAGAAAAACAAAATTGATAAAAGTAGGGGAACTGAACGTTCCCCTATTTGAATTTGGTGAGAGTGATTACAGCTTAGCTGCGATCATGTCTTCTAGTTTGCCTTGGTCAACGGCGAAGTTGCGGATGCCTTCAGCCAGTTTCTCAACAGCCATTGCATCTTGGTTGTGGTCCCATAGGAACTCAGCGTGAGTCATCGCTGCTGGACGCTCTTTAGTACCGTTAGAGTCGATAAGTTTCTCAACTACTTCGCCTTCTGCTGCTTCTAGGTCTGCTAGAAGTTGAGGAGCGATAGTTAGACGGTCACAACCAGCAAGTTCAAGGATCTCGCCGATGTTACGGAAGCTTGCGCCCATAACAACAGTTTTGTAACCGTGGTCTTTGTAGTAGTTGTAGATATCTGAAACTGAGATTACACCTGGATCTTCTGAAGCTTCGAAATCACGACCTTCTTTCGCTTTGTACCAGTCCATGATGCGACCTACGAAAGGAGAGATTAGGAATACGCCAGCTTCAGCACAAGCACGAGCTTGAGCGAAAGAGAATAGAAGCGTTAGGTTACAGTTGATGCCTTCTTTCTCTAGGATTTCAGCAGCGCGGATGCCTTCCCAAGTAGAAGCCAGTTTGATAAGGATGCGGTCGTTAGTGATGCCAGCGTCGTTGTACATTTTGATAAGTTGACGAGCTTTAGCAACGCTGCCTTCCATGTCGTAAGAAAGACGAGCATCGACTTCAGTAGAGATACGGCCAGGTACAACTTTTAGGATTTCTTTACCGATGTTCACGTTAAGCATGTCGCAAGTATCTTGAACTTGCTGTGCTTTATCACCGCTTTGCGCTTTTGCGTATTCGATAGAAGCATCGATTAGAGGAGCGTACTCAGCAATTTGAGCAGCTTTAAGAATTAGAGATGGGTTAGTTGTTGCATCTTCAGGAGTGTACTTGCTGATAGCTTCGATATCGCCAGTGTCAGCTACAACAGTTGTTAGTTTACGAAGTTGCTCTAATTTATTGCTCATTTTGATCATCCTATGTATCGCATAACACCTCATTAATGGGAGAGGTGTGGGCATTTGCAAGCTAACTAATGAAGTTCTCAATGGTTGTACCAGTGAGCCAAACTTACATTAATTTAAATTTTTCTCCGAACGAATATTTGCACAGAACATTTGATCGCTCGATGAGTAAATGATGTAGCCATATTTATCCGATCTAGCCCCAAAGTCAACGGTAAATAGTGCTGTATGGTGACTTCAGTCAAATATATTTCACTCTAGTAATCATGGGGTATGCAAGCAAACGTTTAACGAGCAAAGTGAGGTGAATTAATCAACAACAAAACCATGGTTATGACAATGAGCAAATGTACCTTGCTGTTACATATGTTCGGGGTGTAAACTTGTGTATCACTTGCTTAAGCATCGAACATTTGTTCTTCAAGCAGGTAAAATAATTGTTAAATATTGGTTGAGTGGTATATGAGTAAGAATATCCAAGATGTTTCCGAAGAAAACACTGATCTCCTCACTGAAGTCGCGGTTGCTTATTATCAAGATGGTGCCACGCAAGAAGAGATATCTAAAAAGTACTCTATCTCCCGTGCAAAGGTTGGTCGAATGCTCAAGCAAGCCCGAGATGAGGGCATTGTTGAGATCACCGTGAAATACCACCCTGTCTTTAGTGCGAAGATCGAGCAACGTTTGATCGAACGATTTGGTGTAAAGCGTGCGCTTGTGGCACTAGACCAACCGAATGAAGAGAAGCAACGACTCCAAGTAGCCGGTTTAGTGTCTAACTATCTTACCAGTACACTGAAAAACGGTATGGTGGTGACAGTAGGGCAAGGGCGAAACGTATCGTCTGTTGCTCACCACACTGGCGTAATTACGCCACGAGACTGTAAATTCGTGTGTGGTATCGGCGGTATTCACCCAAGAGGCGGTATGTTTAATGCCGACCATATATGCAGGCAGCTAGCCAAAAAGTACGGTGGATCTTCTGAAACCTTATACGCGCCGGCTTATGCCGAGAATAAAGCGCAAAAAACCGCATTTATGGAAAACAGCACCGTTAAGCAGACACTCGATCTCGCTCGAAAAGCCGATGTTGCATTAGTCGGTATCGGTGATATGAGTGAAAACAGCTATATGGTCGACTTAGGTTGGTTTACCGCAGGTGAGGTCGTTCAATCTCGTTTATTGCAAGGAGTCGTCGGTGACTTTGCGGGTTATGACTTTTTCGATGTTCACGGTAAAACAGCAAACACAGTAATGAGTGACCGTGTGATTGGTTTGGCCTTGGAAGAATTCCGCCCAATTGCAGAAGTCATTGCCATTGCAGCCGAGAACAGTAAACCACTCGCTTTGTTAGGTGCACTAAGAACCGGCGTGGTAGACGTGATCGCAACCAGCGTAAGTAATGCTTTAACGGTACTTAATTTGGACGAACAACTTAGCGTGAATAAACCATACGGCAGTGAATAGTAAGATATTTGTGCTTCGTTGAATTCACTATTTGAGTAATCATGGAAAATCCCCCTAATGAAACCAGTGCAATAAGGGGGATAACTATTAGACATGACTCGAATAGTGAATTTGTTCAGCGGTTGAAAGAATTATCACTCTTTAATGTTAAGCCACACTAAAGGAGATAATTATGAAACTGTCATTTATCACACACGCTATTTCTAGCAACAGTGACCAATCAAGTTCTATCTTTAAATCTATTTCTATCTTTGGGCTTAGCTCAATAGCCACGGCTTGTATGCTCACACCTACAGTACATGCCGATGATAAAGTCGTCGCAGGGTATTTTGCGGATTGGCAATATCTGAATAAAGACAACCCTTATACCGTTGACGACATACCTGCAGACAAGCTCTCACATATTATTTACGCCTTCTTGAGCATGTGTGGTCCTCATAGCGGTGCTGGTGAGCCCGTCCAAAAACAAATTCAGCAGCAATGTGCAGACAAACAACCATATACCGCGATTATTGTGGATAAAGAAGCTGCGTTAGAAGTCGATTTCGGAGACGTGGATGTTGATGTCGCCTACAGAGGTCACTTTGCCCAGTTAGCTCAACTGAAGGCCGACAATCAAAATATCAAAATCTTGCCATCATTTGGTGGGTGGACAATGTCTGAACCTTTCCATGCGATGGCGAAAGATCCTCAAGCCATTGCGCACTTTTCAAGAACTGCTGTTGAGTTGATCCAAAAATACGACTTCTTTGATGGTATTGATCTTGATTGGGAATACCCAGGAGGCGGCGGCTTAACCACTTCGCCTTGGAACCCAGAGACTAAACTAACGGATGAGCAGAAAGCGCAAGAGCGTGAAGCTTTCACACTTTTAGTAAAAACAATCAGAAGTGATTTGGACGCTCTATCAAAGACGACTCAAAGAGATTACGAGCTTTCAACGGCTGTCGGTGTTGGTGCTAAGGCAGCTCAAATTGACTGGAACGCAGCTAGCCCATATTTGACGAACATGTTTGCGATGACGTATGACTTCCTCGGAGGCTGGGGAACTCAAACAGGTCACACAACAAACTTACATGCCACAGAGCGCAGTTGGTGGGGAATGGGAGCTGATGTCTTCATTAATCAGATGATAGAGCAAGGTATTCCTAGCGAGAAGCTCGTGATCGGGGCGGCTTTTTATGGTCGAGGCTGGCAAGGGACAAAAGACTTTGCTGGAGAGCTGCCTAAAGGTGACCTAGTTTCTGAACAAGGGGCGCAGTTTGGTACCGGTGAAAACGGTTACTTCATGTTTTGGGATCTTATGAATAACTACAGCAGTAAACAAGGTTATGAGTATAAGTATGATGAGCAAGCTCAAGCACCTTATTTGTGGAACCCAGATAAAAAAGTATTCATATCTTTTGAAGATCAGCGTTCTATTAAAGCAAAGGCAGAATGGGCGAAGAAATCAGACCTAGGCGGCATTTTTACTTGGGAATTATCAGGAGATCCTTCCGGGCAGTTGATCGATGTTATGCATAGTGAAATGAATAAAAAGTGAAATGAATAAATAACTGAACAGAAAATACCTAGAAAATAAGGTAGGTGTTTAGCCGCCTACCTTATTTAGCTCGTCTATTTAACTCACGTTCTTAAACAGAACATTCCGCGTGCTCGGTCACTTTCTTGTTTAGGTGAGTAGCCAGCTCATCATAAGGAATAGGGCGAGAGAAGTAATAGCCTTGCATTAAGTCACATCCACATGCCTTTAGAATTGCGAAGTGTTCGTTTGATTCTACGCCTTCTGCTAATACCACCATGCCGAAGTTCTTACCGATTGCGATGATGTTTTGCACCATGGTGAGTGACTGCTGATCGACAGCAATGTTCTCAATAAAGCTCTTATCGATTTTAAGTTCATCGATAGGCAGTGCTTTCAACATACCTAGTGATGAATAACCTGTCCCGAAATCATCTAAAGAGATCTTTATATTCTTCTCTTTGAGGGCTTCAAAAGTCGGTTTCACCAAAGTCACATCTTCAATGAACAAGCTCTCGGTAATTTCTAGCGTTACACAGCTAGGAGAGAGTTGATACTTTTCTAGTGTCGCGAACAAGTGCTCAGAGAAGGATTGATGAGAAAACTGACGCACTGATATGTTGATCGACAGCCCGATCTTTTGTTCTGTTGTTCGGTGCAAGTGGGCGATCTGCATAATGCTGGACTCAATAATAAAAGTCCCCAGTTTTTGCATTAAACCCGTGTTCTCTGCTATCGGTATAAAGACATCTGGCGGAACAAAACCCAATTCCTCATCAATCCAGCGCACGAGTGCTTCTACACCATGAATACTTTCATTTGCACGAACCAGCGGTTGGAAAACCATGAACAGCGTTTGTTTCTCGATAGCGATGCGTAGCCTTTGTTCTACTTTCATTTTGTAGAGATGAGCATCTTGCATTTCCGTTGTGAAAATACTGTACGAGTTTTGCTGCTGTTTCGCTTTGTACATTGAAATATCGGCAGAACGTAACAGGCTATCCAGATCTTTTCCGTGTTCTGGGAAACGCGCTACGCCGATGCTGCAACCTAACAAAAACTGAGCGCTTTCAACTTCATAAGGTTGAGAAAGCACTTCAATAATGCGCTTGGCGAGTCGTTTAATTTCAGCTTCATTCGACAAGGGCGTCAAGAACAAAAACTCATCACTGGATTCACGTACCAATAGGCTGAGGCGAGATCGGAACCTCATCAAACGCAAAGCGATCTGTTTGAGAACCTTATCTCCAAAGTCATGCCCGTGGGTGTCATTGACGCATTTAAAGTTATCGATATCGATAAACAACAGCGAAAACGGCTCTGACTCATCGTCAATCCATTTACCAATGTTTCTACGCATGTACAAACGGTTTGGCAGAGAGGTTAAAGGGTCATGGTTCGCCTGATAAATGAGTTGGCTACGAGTCCGTTGTTCATTCTTGGCAATCGACTTAACCAAAAAGTAGAAACCAAACTGAAGAAAAATAAAGGCAACGAAAAGAATGCTGAACTCTTGTATGAATATACTATCGACGTGAGTTAGATCCGTACGTCCTACCACCCATAATTTGTAGTTTGGGATGTATTTCGCGCTCATCAAAGAGTGGTACTCTTCATCGTCGACGACAAAAGAATAGGTTTCTTGCCCATTCATCGCTTCTTGTACGCTAATTCCGAAGTGGTCGGTAAAGATACTTGCAATACGCTGTATGACATCTTTGCCGACTGGAGAGGAATAGGCACTCTCAGATTCAATATCACTTGAATAAAACTGGCGATAGCTGTCTTTTCTGATCAGGCTTAGTGTATTGAAACTTCCGGCGTGAGCATTATTTTCAAATACGATCGTTGCGTCTAATCGTAGCCCTGCGGTCATTACTGCATCGGTTTTCTTGCCATCGATTGAAATGGATTTTCTCAGCGGGATGACTAAGCTATTCAACGAATCTTGAAAATAGGTACGGCCAAGCACCATGCTACTGCTTGATAGGGTGTCTAGGAAGGAGCCTCTGGTTGGCGGGTATTGCAGCAAGTTCCTTTGATTCGCAAGTTCGAGATTTGAGCTAATCGAGAGGTAATCACCGTCGGTGTTCAACAAGCCAAACGCTGCTATCGCAGGGTGGGTCTCAAGTAGCTTGTCTAATATTGGCCTAATCTGGATAGATGCAGTACGTGTGAAATCAGACTGTTGAGCCAGTTGATGGCCAACCACTTCTAACAAGGCTTCTTGACTGGTCAGCAGCGAGTTGACGGAGCTAGAAAAAAGCTCAACCTGAATGTGTTGCTGCTCTATGAAGTCGTCTCTGTTTGCTTTCCAGTTTGTTATTCCCAACGCGGCGAAAAGTATCAGGGTCAGTAGTACGACAAACGCGTACAGCGACCAGATATTTTGCTTAAATAGAGCCATGAGATGCCTTTGTTGGTTACTACTTTTAACAGACTGCAAGTGACAAACTATTGGGTTGTCAGCGCGATTCATGCAACGAAAAATACAAACATCAATGATGAAAGTATTAATGATTAAATAGTGTAACGACTACGAGCAGAGATTCTTGAGTGAAAAATTAGTATTCATAACGTCGATAACGATTAGTTTATGATTAATCACGAATTATGGTTAGCAAGTTGATGTGGGTTACAAATCAAACGGCGTGAATCGAGTCTTGGTCTCAAATGAACATAGCTTTGACTGCGACATAGAGGCTTACTTCATGAGACGTGGGGCCATCATTATCAGTAAGCTCTTTATGCATGCGCAGTATATTCTAATAGTTGCATTAAGCGAAGTTGAATTACTTTTTAGTCACGGCGATAGGGAGTTTGTCGTTAGCACCCCATTCCGTCCATGAACCATCGTAAACACCCATTTCACCGTTATAGCCAGCGAGTTTAGCGGCTAATAATATGATGCAAGCTGTTACGCCAGAGCCACAGCTAAAGAACATAGGTTGAGAAGGCGTTAATTCTAGCGTTGAAAAGATATCAATAAGCTCTTCTTGGGACTTTAACTTGCCGTTTTTGAGTACTTGGGCAAATGGTAGGCAAATAGAATTCGGTATATGGCCACTACGCAAGCCTTCACGTGGTTCAGGAACTTCTGAATCGAAACGAGCTTGAGAACGAGCATCTACAATGTTTGCGCTCTTGTCAGTTGAGTAACCTTCAATCTGCTGAGCACTGACAAAGTAGTTGTCTTGAATATGGCCTTCAAAATTGCCCGCTTTTACTTCGGTGCGATAGTCAGTCTCGGTCGCGTAACCGGCTTCGATCCAAGCTGGCAAACCGCCATCTAAGATGAATACATCGTTGTGTCCCATTGCCATAAACATCCACCACGCACGAGGAGAAGCGAAGGTTCCGGAGTTATCGTAAACCACAATCGTACTGTCTTGATTGATGCCAATTTCTTTTGCGCGAGTGTTGAAGTGTTTTTCGCTCGGAAACATGTGAGGAAGCAGAGTGTGCTTGTTACAAAAGTCTTTGTCGTAGTCAAAACGAATAGCACCAGGAATCATTTGTCCTTTGATCTTTTCTGACTCGCTTGGAATTTGAAACTCGATGCTGGCGTCGAGGATGATGATATTGTCTTCTGCTAGCAAACGTTGTTGAAGTTGTTGTGGTGAGATGAGTGGCTGATTCATTATTGTTATATCCATTCTTGTTGTTTTAGCGATTCTTACTGTTTTAGCGAATACAGTGGTAGAGCGATTACTGTTGCTTTTGCGAATACAGTTGCTTTACGAATACCGTTGTTGCATCGATGGCTACTGTGCAGCTCGACAGTGGATGAACTGATAACTGCTTTGTCCGGTTATTTGATTGTTTAATGTATCAAGCGCGACCACAGAATCAATAGGGCAGTCTGTGGTAGGAGCAATAGAGAGCCGAAATACGTCATTATCTTTTGTCTGAACCGTCAGATAACGCCTGTGCCCATCTAAGGATTGAGTAAGCGTGTTCGAAATTACTTTGGCTTGAATACGTTGCCCCGTCTCTGATGTTAGCGGGAAATAGGCAAGGGCAACTAACACGCCTACGCCACACATTAAGATAAATAGACCTATTTTTAACTGTTTCATGAGAGTAAGTCTTTGAAGGTTATGTTGAAAATATAAGTGAGGTTGGTGGTAAAGTGAATGCTACTCGCTAAGAAAGCTGAATTAACTGCTCTTCGACGAAAATAAAAAAGTGAGCATTTCTGCTCACTTCCTACTTACAAACAATCCATTTTGACTCTGTTTCGTCAGAGATCTCGCTAACGACAAGTTACCTGCTGTTAAACAATTTACTGCCAGACAATCTGAGAGTCGCCGCTAGAAACCACTTGTTGTAATGGAGGTTGACCATCGTAAAACCAAATCTCTATCAAGAGTGCGTCATGGTTTACTGGTGCTGCAAAGTTGGAGGCGAACACACCGTTATCTAGTGGGCCCGCAATGACCTTGCTGGAGTAATCCGGCTTCAAGGTTGAGTCATCTCTTGTACTAAAGCGGCTATAAACGGTCACAAAAGAACGGTCTGTCGAAATGCTGCTGATGTCAATGTTGAGATCAAACTGTTCAACAGAGTTGTAGTCAAATCCATTAGGTACCACCAAATCACTCATCGTATAGCTCTGCGCTGCTACCGCACTTGTCGCGGGAGACGGCGAAGGCGTTGCTGTTACCGGAGTCGTTGCTGTTACCGGATTCGACGGAGTTGCAGGTGTCGAGGGTGTAGATGGTGATGCCGTAGATGTACTTCCGCCCCCACCGCCGCCGCCTCCACAGCCGGCTAATACTAATGGCGCTGCAGCTAAAATAACGGCTAGTGACTTCTTGATGTTCCAAGTGCTTTGTACAGACATACGTTTTTCCTCAAAGAGATTGCGACTTGAATCAACGCAATGATTGTCTCGATATTGTTTAGTGTGAATAGTCATAACGTCTCTCCTTATGGTTCGTAACGTTGGTTGTCTGCAGGTGATTGGTACCATGTTTGGTTCGTTTCACCGCCGGATTCTGCGTATTCTTTAAACCCTGGGTAAGCGGTAACAATATCGACGTACTCTAAAGGCCACTCCCATTCGTCATCCGAAGTCACTATTAGTGCCCAAGGGTGGTTTTCTACTGTTTTGAAGTATTTACCTGTTGATGGATTACTGTCATCGACGCCTAAACCAGCTTCAAAGAGGTTAGTGGTATCAAATGCTTCGGTTGGAGCTTGGTCTGGCAAGTGAACCTCCCAGCTGCGTCCTGGATGTAGAGGTAGGTTTTCACCATGATAATACCCAGGCGTTGCGAAGATGAACGGGTCGTAAGGCATATCGGTCCAGCTGCCAGTACTCACACCGTCACCGGCTAAAGTAATACCAATTTGGAACGAGAACTGCTCATCTTCTTTACATCCATTACTGGTGCGGTAGAAGGTACAGCCAGTGCTGATTTTTTCTGTCAGGTCATTGGCGATAACAAAGATTGCTTCGCTACGTCCATCTTCTAGGTCAAGGTCAGTGAATACGCCGTTGTGTTTCATGTAAGAGCTACCACTACTCACCAAGCTCGGGTCGAGGTTAGGAAGTCGAACAGCAAAACCATTTCTGTACGATGCCCCGACAGCAGCTAGGCGGCCGTCGATAGTTGATTTAACGACTTTTCCATCTTTAAGGATTTCAGTAATACGATACATAAGAACAGCATCGTTCATGTCGTAGTCAGCTTTATAAGGCCAGTTATCTTCGTACGCGAGCGTTGCGTAACCAGAAGCACTTGGGAAGTAACGAGCAGTGGCACCATCGTTAAGAACATCGACTTGAATATCGACCACCTCACCAGAGGTTGAACCGCCAAAGTAACTTAGGTTGGTTTGTTGACTGAATCTAAAGCGAGCCCACGTCGTACCGGTCAGAGCGTTGATATCGACATTTAGGAACAGATCGTTTTCACCCGTATCTAACAGGTAATCGGTAAATACTTGCTCGTTGGCGCCATCGAAACTGCCATCTTGGTTCCAGTCTATCCAAGCTGAAAGGTAACCGGTTGTTGAAGCTTCAATTACTACTTTTGAATCAAGCCCTGCTTCAAGTGCGGTAACAAAACCGATACCACCGTTTGCCCATTCATCATCCACCCCGACAGTTTCATCTGATTGAGGTGTGACATAACCATCTAAATCCGCATCTGGAGGAGTTGTACCTAACCATGTGATGCCATCGAGTTCATGTCGAGGGCCATTGCTCGCCAGTAACGTTAGGTAGCTGTCTGGAGCATCACCGAAGTCGATGTTTGAGTCTTCATCAACAACAGGTGCATTAGCACAACGAGCACCATCGTTTTGACCAGAAGCTGGGCCATTCGAAACAAATTCAACGGCTGGAACAATACCTGCCGCGATATTGGCAGCGTTGTCTGGAGACAGATTGATACGGTAAATTTTACCGTCTTGGTTTCGAGATACGTAGTAGTAGCCGTTTACATCAAAATAGCCAGCACCGAACGTACCTAACTCGCCGGTGTCTCCGATGTAGGTTTCGGCACCAGTTGTAGGGTTGAAGCTGTATAAGCCACCAGAGTTATTATCGATACCATATAAAGAGCCATCACTTGGATGAAAGGCGAAATCAGTCAATTTTACAGTTGCTGGGCTGCCTCCGATTTTGTTGACCGTGACGGTCGCATTCGGATCAGAGTCTAAAGGAGAGAGGTCAACAGTAAATAGTCCCTTACCTGTACGATACAAGTAGTAAACATGGTCATAGACGTCGCCGACATAGAAAGTGTGATCGGTTGGTAAGCCACTGGTATTGATAACTTCAGCTTGGAAATCCTGTCCAAGGCGCACCAAGCGTTTGTTGGTGGTGTCATAGCCATAAATATATCTGTCTTGAAAGTCGAAACCAACACCATTGATATTGGCATTCATACCCGTATCGTCTTCTAACAGAGTGGTTGAACCTGTTACTAGGTTTACACCCCAAACTTCAACGGGTTTCGACTGAAAGAGGTATGCTTGACTAGGGCAGGTATCGAATGGCGCTGCGTTGGCGACTAGAGGGGCACTTAATAGCAAACTTAACGTTGTAATTCTCATATCTACATCCTTGTGATGGAAGGTACAAATATAGTTACAAGTTATGTGCCAAATTTAACGCGTTGATTTTTAACGATTATATTTTGTGGTGCTGATTTTTTTATTGTATTCTCAAAATGAGAACTCAAATGAAACTAATCTCTCATAGAGTATTTCAAATTGATAAAGCGAGTTGAGATGCTGACGTTGAGATATAAAAAAGCCCCAACATATAGTCAAGGCTTAAGTTTTCGATAAGAGGGGATATGATTTAGCTTATCCACACACCGAACAATTAGGCATCTTCATTAAATTCATTTCACGCCAGCTGTGAGACATGGCATCGAGAATCAAAAGCTTGCCTTGCTTTGGTTGTCCAAACCCGGCAATAACCTTGATAGCTTCCAAAGCCTGAGCCGCGCCTACCATGCCAACAACAGGTGCCATCACACCGGCTTCAACACAGCTTAGAGCAGCGTTGCCAAATAGAGCGCTTAAACACTGGTAACAGGGTGCGTCAGCATCTTGATAAGTGAAGACACTAATCTGACCTTCCATGCGAATCGCAGCGCCCGATACAAGTGGCGTTTTTGAGGCGTAACACAAACGGTTAAGTTGATTGCGCGTTTCAACGTTGTCGCTGGCATCAAGTACTAACGAATGCGCTTCAATGAGCTTTGCTAGTGCCTCGTCATCAAGTCTGTGGTCGACCGTTTCAACTCTAAGGTGTGGGTTTAACACCTGTAATGATTCAGCGGCTGAAACGACTTTCTTCTTACCAATATCAGCATCGGTGTGAAGCACTTGTCGTTGCAAGTTTGAAAGCTCGACAACATCGTCGTCGATCAGCATTAGCTTACCAATACCCGCAGTCGCAAGGTATTGAGCAGAGGCACAGCCTAAACCACCCGCACCTAACACCAAAATCGAGCTCTGTTTCAGCGCTTCTTGACCCTCAAAATCAAACTGCTTGAGAATGATCTGGCGGTTATAGCGAAGCATCTCTGCGTCAGACAGTATTTCCATCAGCAAGCCTCGTTAGTAAAGCGTGGAGTTAAACAGTTGAATCTGAACCGTTTCACCGACTTCAACACGGCCACGTTCGCGCTCTAGTACCACAAAGCAGTTTGCTAAGCTCATTGAGCGGAAAGCGCCAGAGCTTTGGTTACCTGTTGTTTCTACTACAAACTTACCGTTTTCAATCGAGTAGATGCCACGTTGGTAATCAGTACGGCCTGGGCCTTTTTTGAATGCAGATTTAGTGATAGCAGGAATCGACTCTGGTGCTGTCCATGCTGTGTGACCAGCTAATTTAGCCAGCATAGGCTGAACTAACACATACATAGTCATCATTGCTGACACTGGGTTACCCGGTAGGCCACAGAACCAAGCGTTGTCTAGCTCACCAAATGCGAATGGTTTACCTGGTTTGATTGCTAGTTTCCAAAAGCCGATTTCGCCAAGCTCTTCAAGAATGTCTTTGGTGTAATCAGCTTCGCCGACACTTACGCCACCAGAAGTGACAACTACGTCTGCCAGTTCTTGCGCTTTTACAAAGGTTTCTTTAAGCGTTGCAGGGCAATCAGGAATAATACCTAGGTCAATTGCTTCGCAACCAAACGCTTCAATCAGTGGTTTGATACCGTAGCGGTTGCTGTCGTAGATCTGACCATCTTCAAGAGGCTGACCTAGTGGCTTGAGCTCATCGCCAGTAGAGAAGAAAGCGACTTTAGGTTTGTGTGCCACAGTTACATGACTCACACCGAGCGAAGCAATCATTGGAATGTCACGAGGTGTTAAACGTTCGCCACGGCTAAGAACGATATCGCCTTGCTTGATGTCGTCACCGGTAGGGCGAATGTTATTGTTCAGCTTGATGTCGTCTTGCTGAATCTCAATGCCAGCGTCAGTTTCAGCAGTGTTTTCTTGCATGATTACGACGTCACAACCTTCCGGGATCTTTGCGCCAGTCATAATGCGAATACAGGTGTTTGCTGGCCATTCACCTTCAAAAGGTTGACCTGCAAAGGACTTGCCCGCTAAAGGCAGCACTTCACTGTTTTCTAGGTCTGCTAAGCGCAGTGCATAGCCGTCCATTGCTGAGTTATCAAAAGGAGGTACGAAAATAGGGGATAGAATATCTTCAGCAAGTACGTAACCCAATGCTTCTGCCAATGGCAGTGATAAGGTCGTTCGAATAGGTTGAATTGGCGATAGCAGCTTATCTAGTGCTTCTTCAATTGGCATCAAGCCCGGAGCGTCGCAACAGCCCATAATTGAAATCCTTTGATCGTTATTGTTTTGATTTTGTGGTTGGCAATGGTGGTTAAATAATGATCAGAGCACCTGATTCGCCAACGAAATTCTAGCCACTCTAGCACAGTTTAAGCCCCGTAAATAATGACCTCCCTTAAAATATGGGTGTATTTATTCAAAATTCCGAGTATCCTTGTTTGCCATCCAGAAGGGGTAATAAAAGAGGAAGTTCAATGTCAGGTCTTAGCGAATCAGCGAAGTTGGTTAAAGATGCGCTAGCAAGCCGTGGTTTAGAGACACCAATGAGTCCAAACCAGGTTAGCCGAGAAGAGAAAAAGGAACGAATCGAACACCATATGCGTGAGATTCTCACTCTCCTTGAACTTGATCTTACGGACGATAGTCTGGAAGAAACACCGCAACGTATTGCTAAAATGTACGTGGATGAAATTTTCTCTGGTTTGGATTACGCCAATTTCCCTAAAATTACGGTAATCGAAAACAAGATGGGCGTTCGTGAGATGGTACGAGTAAAAGACATTACCGTGACCAGTACTTGTGAGCACCACTTAGTGACGATTGATGGTAAGACTGCGGTCGCTTATATCCCGCGTGGAAAAATCATTGGTCTTTCAAAGATTAACCGTATTGTTCGATTCTTTGCTCAGCGCCCACAAGTTCAAGAGCGTATGACGCAGCAGATCCTTGTTGCACTGCAAACGCTACTCGAAACTGATGACGTTGCTGTCACCATGGATGCGGTTCACTACTGCGTGAAATCACGCGGTGTAATGGACGCGACTAGCGAAACGACAACAACAGCTCTGGGCGGTATCTTCAGATCAAACCCAGCAACGCGCCACGAGTTCTTACACGGCCTGCGTTGATTCACTGCATTATTAGATGAATTCAATTTAGCCTCTGTAAATTGATGTTCATTGAAATATATTCTAAGCCTCGCTTTATGCGGGGCTTTTTTACGCCTGCAATGAAGTCAACTGTAATGGCTGAGAATGCTGTTATTCCCTAAAGTGAAGAATGAGCGACTTATTCACTTTCGCCATTCCCTAAAGTGAGGAATGAACGTAATAGGGAATCTGTTGCGGCCAAGCAGAAAAAGCACGCTCTATATCTTAACGTTTGTTGAAAGCATATAGAGCGTAACTAGAATCAGTCGCTGGTGGGAGTGCTTAAGAAAGGTTAAACAAACGCTTTAAGTGGTGAACAATACCTGATGGCTTGTTCTCGGCTTGATAGATGTTCAAACCATCGTAAAAACTGGCCATGAACTCTACGCGAATCTCATCATCACTGCTTCTCGATATACGAGACAATAGCGTAGCGGCTACAGCTGCGTGATCATTGGCTAGGCTGTAATCCATTCCTAGTCGTCCTTGAATGAACAACCACAAATGCGTGACTAGTTTTAACTGTTGAGCGTTAGAGTTTTGAAACTTGTCACTGTGCTCAGTGCCCACAGTATTATCGAATACATTTTGCATCGTCTCATTCGCTTCTTTATAGCTTTCAAAGCGATAGCTTGCATCGATATGTACCTTGGTTAACAGGCCAAGCAACGTCTGACGTGCAGAGTTGTCAGGCTTGTTCTCGCAAGCGTGTTTGAACAGAGCGTGGTTTTCATCAATAAATGACGACAGCTCTTTCTCGTAGCCTGTCGAGAGCGCTTTGACTGAACCTAAACCTGCTTCTTTTAAACACTGGTGAAGCTTGGTTCTAGCTTGTTGTTTAGCTTTGATTTCTTGCCGCGCGTCGGCTTGTTGCTTGGCTTCTTCTAGCTGGCTAGCTGCTGTTTGCGAATTATTCGGGGTTGGACGCTCAGTCATTACTCTGTAGCTCTTCCCACGTTACTTCTGCCGATTGAGTATCGCTGTTAATGAAAGCAGAGTTACCCGTCAGCATGACTGAAAGATCCATCGTACGTTGTGTCATCGCCGCTAGCTGCTCAATACCATCGTTGTCTAGACGAACGATCTGAGCTTTTAGGTAGCCGAATTTACCTTTGTTCTGCTCCCACCAAACGTTTGATTTAGTGTTGAAGCTGAATACGCGTACTGATTTAGATAGGCGAGTTGCCTTCTTAACACGCTCTGGATCGGGTTCGCCCACATCGACCCATTCTAGGATTTGATCGTCTAACGACTTCTGCCATAAATCGGGTTCTTCAATGCTAGACAATCCTTTAGTGAACTCAAGTTCAGGAGATGCATTGATACAGAAAGCCATGATTCGAGCCATCATTCGCTGTTCTGTTTCAGAAGGGTGTTGTGCAACCGTTAGATTGAAAGAGTCGTAATAGTCGCGATTCATATCGGTTAAAGAGATACGAAACTTGTAGATTGTCGGTTTAAGAGCCATTGAGAGGGTGTCTTAGGTAGAAATAGTGAAGGGGAATATTACCTTAAATCTCTGAATAGCGGGTAAAAAAATAGCCAGCAGAGGCTGGCTATTTTTAGAAAGCTTTAAAATACTAAATTAAAGTACTTTGATGCTGTCAGCTTGTGGGCCTTTTTGACCTTGAGATACTACGAACTCAACTTTTTGGCCTTCAGCAAGAGTTTTGAAACCGTCGCCAGTGATAGCAGAGAAGTGTGCGAATACGTCTGGGCCGTTTTCTTGTTGAATGAAGCCGAAGCCTTTAGTTTCGTTGAACCATTTTACTGTACCAGTAACTGTGTTAGACATGATGATATCCTAAAATTAAATTTTTATTTTGAGCCAATTGTGGCACTGATAGCGCGGAAAAGTTTATTGCTATTGCGTACAACACAACGGGGTTACTAGTAATCCAACGAAATGTTTATATACAAAGAACTTTCTTTCTAGCCGGGAACGAGTCTAAATCAAATCAGGGGATAGTCAATCGAATACATAGGGAAAGGTTGCAGAAACTTGGGGGTAGTCAAACTTTGCATTCCTTAAATATCATGGAGTTACAGTTGTATGGTGATTTGTTGTAGTTTTTGTGAAAAAGGTGGTCGAAATTGATGACGAATTTGGAGTAAATGCACTGTTTTAGCGCATTCATTTTTGCAAATTTAAAGCCGCTAACTGGGCGTTGAGCCCACTTTTAACGGCTTATATTTATAAATGTCGTTGTAAGGTAAGTGCCTTTACTTGAACGAGGTCTCGGCTACTTTTTCAAGCGGTACAGGTTGCCATTATCAGTGCTGAAGAAGATGTCTCCGTTTGGTGAAGTTTCGATGTCTCTTATCCTTTCGCCCAAGTCCTCTAAAATGCGTTCTTCCTCGATTGCCTCACCTTGTTCATTGACTGTCACAATATTGATGTGAGTAAGTTTTAGTGCGCCAGCCAGCAGTTTGCCTTTCAGCTCTGGGTATTTGTCTCCTTGGTAAACAAGCAAACTGCCCGGAGCGATTGAAGGAACATAGACTTTTTTTGGCGCTTCAATACCATCTTTGGTTTCCGATTCGCCAACGCTGATAGGGCCCCAATACTCTTTTCCGTGTGAGGTGACAGGCCACCCATAGTTGGCACCCGCTTTTATTAGGTTAATTTCATCACCACCGCGAGGGCCGTGTTCAATCGACCAAAGCTTTTGAGTCGGGAAATCGTAATACAGACCTTGTGGATTACGATGGCCAAAGCTCCAAATTTCATTGAGCACTTTGTTGTTATCCGTGAATGGGTTATCGCTTGGTGTGCTTCCATCGGCATTCAGTCGTAATATTGATCCGGCGTGAGTCATGGTGTCTTGGCCGTTGTCTCGATCACCTCGATCACCGATTGAAAAGTACAGGTGGCTATCATCAAAGGTGATACGGCTACCAAAGTGACGTCCTGTGTCCGTTCTGGATTTAGTTACAAACACGTCTGTCCAATTGATGACTTCATTATTGCTGTAATTAGCAGAAGCCAGTGTTGTTACGCCTTCATCATCGATGTCTTTACTGTAAGTGACGTAGAACTTTCCGTTTTCAAAAGGGGAAAGTGCGATATCTAATAATCCACCTTGGCCTTTCGCCCATACATTGGGCAGCCTGAAGAGTGTGTGTTGATCGCCAGTTTTTAAATCGACATGTTTAATGACGCCTGATTTTTCTGTGACTAGCATGGACTTATCGTTGACATAAGCCAGTCCCCAAGGGATCACGAGTCCGTCGGTGATCTTCTCTGCCTGCCAAGCAAAGGCTGACGTTACAGGACCTGAGGCAAGCAGCGCCAAAGCACATGAAAAAATACGGTGATGAGTGTTCATTGAAGTCCCTTGATTATGAGCATCTAGTGTTAGTCTAGCGCTTGTGGCCGATAGGCGGAAAGCCGAGGTTGCTGAAAAGTGACTATTCACATATTTAGTTGAACGCCTATTGTATGATTATACAAGCTCACGTATGTTTACTCTGCCTTTCTCTATTTGATCCCGTCGGAGCATTATGAACAACTCACCAGCAGCATTTTCGCTATTTTCTCAGTTTTTATGTTGTGAGTTAGATACGCACGATTTTTCTTCGAACGGACCTATTAAACGATGAGTCGTGGATTTGATTTTAAATCGATCTTACTTGCGTGCTTGGTCATCAGTATCGGCCAGCTCAGTATGGGCTTGGTGTTTCCTTCTTTACCTTGGATCGCAAAAGATTTTGATGTCTCGCTAGAGCAAGCTCAGCTTTTGGTGAGTGTGTATTTATTAGGCTTTGGCCCTTCCCAGTTTATTTATGGCCCTATTTCCGATGCTTTGGGACGCAAGAAGGTACTGTTAAGCGGTTTGTTGATTGCCATGCTTGGGTTATTGATGATCATCTTCTTCAGCCATTCGTTTACTAGCATGGTGATGGGGCGATTCCTGCAAGGCTTAGGAACCGGTTGTTGCGCGGTACTTGCTCGTGCTTCTACGCGAGACAGATTCAGTGGGGCAGACTTGCCTTTGGCGATGTCTTACATTGCTATGGTTGCGTCTATAACACCTTTGATCGCGCCCGTTATCGGTGGATTCATTAACTTCCACTTCGGTTGGAGCATGGTGTTCATCTCACTACTTGGCTATGTCTCATTGGCTTGGGGTGTATTGGCGTTCAAGTTTAAAGAAACTGTCACTCAGGTTTCGGCGATCCCTTCACCGAATAAAATGGTTTCTCAATATAAAGAGCTACTCACTTCTCGTTATTTTATGAGCTTTGCGAGTATCGGTTGGCTTAACTTTAGCTTGATGATCACCACTGTGTCGGTGATGCCATTTATCATGCAAAACCAGATTGGTATGACGTCAGATGAATACGCGATGTGGGCGGTGATTCCAGCATTAGGCATGCTTGGCGGAACAGGCTTATGTAACCGTATTCGCCCTATGCTGGGTAACAAGAAAACTCTGTTATGCACACCTGTATTGCACGTTGCTGCGGCCTTGTGGCTGTTCTTCTGTCCACTCGAACCTTTGTATCTCATGCTTGGCCAGTTCTTGATGATCCTTGGTAATGGTATTGCGTTACCTTGTGCTCAGGCGTTAGTGATGTTGCCTTATAAGAAGAACGCTGGCGCGGCGGCTGCGATGTCTGGTGGCGGGCAGATGGTGGTGTCTTCAATGGTGAGTATGGGCCTGGTTCAGTTAGGGTTAGGGGAAGCGTGGCATTTATCGCTCGTTATCATGCTGTTCACATTGATTACCCTGTTTAACATTTTGCGTGGTTTCAGTAGCCAAGAAGCGAGAGAGTCTCAGCTCAGTTAGTTGCTTAGGTAATTAGCTAGCTGCCTGGCTAGTAGGAACGAGAAGGCCATTGAAATGATGAATTTCAATGGCCTTTTTAATGTTCAGCGCTTTGGTTTAAGTTACCAGAATATATGCTATTTTCTGACTGCTTAGGGCAAGTGGTAGTGTTCCGAGCGCAGCTTGCGGCAGGGACGTTAGTTTCCATTATTGCTGGCAGCTACTTTATCTTCTTGCTACTGAAATCTCGAAGAACATAGGTTTTGCTCATGACCGAAAGCCATTGCTAATCAAAGCTACTGGCAATCAAAGCCATTGGCGATAAAAGCTACGGATGAAAAGCAGTGAATGGAGCGATCCATCACTGCTTTTTTGTTGATGTCGTTTGTGTAAAGGGAAAGACGTTAAGCAACACAGGTCTCGCTTCTTAATGTGCAAGTTTGGCATATGTTAATAAAATGTATAACCTAAAGGTCTGACCACTGATAAGGTAGCCACCATGCCAAACCTCGATCGTATTACTTGTTCTATCGATAAAAACCAAATTGCGACGGTTGTGTTGAATCGACCCGATAAGCTCAATGCTATTGATATGGCAATGTTTCAAGGCGTGAATAACATGGTGACTCAGCTGAAAAAGAACACCGAGATTCGTGCCGTAATAGTAAAAGGTGAGGGTTCTGATTTTTGTTCAGGGCTTGATGTTAAGTCCCTATTAACCAGTAAATCTGGGGCGATGAAGCTCTTGTTTAAATGGCTACCGACATTGCCTAACGCTGCACAACGCTTTTCATTGGGTTGGCGAGATATTCCATGCCCTGTCATTTTTGCGATTCATGGTCGTTGTTGGGGAGGCGGCCTGCAATTGGTCAGTGGGGGTGATTTTAGAATTGCTAGCCCGGATGCGAACTTCTCTATATTGGAAGCAAAGTGGGGTCTGATTCCAGACATGGGAGGCGCTATCGCTTTTAGAGAGCTGATGCGTAAAGATCACACCCTTGAAATGGCGATGACGGCCAAAGTGATCGACTGTGAAACCGCTAAAGAATATGGGTTGGTGACCAAGATTGCCGAAGATCCTTACGCTGAAGCCTATGCGTTGGCACTTGAGTGTGCGAATCGGTCGCCAGATGTCGTCGCTGCTAACAAGAAGCTCTACAACAAGACTTGGTGGTCAAGCCCGGGCATGGCTGTATTCTGCGAAACTTGGTATCAGATAAAGGTTGGGTTAGGTAAGAACAGGGCGATTGCTGCTCAACGTGAAATTCATCGAGACAAACCACGCCCTTACGTCGCCAGAAAGTTTAAATAGCGCTTGTACAGGAATAATGGATATTCCCTTTGTTTATTGAGCTTTGCGGTAACCTTAGAGCAATTTAATGTCTAAGGCTAAATGAGCGCTCTGATGAACAAAACTTTTACTTACTCTCTAGCTGCCACTGCAATTTTTATGAGCTTAAATGCATTCGCAAGTGGCCTGCTTTTGCAAGAAGCTGTCGTTGCCAACGCTGGTACTACTGGCGCTGGTGATGGTGTTTACACTCGATCTGCAGCGGCGATGTGGACAAACCCTGCCACTATGTCTCACATGGGCGAAAGCAAAACGACCATCAACACCATGGCATTCGATCTTGAAATGAAGTATCAAGATAACGGTGGTAATCCAGATGGTAAAGCTCATTCCGTAATGCCGTCATTTGGTGCCTTCCACGCTCATCAAGTCACAGACAAATTACACCTTGGTATCGCGCTTGGCGCTGTTGGCGGCTCTAGCCTTGATTACGGCAGTGATTGGGCGGGTGCTGCACTTCTAGAAGATATCACTCTTACTGCAATGCAAGTGAACCCATCACTGAGTTATAAGCTGAATGACCAATGGTCAGTAGGCGCGGGTGTGCAATTCAGTTGGGCTGCATTCAAACAAACAACGTCAATGCTTACTGCGAAGCAAGATACTGACTGGGCATACGGCTATAACCTTGGCGTAATGTACACACCGACAGATAAACTTAAGCTGGGCGCAAGTTACCGTTCTAAGCTAGAGCATAAGTTTAACAATGATGTAAATGGCGTTATTAACCAAGGCGTATTGAATTCATTATCAACTGATATTGCTTTACCTGAAATCATCGATGTCAGTGCGAGCTATGCTTTGAACTCTCAACTTGACCTGCTTGCTAGTATTCAGTTCCATCGTTGGAGTGAATGGGATACAACCGTTCTTGATTTTGGAATAGCAGGAAGTCCAATTAATGGTGTTCCGATTGAGCGTGACTGGGATGACGTTTGGAAATTTGCGGTAGGTGCGGATTATCAATTGAATTCAGACTGGCGTTTGAAAGCTGGCTTCTCTTACGAAACTTCTCCGCAAGACGATCCGTCAATGCAATGGGTTGACCTTCCTGTGGGTGAACAGTACCGCTACTCAGTTGGCGCATCTACCTACTGGGACGACATCTTAATTGATGTGTTCTATGAATACGCTGATTTGGGTTCAGTTGAGATGGATCGATATGGTCGATTTGGTCAAGTTAATCTGTTGAATGGTTCGTTCGATGGCCGTATCCACTTTGTTGGTGTTAGCGCGACCTTCTAATGACATTACGTAATCTACTAATCATTACTTTAGTGTCTTTATTTTCAACGGGTGCTTTTGCTGAAGATAAGCACCCTGATGATCCGACTAAAATCGTAACCAAAGCTGGCGTTGCTTATAACGAAGAACTGCAGTTCTCTGGGTCTATTGGGCTTGATGAAGCACGAATGATCAATGCTCGTGTTAACGCAGATGGCGAAGAATGGCGAATAGGCGGCTCATGGCTGTTGCCTATGGGTATTGTTAACTTCAACTTTAGCCGTTCTGAATATGACAACGATGCTTATAAGAACAACTACAGTATTGGCACATTTATACCACTGAGCTATTTCGATATTGAGCCGTTCGGTTGGCAAATCTTCCCTATGGCTGGTTACAGCTATAATGACGGCGAAGTAGCGGTTTTCGATGATGATAATGTTGGTTCTGACTATGTATTGATGTCGAGCTCAACACACGGTGGCTACATTGGTGCGTTTGGTTTAAAAACGATTACTGATGAATGGTCTATCATGGGCTTCGGTGGCGGTTCAATGGGGTCTGATGATTATTCAGGGTATTGGGCAGGCGTCGGTGCTAGCTACAAGTTGAGTGACGCTCAATCATTCAACTTCTTCACTATTTTTGCTGAGGACGATTTCGGTGAAAATAACAGTGTTGGCGCGTCTTACACCTATGAGTTCAAATAACTGTTAGCAGGCAGAAATTCGCAGGTGGACACCTCTCGTAAGAACCATTGACTTAGTCCAGATTAAATTGAACAAAGTCGCTTATTAAAACTTAGCGACTTTCTTTTGTTACCATTTCTCCAATCTTTTTTATCTCTTTTTGATGCTTTCTATATCTTTCTCACATGAGAGTGGCGCTCTCTTAATCTAGATTAAGTTTTCCCTAGTTTATTCTCTGTAGTATCCGCACTGAATCAGTGCCCATGCTTGATGGGTAACTCGCGTAACACGATTTTGAGAGGAAGACACTTGAGCACTTTGTTTACAGAAACCCACATTGGCAAGATGACACTAAAGAACCGCTTAATGAGAAGTGCAACGTGGGAAAATATGGCCACCGAAGATGGCCATATGACAGACAAGCTTTACGCTATCTATGAAGAGTTGGCTCAAGGTGAAGTCGGCCTGATCGTGACGGGTTACGCGAACATCGTTGAAGAAGAAAAGCCGAATGCGGGCATGATGGGGATGTATAACGACTCATTCATCGAAGAGTACCAGAAGCTGACTCAACTGGTGCACGACAACGACTCTAAAATCGTGATGCAATTGGCTTATGGTGGCACCAAAACCACGCATGATCTTGGTGATCGAGTGATCTACGCACCAAGTGAGGTTCCAGAAAAAGGAACTCAAACTCTAGGCAAAGCGATGACCAAAGACGAGATCGACTACATTGTTGATGCGTTTGCTCAAGCGTCTTTGAGAGCACAGAAGTCAGGCTTTGATGGCGTTGAAATTCATGCCGCTCACACTTACCTGATTAACCAATTTCTAAGCCCTTATTACAACCAACGTGAAGATGAATACGGCGGTAGCTTAGAAAACCGCATGAGATTTTTGTTAGAGATCTATACCGCGACACGTAAGCTGGTGGGTGATGATTTCCCTATCTTAGTTAAACTCACTGCATCGGAGTTTTTTGAAGGTGGTGTCACCTTCGATGAAACACGTATTGTGTGTAAAAAGCTTGAACAAGTGGGTGTGGATGGCATTGTCGTGTCAGGCAATATTCATGGCAAAGCAGACACTATGATTGGCGAGTCGCACGATGGTTTTACCATTCAAGCTGAAGGCTACTTCCATGAGTATGGTCACGCGATTAGCCAAGACGTTAATATCCCAGTGATCACGGTTGGTGGTCTAACGGATTTTGATGCTATCGAAGCGATTGCAAACAACACGGGCATTGAGTACTTCGCGCTTTCAAGACCGCTGCTTTCTGAACCCCATTTAGTGAAGCGTTGGAAGGAAGGGGATAGAAGCCCTGTTGAATGCGAACGATGCTCTAAGTGTCGTACTAAGCGCGGTAACTTCTGCGTGGTGAATAAAGACAGAAAAGTACAGCTTGCACGCATGTAGTCGCTGAGCCCAGCTCCAAGCGTGAGCCGAAATTTATAGCCGAGTCTAAGTTTGAGCCTGTGTAATCGCGCAGGCTCTTGTTCATGCCGTATTCTACGAAACGATATTTGAAACCTTATTAATCACATCTTCCTGTCAAATTGGCGCGACTAAACAGTTACACTACGCCTGTAAATTATCCAACCAAGTTATCGATAAAAACTGAGCAAACTTTGAAACTACTTCCTCTTCTTAAGCAACCTCGAATCCACTGACGCCTCTTTAGTTTTAGCGACATTGCTATGATTTAAGCGTGATACTCACTATTCATCCCAGTGAACCCTGTGTTTATAGGGCGTTAGTTTGTGCACCTTGGATTTGCATCGTCGAACTAACGAATAAAACTAAATAGATCATTCAGAGGTAAAAATGCAAAAGAAGCATTGGTCCAAATTCGAGTTGCTGCATGAAGTCGTAACCAACCTCAATATTCATGTAAAAGGTCAACACAGTTATTACAGCGATTGCTGGGATAATGGTTTTGAACAATCGGTAGTGCGTTATTTACACGGCGACGAAGTCAGCCGCCAGTGGGAGCCTCGATGGGAAATCGACGAACTCTATATCGGTGATTATGTCTGTATTGGCGCAGAGGTCGTGATTTTAATGGGTGGCAACCATACACACAGAGTTGATTGGTTTTCACTGTATCCATTTATGGATGTCATCGACGACGCCTACATTGGCAAAGGCGATACTCACATTGAAGATGGGGTGTGGTTAGGTATGCGAGCGATGGTGATGCCCGGTGTGACGATTGGCGAAGGCGCTGTAGTTGCAGCGAATAGTGTGGTGACTAAAGACGTCGCTCCCTACAGTATTGTCGGTGGCTCCCCAGCTAAAGTCGTTAAACACCGCTTTGATGAGTCCGTTATTGACGAACTCATGTCATTCAAAATATACGAGTGGCCCTCAGATAAATTTGAAGCGCTGAAACCGTATTTATGTAACTCAGACTTTTCAAAGTTAAAGCAGGCGATAACGGATTACGACAATTGTTTGTAAGGAGCGCTTGTAACGAGCATTTGTAAGGAGCGTTTTTAAGGTACAGGTATAGCCACAGATTTGTATAGAAAGATCTGTGTCATATTTATATTGAAAAACACGTTAAATCAGTCCGTTACCTTGCAATACTCAATATGGTGTACCAATCTTATTTCATAAGCATGGATAAGGATTGTGTATGCCCGCAAGTTCAATGAAAAACAAAGGGGTGGTGGGGAAAGTCCTACTGCCTTCTTTACTCATAAATCTTCTCTCTCTCGCCGTTCCGTTAACGGTTTTACAAATTTACGATCGTATTTTACCTAACCAAAGTTACGGTACTGCCACTTTGTTGTTGGCGGGTGCAGCGTTGGCTGTTGCCATGGAAGCATTGATCCGGTTTGTGCGTACTTGGCTTTTGTCAGCCGCGGCCAGCAATACCGAGAAAGCGACCTATCAAACCTTGGTTGAAAGAGTAACAACGGCTTCATCAGGCCATCTTCGCCACATTGGTGTTGGCGGCGTGGAAGAGGGGCTGGGCTCAGTATCAAAAGTCAAAGATTGGTATTCCGGTGGTGTGATTGCAGGCTTTATTGATTTGCCTTTTGCCTTGATCTTCTTGGGTTTGGTGGCTTACATCGGCGGTGAGCTGGTGGCGATACCTTTGGCAGTTTGGCTGATTACTCTCGGAATTGTTTGGTTATCTTCTATTCGCGTTAAAAGCTTAAGTGAAGAAGCTTCCCAAGATGAGCAGGAGCGAAAAGCGTTTTTGATTTTGTTAAGCCAAACCATTCAGGGAATCAAACGCCAGGCTGTTGAGTCTCGAATCTTCAATCAGTTTAAATCCCTCAATAATGTTCGCTCTCAGTCTAAAGCGAGAGAAGAAGAACAGAACGCCTTCGCCCAAGAATGTATTCAGCTTGCTGCATTAGCCACGTCAGTTTTACTCGTGATCACTGGCAGCTTATGGGTGTTGGATGGTCAGTTAACTACTGGTGGCTTGGCGGCATGTTCTATCTTATCTGGCAGAGCGGTTGCGCCTTTGAGTGCTCTGGTTGGGGTTAGAATCAAGCTTAATTCAATACATAGTGCCAATCAGGCAATAGAAAAATTGAGTGACTTATCATTATCGCAATCTTCAGATTCTGAGCAAGTTGAGAATCACTTATCTGACTTTGAGACTTTGGAAATTAAGCAAGCGACCGTTGAAAGATACGGTGAACTCTCTCATGCAGATGTCACCTTGAATAAAGGTGAGTTGATATTGTTAGAGAGTGAGGATCGCCACACTAACAGTCATTTATTGTCGTCGATTGCAGGTATTGATGATCTAAAAGCGGGGGAGTGCTTCATTAACGGAGCTGCCGTTTCAATCGCATCCGTAACAAATATTGCGGCCTACTGTGGCGTTAAAGGGCAGTTGGTGTCGGGTACTATTCTCGACAACTTGTGCGGGTTTGACCCTGAGAAAACGCAAAGCGCCAGTGACTATGCAAAGCGTTTGGGTTTAACCAAAGAGATTACTCGATTACCCGATGGACTAGAGACACAAATTGGCCATACGAGTGCTTCTTTGTTGAGTATGGGTAACGTGAAAATGCTCAATATCGCGGCTCAATTGGCAAGTGATAAACCCATAATCATGTTGGAAAGGCCGGATTCTTCACTTGATTTAGACGCCCTTGGGAATCTAGCTAAGGTCTTGGAAGAAGAAGTGACGGCAGGACGCACGATACTGATGGTGAGCTACCATTCGAAGCTTCGCGAATTGGCTAATCGAATCATTACAGTGGAAAGTCGAGCTATTACGGTCGACAGCGAGAGTAATCAGGAGGCCGTCGTATGAATCGTTTAGATATTGGTAACCCTTCAGGTACGAACAACCGCAGGGCGCGAGCACACTTTG
>NZ_JBFRMS010000049.1:0-50832 GCF_041470505.1 Vibrio sp. 10N.261.55.C5
GGTTCAGATTCAGACGATGATTCAGATGGTCAGGGCTCCGGTTCAGATTCAGATGATGACTCAGATGGTCAGGACTCCGGTTCAGCTGGTCAGGGCGCTTCTCAAGGCTCTTCAACCCGTAACCCACTCAGTGATGAAGATTTTCAGCGTTTGGGTGAAGCATTGGCCGATCTTCATGAGCTTATCGATCAAGCGATCAATAAACATGCTTCAGTGAATCCGGCATCCTATGAGGACATTTGTAACTATAACGTCACGCCAGAGCTAAATGGGCGAATGTTATCAATGCCAATCCAAAGCAGTATCAACTCTGGTGCTCGTGCGATTAAACGTATTATCGAATCGCAGATGTGGGCTAAAGAGGCTGTACCCATCATGTACGATGAATCTGGTAGTGATTTTGACTGTGATTTACTTGCGGGTGTAACTGCTGGTAACAGTCGAATTTTCTATACAGAGGATATCGTTGAGACTCATAAATCTTCATTCGTTATTGCGATTGATATTTCTGGCTCAATGGCTGTGCCTGTTACAAATGAGTTTGGAGATCGAACTGGCTACTGTCGATTAGACATTGCCCAGAAAGCCGCCTTATCGGTTGCAGCTGCACTTGAAGAGTTGGATGTACCAGTATCAGTCTTGTATTTCAATACGATGGCTTATGTTGGAAAGTCATTCAATGAACCTTTGATGCAATGCTATCCGCGAATCGGTATTGACTCTAGTGATGGTACTGAAACCAATAAGGCTGTCTTAGCTGCTCGTCAAGAGTTTACAAAGCTCGATTTGGCAAGCAGAAAGCAATTACTTGTTGTTACCGATGGGTGTCCAGCTGATACACATGCTGTCGAAAGTCAGGTAGAGCAATGTAAAGCCGAAGGGATTGATGTTGCGTCAATCAATATTTGCGAATCAAGGTACGGAGGCATTCCAAATTATCAAGTGATACGTGATGCTGATGACCTTCCCGCTGTGTTGGATGACATGATTCAACAGAACTTGTTGTCATCGATTGAAATTAGTTAAACGTAACAGTGACGCTCTTCGGAGCGTCCCTTTTAGGAGGTCAAAATGAGCAATTACAGAAGATCAAAAATCCAAGATGTACATGCGTTAGTGATGCGTCATGGTGGCTGGTCCTCAGTGTTCAAATGTTACGGTGAACTAACTGAGGCGATGCGAAAGTCTTCAAATGGTGTTTCTAAAGCTGTACCAGATCCATTCACTGGCAAAGGCAAAACTGTCTTTCGCTTGTACAAAGATTGGAACGAGTCTGGTGGCGGTTATTACAATGGTAAGGGTCGTATTGGTGATGGTATTGATATGGTCGCTTGGCTTGAAAATTGTAATAAATCGAAGGCGATGGACATTATCTTAGATATTTTGGGGGAGTCTACAGACAACATTTCTCAACGAGAAGTGAAAGCCGTAGCCGCTCAAAAAGAAGAGAAAGCTGTTCTTAGTCCTGCAGATATAAGCAAACGCCTATGGATTTTGCAAAAGGTTGAACATGAGGCATTTGCTGTCACTGAATCTGAAATAGGTATGAACTATCTAATATCTCGCGGATTAGGTGACATTCAAATACCTTGCAACGTTGGGTTTCACTCACAACTTAAAATGTGGGACTCACAAAGCAACGAAGTGTATTTACCAGGCATTGTTTTATACATTCAAAATTTGAAAGGTGAGGCGATTGCTTTTCATCGAATTTTTTTGAATGACGATGGCTCAGATAAATCACCGTTGCTTGATAACCCTAAGATGCAAATGTCACCAATAGAGGATCCTCGCGGTGCATCAATACAGTTTGGTATGCCTTTAATCTGCAAAGATGAAATGGGTAATACACGAATTGTGTTAGGTGTTGGAGAAGGTCCTGAAACCTGTTTGGCTTGCCAGCATGCTGAGAGTATTCCTGTTTGGTCAGGTATCTCTTCTACCTTGATGGAGCTGATCGATATTCCTTTCGAAGTAACCGATTTGGTTATTTTTAAAGACAAAGATCGCCTTACACAAGGAAAAGACATGCCGGAAGGCGACAGAGCTGCCATCTCTTTGAAGGAACGTGTAGAGAAAAATATGAATCACTGCAAAGTGACCATTGCATCTCCACCGAGTCCCATCAAGGAATTGGCAAAATCACAAGATTGGCTTGATGAATGGTGTGATTCTGGATATCAGAATTTCATCGGATACTTAGCCAAAAACAAGCTGACACCGGTTGGTTTTCTCGATAGAGAATTTAACGATGTTGCTTAAATACGCATTAGCCTTCCTTCGGGGAGGCTTTTTGCTTTTAGGTCGCTCAAGGATTGGTCTAAACGCAAAAAGCTCAAGACAATGCACGGTTGCTGTATAACGATATAAATAAAATCACTGAAGGAGAACCTTATGGTCACTGGGTCTTGGTACACGGTTGATGGTAAAAACATTGAAGGGCTGTCCGAGCTAAAGTTCTCTGATATGGCCAATGCACTGAGTGAAGTTGAGGCTGCCTATGAATGCATCGTCCTTGAAGAGTCAGAGCGGTTAGGGTGGAGCTTATTGCAAGTGAAAGCCGTTGTGCCAATTAAGGATGGCACAGTAAAACGAAAATCAACCTTAAGGTTACTACTCAGCCATTAGGTCACTAGAACACAAGTACTTCGTAAACACGGAAAATACCGCCAGTAATTGCCAAAAGTACGATGAAATTCATGTTAACTGTAATTGATTTACCCGAGAAATTTATCACTTTATTAAAGTGATTATTCCTCATCCAGTTAGGATGCTGTTGCAATATCCTCTTGTCTTATGACATGTCCCCATTGACTTTAATACCCAAGTCACAAAAACCTACCCATAGGGAACAGTTCGTACCCTATTACCATAGGTTGCGTTTGTTCCTTTATTCCTTGGAGGAATTACCATGCGCAACTCTATCATTGATGCAGCTTTAGCAAACTATACGTCTTCTATGACCCGCTATATCTGTAACGATAACCCGTTGGACCTACAAATCTCGCAATGCGCTGTTCGTTGGATTAACGCCTCTCTTGAGCTTACTGGCCGTGAACATTTCCGAACTACATCAAATGGATTATTAGATGTGCCATTTCTTTTAGATTCTAAATACCACGATAACTTCGCTACAGATTGCTGGTTTCTGGCTGAGACTTTATTTGTCCCGACTACTGAAACAATCAAGCAATCGCTTAAACCTGGTGACGTCATCAAGATGATTCACATGAACGATATTGACCCAATTGATGCAGGAGAACTTGGTCAAATCAAGCGTATCGACGACATGGGAACATTGCATATGCAATGGGACAACGGTCGTTCTCTTGGTATTTGCATGCCTGCTGGAGATTTATTCGAGGTTTATTATGCGAGTTAACAACACACCCATTCCAACTGATTCTTGTACGGCGCTTGTCGCACTAGAAAGAGCTGGATACAAAGTAAATTCTGAATGCCGAAATGGTTACTGTGGCGCTTGTCGTCTCAAAGCTACTGGCACTCCTACTTACTTAAATGACCCTATTGGATATAAGCAAGACGGTGAAATACTTGTTTGTTGCGTTGATTCGCAATCAGACATTGACATCGAACTACCTTAATTACCCATAACCCCAACAAACTCAACGTCAATCAAAGACATTGAACTTGTATCCCCAATTCCTATGGAGGAAACCCTTATGTCATATGAAATCATCTATGAGAAATTTGCTACGTTCTGTCCTGCAGATGTAGTAAGTCAACAAAAGAAAGATTTCCTACTCAAACATTTCAATATCAATTGTTCAACTATGAGCGATTACGATATCGATGCCGAACTTTTCAGACGGTTCAAGATCATCTCAACGGATAACTTGTACATGCTTCAACTCTTAATTGGTCCGTCCAATTGTGTTGATACAGAGTCAGGAAAGCGCACCCGAGATTGGATGTATTGCGGTGTCGACACTGAGTATTCACTATTCCAAAAATACGGATGTGAATGGTGCCGAAGTGTTGAAAGTGGCGATTTAAAGCCTAATGGTCGATGGGCAACCCCTGAAGGCTGGCTTAAATCATTACGATTGGCATTCAAGCAAGCAGTGAGTTATGAGGCTATGCCTTATTGTCATTCCATGTCTTTTTGGATCGTCAAACCTACAACCTGGGAAGATCAGTACAAACTCAAGCAGTTTGAATCGATTGTATCCAGCTTTGGTGCTGACATCATGGAAAGAAGTTGGTTTGGTACTCGCAAGTTATATTGCTCATTTAGCCCTGAGTCGATGTTTGAAATGTACCTGTTTCAAGAACTATCGATTCGTTTTTTTGGCAAACGTGCATTCAGCACGACTAGCCCGAGTCTAGGTCTAGTCAAGCAAAGAGCTATATAGCTCAACCCCTTACATCTTACCCATTAGCAGGGACTTTCTTCCCTGTGGGAAGTTGTCCCTTCAAAACCTTAATAGTTCTTGGAGGAACTGAATATGATCACTTCAGATATGCTTTTAACTGCAGCAAAACCCTTCGGATTACCAATCGTTGCGATTGATGATATTGAAGCTGATGCGCGTAGCTTGAATCGTACTCGCCGTGATAACCCAACCACCCAATTTCTCTGGGTTGTAAAGCCTTGTGGCAGTGTCTTGTTTCCAATTGGAAAAGGCGTGAATCCACACTTCGTGACATTTTGTTTTGAAGCAAGTCATCAAGCGTTCTTGATAAAAAATGACGATATCTTTCCGATTGAAACCGAAGAAGCCGAACAGCTTTCGTGCAAACTTCCTTTCGATGTGACGGGTATTCGATATCAAGAAACACTGGTACGCAAAGTCACTCAATTACTGAGCCATGCTTGCGTGCATTCTTCTGCTCTTGCGGAATGTAGCTTAGATGAAAACTCTAGCTGGAAGTCATGGCAACGTTGGTTCGAAGATCTAAATCATCCAGTCATGGCTGCGTTTATGTCTCTTTGTATTCAGCGTTCGATTGAACTGACGGAGGCAAACTGATGAATCGCAAAACTTTAGATATTCAACGTCCATGTCGTCGAATACACGATGGTCACAGCTTTATGATTGCTCAACGTGTTCTGCGTTTGCCTGATGAAGACTCTGGCCTGTCTCATTCAATTGTTCGATTCGAAAACAGTCGTGTTGGTTTTGGAAGCTTAAAGCTAAAAAGACGAACGGCAATTCGAATCACCAACAAAGAGAATGGTCAATGGATAATCCGATATTGCATGGGGAATGGCGGCAAGATTAAAGGGCTGAACAAGGAATATATTGCTATCGATTACGATGGTGTAAATGAACTTGGTGTGACCTTTAATAAAGACGTTCGTTTGTCTGTGAATACAGCTGACTGGTGGGACATTACAAGATGGTTTTGGACGTTCCCAGATCTCAATGTAAAGCTTTCCTTTCGTTTAGGTTTGATTGGATTTCTTTTAGGGATAATCAGTTTAGCTGACTTAATTGCGAAGCTATTTATAGCTTAACCCCCTGTGGGTCCGATACCCATTAGGGCGGTCCCCTCATTTCAAGAGGTATACCATGAATGAACTAACACCTACATCGCAAGATGTTGAAGCCCCTCGATCCGTTTTGGAGTTTCTAGACAACTTAACAGCATCGAAATACTTCTATCTTGAGGCCGCTGGCGCGTACCTTAGTGAAGTTATTGATTCTGAATTGCTCGATGATAAAGCCAAGTTGCTCGAATTCATTGAAGACAATAAGTGTGAAGCCTTTGAAGACATCAGCGCAGAGTTGGTTGAAAAGATGATTTCTGACCGTGCAGATACATTGCACAGTTCAGCGTTATACATCTTGAAATCATTTCTCGGCACTGTGCCTAAAACTGAGGTTGAAGCTCTTCAAGATGGCGCTGTTGCTGATATTTGGTATGACGCTTCGGACCACGGAGACACTAGCGCCGCAGCAGTCATCAAAAATACGCAAGATGCCATGAGCATTATTGCTGACTTCTTAACGAAGTAACCAATCTTAAAGGAATCTTCCTTTTACTCCCTTTGGGGCATACGTCCCGTAGGGGAGTTGTGTGCCTCATAGGTTAACCACCTTATGCAGAGGAACACATTATGGGCTTTTTTTCTTTCAAAACCGCTGACACAAAACAGTCAATCTTTAATACGTGTACTGAGAAGTGTCGTCCAGTGTACATGCTCCAACCAAACAACGAAGACCCAATATATGAACCGGCTTATGAAGGTTATGGTGTTTTCGGAGGTGTTGATGCTTATACATGGTTAGCGAAACATAATTTGCCAACGACAGTCACGAACTCATACGACGACGATGAGCTCCGAACTCTGGGGATAAAATTGGCCTTTGGCTTAGACTCTTTTGAATACGATAACCATCTATTCATTAAAGAGAATGAGTTGGATGTGCTAAGACAGGTGAACCCTGCACTGCTTGAACGCGAGTTTACCCAATTCCAAGCTTTTTCCGATTTCATTATCGTGAACGGCGAGGAAATTAGACCAAACGATCTCCCATCGCATTTGAGAACTGACCTGCAATTAGCACCAGTTAAATACCCATTAAAATTCAGTTTCAGAAAAGGTAAGCAATACAGTGATTACCCTGCTTCTGAGAGCTGTCCATATCAAGGTTACTTCATTTAACCCCAAACCTTGATACAACCCACCACTACCCGTGAGGGATCTTCCCTCATAGGGATAGATCCCTCAAAATTGGAGGAATCTATCGTGGAATCAACCTATTTAGATGATACCGACCATATCTTAATTAAAGCGTTATCCAAAGAAGATATGCCGATAAATGAAATTGCCAAAAAGTTTGAAGTACCAATTGCCAATATCGCGATGTCACTAGACACCTGCCATTTTGCAATTACTGACAACATTTTGCGTAAAAACTCTCAGCTAGGAAAAATGAAATTGACTGCCATTGGTATTGAAAAACGATGTACCTTATGCAATCACTTTTTTCCGCTCACTAAAGAATTTTGGCACGTCAAGCGCACCACTAAACATGGCCAGCGTGAGATGGGAACCTGCAAAAGTTGTGAAGCTGAAAAAAAGCGTCGTCAAGAACTCGATGGCCGCTTAAAAGACTTAGGAGGTAAAATGTGTTTCTCGACACGTTACCTGAATAAGTAGCTGCATACCTTGTAGTTAAGATGAAAAGTCACCCGATCGGGTGGCTTTTCATCCACCATTTCCATCCGCTTTGACACATCCAGCCATATCTCTTCACCCTAAATTTCAATTTCTTTGAAATACTTCCTAAATCCGCATTCGTATGTTGCATAACCGTTTTAACCGACTATCAAGAACTTAAATGGGTTAGCGCACATGAATAAACAGGACACGATCAACCAAGCACTGAATATCATCACCAATTGGAACCTTGACGACAGCCATTCCAAATCCTTCTCTGATTTTGTCTTCTATTGGGCCTTTGCGCATACTAATCAGCACAAAGTGACTACAAGGTTAGATTCTAAAGAATCAGTACAAGATGGGGTGGTAGAGCTTGCACAGTTGTTAAGCAATGCAATGCTTAATGGGTACAGTGATCCAATCGGGGACATTCTGATTGAGTTAGGTGTGAATACAAAGACGAAACGAATGAACAATCATCAAGATGACGATTTTTTAGAGCAAATGATGGGGCTCAATGATAACGAGGTCTATGAACCATTTTGCGGTACTGGTGCGTTAACTATGGAGCTCATGCAGGCATATTGTGAAAAGCATACAGAACGTAGCAATCCTCTCGATCATTACACTTATTATCTCGAAGAGGTTAAGCCTCTCAACTGTGCAGCCGCAGTGATTCAAATCTTTCATAAGCTCGAATACCTATCTACCAAATTTGGTTCTGCCATCATTCCAGGCAACCTCAAAATCATCAATATCGATCCGATAACACGACAAGAGGGGACCCAACACTACATCGCCAGTAAGATGTCGGATGCTGAACAAATTGAACACAACCTGAACTCGCTGCCTAACACTCAACCGACGATACACTAGGGGGCATTTATGATAGTAAGTTTGAGTGCAGTTAAAGCATTCACCTTTCATGCTTGATTTTCCCGTTCAAGTGGCGTGAGCGAGTTTGCCATTTTGGTTTAGCAGTGTTCTGAGAAGGCTTTGCCCCTTAATGAGATACAGTCCAAAGTTGAAACAGTAATGTTGAGGTCACTTTGATATTCAAAAGTATTGAGCAGCTAAAGAAAAGGGCAAAGCCAACTTATTCACACCTTTCAGTGAGCATAAGTTTTGTTTTAAGAAACGCAAGTTTGATGTCATCAGTTTTGGTGAACTTGAACTTACCATCAGTAGAAGCGTCGAACCTTTCAAAATAGTATTCGAGTAGCGGATCATACCTACCACTGTGAACCCAAGTGTAGAACTTTCCGAGTTCGTATCGTAATTCTTTATTAAGGTCAGATCTTAATCTCAGTACACTAATGGTTGCTAGGTCAACGATGTTCATTTCTTGTAGATTCGTCTTAATCTCTTCAATCAGAGGTAGGAGGGATTCTTTATACTTATCAGCTAATGGTACAAGGTCAGCGTCAGTTACTTCCGCTTCAAAAATCATAATGAGGTCATCAATCTCTCCATTATAGTATTCGTTATCTAATCTTTTTTCTGACTCAGTGCGAAGAACATAGAGTTGTTCTAAAGGATCAGGTTTAGTCTCAATTTTTTCTTTTGAAAGTTTTTGTTGGTACTCAACAAACAGCGTTTCAATCCTATCAGCGATAACATCTAGGTACTCATATCGTATCTTGAGAAATTCGAACAGCTCATTGATATTCAGGTTTAACGTTAAGTCCTCTTTGCCCACATCTCGACTGTACAAATGAACACTCAGGTCGCCAGTGTTGAAACTGCTTGTAAATGGCCAACTTGCGAATCGCTTTGAATTCTCTTGATTAAGATTTACTGGGTGAGCACCGAAACACGCCCTGATAGTTTTAAAGTAATTATTGTCATCTTCATTAGGGAAGAGGCGAGCTTTGAAGCATTTCTTTTCACCATGAAACGGATCTTTATTGTCATTCATAAACACTCGATGGAGTTGTTTGATTGACTCGAAAATGAGGTCTATTGAAGAGATAAGAGAGTAGACCTGCATACATCTACTATCTATATTCTTGTCAAACTCAGGTGCATTTTCTAAGTGCCTAACAGAAACAGTGATCCAATCCATAGCAGAGCAAACGAGGTTAAAAAGGTTCTTACCGCCTTTATCTTTGTAGATTTGATACACAAAGCTAGAGTTTGAGTTCACTAACTCCCTAAAATCCGTGATTTTATCATCACTAACAACGCTTCTCATTCACCAGCTCCTTTTCTAACTAACTGAAAATATTATAAAGAATGGCAATTATGATAGTGATAGTTCTTGAGCTCTTCAAATATATTATCTTTCGACACACATCATAGATTGATATTGGTTGAGTTTTATATTTGATGACCGCAACATAGACGAAATTCAATCGCGAAAAATTCCCAATATAAGGAATTAGCTAATGATTGATAAGGAGATTAAGTGCAAGTATCAGAACTAAAAACAGTGGCTACCCTGGTCCGGAAAGTGATTAAGAAGGTCGTTTCAGAGTCAACCTATGTTGATGTTGAGCTTCAAAGGTTTCCTTCAGGTTCGTGTGAGGTATCTAGTGTAATTTTGGGACTCTATTTGAGAGAAAAATATGCTGTTAACGTTGTACAGTCAGTCGGCAAACGTCCATCTCCGGAATGCGAGTACAGTGAAAATAACCATGTTTGGTTAACGGTGAATGAAACTATTGTTGTCGACATCACTGCTGATCAGTTTGACGATTGTTTGGAGAAAGTATTTGTTGGTCGCGATAGCGCTTTTCATGACACATTCGAAGTTTATGATACAAGACCGGTAGATTTTAGTTACTTACTGAGACGCGGTTCAGAGGGATATGGACATATATATAAGGAAGTAGTTACTCGAATGGCAAACTAGTTTACCTAGTCGCCAGCTTATTCGATTGGTTGAGTTTAGTTAACAAGGTGACTTTTAAGTGCTTTATATTTTTCGATGGAGGGGGTACTCATAGATAAATTTGATGTTGAGCTACTTGGTTGGGACGGTAGTCTGGAAAGTTGTTTAGACATGTTTTCAGGGCTTTATGGATATCACATTGACCCTAGTACCCACAAAAAACCTAATGAATGTATTAAGTATGAAGAATTCCTTAAAAGTTCAAATGTTTTGAATCAATGGCAAGAGAGTATGGCCAGTAACGGTGATACCCCGATATTTAAACTATTTCAGAGAAACTATAGAGGTTTCAATGTCGATGATTTCATTAATTTAGATATGGAAATACAGGAGAAAGGTCTTTCATTAGCCAAAGGTCAGATTTTGTTTCGCGGTGTCTGTTCTGAAAATGAAAATGATGACTGGACCAAACCTGTGTCTACAACTTTGTCTCCTTACATCGCGATTTACCACGCATTGAAAAATGGTTATACGAAGCCCATAAAAATATGTGTAATCGAGGTTCCAGTTGATACAAATGTAAAGGCTATTATAGGTCCATTTGGTGACAATGTTGAATTTGGGCAAGAGTATGAAGTTTTAGTCAATTTTAAGCACCGCCCGAAAGTTCATGAAGAGATAACTAGAGGCAATGTGACGTTCCAGTCATTACGTTGATTGAGTCTATGCATTGATCTTTATGGTCAGTATTGGATTCTGGTAGTACCTAGACACACGCTTTGGGACGTAGAAAAGTTTCAAACTTATTGTCCAGCGATAATAGTCATCAATCTTCATGAGAACTATATCGATTTGAATAGGTAATGACTGAAACCCACGGTCACGATGTACGTGTGCGCTATCTGCAATGGTTAGAAAGCACGCGTACTCAAAACAAGCAAAATAAGCTGACTAATTGGAAACAGTCACTGATTACTTTGCCATAGTACAAGGGCAAACTGAGTAACACACTGTCCAATGGGCAGCGAGGAAATTCCTCTAACTCAACTGGTTATTACGCCATCTGAAATGTAATCAGTCTTTTGACTGCCCCTAATAACTCTCTCTGAGTTACCAACGTTCACATACAAATCTTGTTTACACACCAAATAGTCCCATGAATAACTGGAGTCCAGATATGAATGTACTTAACTTCCTTGGTTTTGATTGCTGCATTGCTAAACGTCATTACGCTAACGGTGTAATTGCGCTTGAGCTGATTGCTGCTGAAACCGATGACAACATTAACAACGACACCTTTCCCGGTGAACGAATTTGTGTTGCAACAACCTGTGTTAGTAATGCCAACCTACTGACAAATGAAACCTGCATCAAAAACTACAGTGAAAACACTGGAATTGAAGATGTTCTTGTCGAGGCTGGAATTATTAAATTAACTGGAAAATCATGCAGAACTGGCTACGTCAGTGTGCCAATTGTCCAAGTTTTGATTTAGTGATTTTCTCTCATTGTTGACCATTGAATAAATGGAGATACCACATGACTACTTTCGAACAACTGTCAGCTTTAGTAGACATCGAGATCAGTCTTATTAAATCTGTCAGACGCATTAAATTGCTCAATAGACCACCATCAAATTTACTCACTGATACCTATCAATCATTCAATGATTTGAAAGCTAAAAGTGCCCAAATAGATAGTTACGCAGGCGACTGCATCATTGCTCGTATAGACCATCTTTTTCAAGATGACGTTATACAACCCCTTCTCAAGAAGTAACCCATCTCTCGGAGTTTGTAACCCAACAAACACCAACGGATAGATCCCATCTAAACCCCAATAAACCTAACCCAACACGGGACATATTAGCTAACCCGTGTGGTGGCCTAGTACGTCTCGAATTCCAGTTCTTGGAGGAGCTAACTCATGCCACGAAATATCCCAATAAGTAAGTTTGCTGACTTTATCTTGTTCTACAAGATAAACGGCAAGGTGAAGAAGAAAATGTTTGAAGATACAGAAGCAGGAAATGTGTATCGCTACGCTAGGTCATTCCCGCAAGGAATCGCTTGGAAAATTAGACAACTACCCTCACAGCAACAGGTGTGATTATGAATATTGAAATGACAGAGAAAGCCATGGCAGAACCGGTCGCAATGCATCTAGAAGGTGCTGATGTAGCCGTCGTTGTGGAATATTTTTTAGGTCGCCTAGTTAACGAGATCCCCGAAGAGAATCTTGAGGTGGTCCTTAAATCATGCAGTTCAGAAATCGATATTCATTCTAAAAAATGACATCTGCACTTACTAAACCCCATGTGCTTACGCACGAAATATACCGAGGAATTACTATGTCTTTCACAACAAAACCAGCAAATTTGAATTGTAACCTAATGAGCAAATTTGCACTCACTTGCATCATTGGCTTGTCATCTTCCACTGTAATTGCAGATTGTCAATTTGGTGCAGAGACGATCCCTGTTGGTGAACAACTTACGATTCGTGATGAATTCTTAGTCGAGGAAAGTTACCAGCATTACCTCAACCAAGGTTACACGACTCAACAGAGCAAAGAGTTCGCAATGTCCAGTGATTGGACCGTTGTTGCACTTGAATGCACTCGTCAATTCGTACCTAACCCTAATTTCACTCCTGAAACAGCTGAACATGCCGGTTCCCAATTTATTTACGTTGGCGACGTGCTGGTGGCTGGTCAGTTTCAACGTACTTTTTTACCTGTCGTGATGGGTTTGGAAGTAAAGCAAGAGGAGCGTTCTCATGTTCAATAAAGTGATAGATGCTGAGTGGGTTATGATTAATAACTCTCTTACCCCATGTAAGTTTAGTACTGCCTTTCATGAGTACTTGTGCTTACGACGTCACGATAATCATTTTGATTACGATACGAGCAAACACGGGTTACTTACACCGACCAGAAACTACTCAATTGAGTTCTTAATGGCTGCGTCTCATTCATTTGTCGAATTTGGGGATACGTTAATCGTTCCACTGCGTGCTTCGAATGAAAACATACAAGAAACGATGTCAATTAAGTTTGTCCCATTCCTGACTGATGAATTGGCCAAGCCCCTATGGTCTAAGTATGCGAAACATCAATCCATAAGGACTATCGGAAGATTTGCTGAATCAATGCAGTCTAACAAAAGCTATGTTTGGTCATGGATGAAACTTCAAGCTTCGGAATCTGTAGCGAATGAAACAGCCCCAACTCAAACAAACAGCTTAGAAGATGATCTTAAGGCGCTCTTATTTGAGTTCCGAGAAGATGAACAAAACAAAAAACTTCGTCGAAATACCAGTTTGGCTATCGACAAAGGTTATTTTGAAGGGTGCGAATGTACTTTGGCTTACGTGCAGTCCAACCTCATCAGGTTGTTACGTAGTCATGGTATTCGAGTACCAGAACAATTTTAACTAAAACAAAAATTGCTCCCATTGGGAGCAATTTTTTTCATCTTCCATCTGTTACTGGTTCAAACTCAACCATGTCACCGCAGATGTCCCCCAGCGTGTACTCTTTTGTGTTTTATATTCTTTTACTCCACTTCCAATTCGATAGAGCAAGATCGCTTGGTCTTCAATATTTGATAGCTTATTACTCAAATCGCCATCACCAAACTGTGTGATAACTTGATTGATGAAGTCGTTCAGTGCATCTGATTTCTGATTGATGTTGATGGCCACTATGTCACCTTCACTGAGTGTCGCAAGGTGTTCGTCCAAATCGGAATCGCGCCAAGTGGAAGGGTCAGCAAAACCATAACTATGATACTCAGCATTGGCACTCTTTCTGAGAAAGACTTGCAAGTTGCCAGTTGGTGCTTTCAACCGGTCCATCTCCAATGTTCGATCACATCGATTTGAATCGGCGTCTGAGCAAGTTCTCTGAACGACGTATCGCCAATCATGAGGTGAGTCGATCCAAGGGAATTCAATGCTAAAGTTCGCTATTTCTGCATCCGGAGTAAAATAGAAAATGGGTAAAGCTGTCCCTGTTTTATCAAGGTTGACCGTGATAGATACCGTATCACCTGGTGCGGCAATCTTATCACCAACCATCATGTCATGGGTGTTACTGGCATCAGCGGTGATTAAAGCCTCATGTGGGCCTTCCACTAAATTTCCTTCACCACTTTCAAGTGCTGGAATGGTGACTAGTGTGTGAGGCGTATTGTCCAAATTCAGCAGCTGCACATCAGAGGTGATAATTTCGAAGTTTTGGTTCAAGTAGTCATTGTTTGTCGAGGGTATGACCTGAATATCAAATGTGCCTGCATTGTACGTCGAGAGGCCATCGCTCGTTTCAAAGGTGATGTCGTGATGCATCCCAAGATCATCATCCGTCGGATTCATTTCGATGACACCCAAGTCATTTAATCGCATAAAGTTAGGCTTATTGATTATATTGACCACGGGCTTTCCGTCAGTCTTTGTTGACTTGATTTGGGTGAAGACATTTTTTTCTTGTCCAGATATAAGGTGTGGTGGCAACGTGAAAGATGTTCCACTCGAACGTACATTCACATCGACAATCCCGTCTGTAAACAAGTTCGACTCGTCAGTCACTCTATATTTGAATGTCTGAATGCCATCATTATCTGGTGATGGGGTATAGGTAAAGGTGCATGGGGGCGTCATCGTCACTAAACCATAATACGGTTGCTGGCTTACCATGCAGGTGTGAGAGTCGGTTGGGTTTTTGTCTGTCCAAGTCCCGGCCACCGTAAAAGGAGTCCCTTGTGATATATCGCCAGTCTTGTGTTCAGCGATAGGTGGATACAGTTGCTGAATGGAGTTATAACGCACATTCCCTTGTGACCAGTTGAAGAAGCCGAAATATCCCGGTGCAACGGTTAGATCATTGACGTCAAAGATTGTAGCGCCATCTAACTTGGTCACGATCCGATTCGGAAATAGCTGCATTTCAAATTGGTAGGGCTGGCCATGCATCCATTCTACATTTCGCTTCTTACCCAAGATGGTGTTTTGGCCTTGTTCAACATCATGAACCGTCCAGCCATATGATTTCATCTCATCTAAGGTGCCATCGAAATAAATTAAACTGAATCCATTGTCTGCGCCGGTTGGCAGTTTTTTCCATGAGAAGAGGTAAAAACCACCAGCAGTAGGATCGCCATAAATGAACCCGATGTAGTCATCGTCTCCAGCTCCCGCATCTACTTGAATGACCCCTTTGAAGGTTCGATATTCGTATTTGGTTGCACTCATAAACGCAGTGGGGTGTCCGTTGATGCTTTGGTAGACACTTTGGCCATCTGAACTCACCGTCCAGTCTCCTGACGCAGCTTCGCCGTACTGCTTCCATGTATGCAAATTCACTTTATCTGACTCAGCATTAGCGACACCGATGGACATTAACCAGTTTATGGCCACGCAAGAAAGAAGGTACTTTGTATTGAATTTCATGGCTTGTTCCTCTTATCAATGAATCGGTGAACCCGCGCTTTCGCTGACATCATCCTCAAGTTCGGTTTGCAAACGAGCCAGAGAAAACTCACAAATATCAATTAAATCTGCATCATCATTAAATTTCGCGACCGATAAAATGCTGCTTATGAGCAATTGGCGCAAATGCAGGGGCGTATCATCGGTGACACCTAAAACCTTTAATGCCGCCACTAACCGGACAGCACTATTGGTTTCTGTGTTGGTCGAAGTCGTATTTGTAGTCATCATTTACTCCAGTTTTCTTTTGCTGCGAACGCTGTGGGAAACGTGCGTATTCGGGGCTGTGCCATGGCACTCAACCGCAGAAAATTTCAATGCCAACCCAAAATCACGGGTTTAGATTGGCTACGTAAGCTGAGGATATCTCAGTGTCGAACCAAGAAATTCAAATAAGCAGGGCTATATCAGCGATTAAATTGATACGACTATGAGATTGGCGTGACGTTTACCGAGCTGTCGGTCCCTGAAACGATGCTTTGTCAATTAAGGTGCGATATTGGCTTCGCTAATTTCTAAAAGGAGAGAATGGGGCGTGTATAAATGAACTGAACCAATCAGTCAGCATAAATAAGGTACATTATGAACAACAACATGAAGAACTTTAACTTTAGAATTACGTGCATTGGTTTGATACTAATGCTGTGTTGCGGTCTGTCATTTTTTTTCCAAGCCGCAGTAAATGGCTACCCACTATTTGAATTCATTGCCGAAGTAGCTTTACGAAACAATCTTCCGCAAGATGTTAAAAATCTCGCGATGCTTCAATTACTTCCAACTGTCGGTGGCATATTGTTAGCTATCGGTGGTACGAAAAAGATGATCGCTGAGAAAAAGACTGCCGAATCGTCTGACGTCGAAGAGCAAGCATAAGTTAAGTGGTTAGGGACCTCATAAACCGCATTATGAGGTCTTGCTTATCCAAAATTCACCATCGCAAGGACCGACGAAAGGAATGGCTTCGCCACTGTTTAGGTACGAGTCTTCGCGTGATTCTCTTGGAGAGACAACGCAATGGTAAGTAATTGGAGATAAGCTAATAAAGAAACCAAGTTTCATAGGTCTAGATTGTCGATCCCAATATACTCGGCTGCGATATTGGTGACCTGTTTGTCTCCTATACACTATATCTTCGCGACCAAAGTAGTTCACTAACTCTTGCGTGCTTACTTTTAAAGAGAGTGTTACTGGAGCTAACGAAACGGTAGCGGTACTGAACCCAAGGTCAATTAAATCCTTTCGCATGTCGTTATAGTTTTGAATGTCGCGTTCCGGTGTATCGCTATATTTACCTCGTACTAAGCTCACTTCGTCAGAGCTCGTGATTAGATTCGAAGAGTGCGCAACGTTTTTGTAAACACCGATACGCGTAGCATCAACTAAAAAAATAGGTTCACGAGAGCATCTTTTTTCCGAAAGTGTCAAAAATTGATGAAGGTCGTAAATTTCTTTGGCTTGTTTCTGAAGTTTATTGAACAGGCTTTGATCGCCATTAACGTGACCTATCCAGCGAATATGTTGAGGTTTGGTCAGACGAAGGTGACCCGACTCGGTAAATTCTTCAGTGTATTTTGGATAGCAATGTGAACCAAAGGACTCAACTTCATTTGTGGAAGAGAGTACATCGTCGAAGAACTGCTCTTCTAATTTGAAGAAGCGTACCCAATCAGCGTTGCGGTTTGTCATTCTGGAAGACTCTTAGATAACGTATTATGTTATTGTATACAATTATTGGTTAAATACAAAATGGGCCTTGTATGACGAATAAATTGCCAGTAGCGCATCAAGAATGCGTCGAGGAAAAGGCGTTAGGCACTTAAAGGAGCTCAACTCATGCAAGAACTATGGTTATTGGTGATCTTCTATATCACATTTGGGTTTTGGGTTGGATGCGGCACCGCTCCCGCAATTCTCGTATGGATTAAGAACCCACACGAAAGTTCTTTGTGGAAGATTTGGGCTGTCACGTACAGTTTGGCGCAAGGGCCAATTGGGTTGCTTTCCATCAAAAACTGGAATATGGACTAAAGGTTATGCGTATGTCTATTGGAAGCGGTTATAAGAGGCTTACAGTCGCCTTTACTCTCTTAGTCGTCATGAAGTATGTCGAACCTGTTTCTTCACTTTTAAATGTCACCCCAAACTCTCTAGCCGATATTTCACTATTTCTATGCGCGGTATGTGTGCTCTCTATTTGGATACAGAGAAAGTTAGTTAACGACCGTATCTAACATCATCCGGTGACACTTTTTCCGCGATGTCTAAAAGTATAGCGACTACCGTTCTTTGAACATCTTGCTTTTGCTCTTCAAGAGTATAGCCAAATAAACTGATCTTTCTATCGATACCCGTTGCGATGGCATAGCCAGCTGATGGGTAGAGCACGATATTAAACGCGTCACTAATTTTAAGTTCGTGAGTGCCGTCATCCAAATTTGTCCATGAAATCATATCTCTCTCCTGTGCGCTAAGTGCATTGAAGTTCAAACAATAGCATCATCCAAAGTGGGTACACGGTAGTTTTGAGGGATATGTGAGAGAGTAATAAAGATTCATACTGAGTATTAAAGTATCATACTAAAATGGCAGCGATCGCAGTCGATACGCTGCAGTCGATACGCTGCCATTTGTGATTACCGAGGGAGGTTGACGGTCTAATTACCGAAGGACTCTGTCATAGTCTTATTAATAGTAGTCAACTATGACAGTTCTGCTCTTATTCGATAATTGATGCCTCGGCACGAGCTTCCCGTAACTCTCTTGTATTCAGCTTTTCTTCAAGCCAGATGTTCCTTACTGTTGAGTGACTAATCGAGATGTTAAATCGCTTTCTCATCTCACCACTGATCCTGATCGATGTTAGATGAGGTAATTTGAGCGTTAATGAGATGACGACATTTCGAGTCTTCTCATCGATGCGGTTACTGTGCCTTGGTTGGCCATACATACGTTTCAAAGCTAATGGACCGTGTGCTTCGAGAAGTTGACGGTTGTTGTGAATGCTTTTGACAGAGCAACCGCTCTGCCGAGCAGCTTCTCTCACATTGCCTAACTCCTTGGCAAGTTCAATAGCATCGAGCTTTTTCTGAACTTCTTCCCCGTATTCTTTCCTAGAGCTAGGCTCAACAAGCTCTTTAATGGACAGCTCTCGGTCAGCAAAGTAAGCGGTGAAGTTACCATCAAGTTGCTTACGTAGCTCAACTTGTTGACTCACGATAGAGTGCCTTAACGGAGAGGTAATTTGGTACATTGCGTTACCATAACTGAAGGTATGGTCCCGACGGATTTTTCGATATTCTTTTTGGATACATATCGCATCGAGGTTTAGGTGTTTCGGAACGGGCCTATGTTCCGAGCGCACCTGCTTAGCGTTGACGGTGAGGGTTGTCGCCCAATAGTCAGGGATGAAAGTGTTTTGCAGGTAATCATTTGCGCTATTCATATCGGTGACCCCCGCCAGTCTTAACTCAGGGACGAGACGATCTTGGAACGTATCGAAGGCGCGTTCGATACGACCTTTTCCTTGGGGGGAGTTGGCAAAAATAATTTCTATACCAAGCTCTTCGCAGGCTCGTTGCATCTGAGAGAAGTGGCAGCGTTTTGGTCCACCAAAGATACCCGCTCTATCAACATAAAGCGTCTTAAAAAGCCCCTTTTTTTCGATATAAGCCTTCATTACTTTGAGGCACCCTTCCGTAGTTTCTGAAGGAAAGAATTCCGCATGAACGTCACTGGTTGCGTCATCAATCATAGCGATAAGGCAGGACTTTTTGTCCCCGAACCAAAGGTGAGGGCTGCCGTCCATTTGCAGCATTAAGCCTTCTGCCTCCATGCGCTCTCGTCGTCTTCTTACTTTGGAGCGGCGATGTTTAGCTCGTTTTACATGATGGATTTCGTGCGCCCAGGTACGAAGTGTCTCTCGCTTTACTTTGATGCCTTCAAACACTTCCAGCATGTCTGCCAAATGAAGCATGTTAAAGTCGTAATACTTGGCTTTTATCAGAGCTTGAACTTGCTTCTTTAAGGTCACGGGAATTTTATTAGCGGGTGCTCTTCCTGTGTTGCCATGAACAACGAAAAGAATACCATCGGTACGGTATCGCCTGAGGTAACGTTCAATGGTTCGGTGGGATTTATTGAGCAGTTTCGAGGCATTGAGAATAGAGATTTTGTTAAGTGCCACTTTAGCAATGACATCCACGGTAAGCTGGGATTTAGCATCCATAACGATCATCCTATACACCCTTTGATTAATTCACAGTGATAGTCAAAGGATTACGTAAAAAGTAGGACCGTCAATTTCCCTCGGTAATTAGGCTAACGACAAAGTCGCTTGGTAGTTAAGGTACGACAGAATCGCTTGGTGATCACAGTCGATACGCTGCCATTTCTAAATCGAAAATGCCCCATTATCAGTCAGAGTAAACACTCATTAACAAGCTGTTAATGCGTATTTGCCCTAAAAAATCTTATCCAATTGATGGTGGTTTAGACCACCACCCGATGGATTGTTGTTCGGTGATGATAGCATCCAATTTGTCTTTGTCCTTGAAGATAGAAATAGCTGTGTTAAATGGACGTATTGAGCAAGTTATTCCAAACTCAGCATTGGCTGCTTTGTGTAGCTTGACGGCACCGCATCGTCCGAGTGAAAGCCATAATCTATAAATACTCTCTAACTGCTTCCATACACGCATTGCCATAGGGTTGTTAGTTGTACTAGGATTTTCCCATGGTAGCCTACCTTTCATATGTGAGTTTTCTGACATCAATTCTCTAGTTATATTTGTGAAAGACTTACCAAGATTGGCTGCTGCAATTTTCTTTTTGGCTGTATCTGTATGAGGGATACCACTTCTACCACCTTTCCTTCGAGTAATTCCCGCCTGCTCCAATGCATACTGTACTGCCGTTGCACTACATCCAAGTTTTTCGCTAATCTGCTTTAAGGTCTTGCCTTTTTGATATTCAGTAATAGCAATGGTGCTCTCAACCTCATCTAGTCTAGCGTTTGCTTTACCCACTCCTTTGAACTGCGTATTGCAATAAAATTGCATAGCGTTACGTGCAGCCTGTTCATTACATCCAAATGCCGCAGCTATTTCTCGACCAGTCATCCCTTGGCAATACATATCGTCAGCCTTTTTAGCTTGCTCCTCGGTTAAGAGTAATCTTCGTCTAATACTTTCATTTCGTGCTTTACCGTAATCTTGTGGAGATACTATTACTCCGTCCACATTCACCATACGCCACCAAGCAAAGTAGGCTTGGTTGTCGCTCGGATTAGCTTTTGCAAACAGGCCATGAGCCTCACAGTGCTCTTGATTGGTCAGGTATACAATGTTACTACCATCATCACTACCACCCATATACTGTGGAATGATGTGATGCTGTATATACCCACTGATTCGTTGGCTATTATATCTCTCAGGTTGACCACGTTTAGCTATCGCCTTGTCTATAATACTGTCGTACTTTGTCAAATATTGGTTCATCATAAGGATAATAACTAAACGTAGTAAGCTTCATAATGTGGATGGTCATTTGTGCGAATTGCTTCATCAATGATATCCCAAACCCCTTGTAATTGTGCTTGTAGGGCATCTGGTAGTTCAACACCAAAGGATATAGATTGTGCATGACTTCTTTCGTTTATGAACTCATAGAGTGTTGTCGCCTTAGCTGAAGAATTATCTATACCATTTAATAAATGCTTCTCTAAAAAACTGTTGTTATTAGCTCGGAATGGTTTATTGAACCTGAACGTAAAATAAACTTCTAATATCTTTCGTACGTATGCTTGAACTGCTACAGCATCAAATTGCTCAGGGTTCCTTACTGCTTCTTTGATTTTGGCTATCAAGTAAGCATATTCAGATTTGTGGTCTTTTAGATTTTTAGGTAACTGTTCCACGGTTGAAGCATTTTGCTTACGATTTACCAAATAGAACTCAGCACGTTTAGGTTTAACTACATCACCGTCACGTTTTACTAGTTTATAATAATCAAACCATGTCTTCACCAAATTGAAAAACTCAAAATTATGCGTTGATATGAACAACTGCTCAACTTTGTCATGGTTCAACTTGTCTTTGATAATACCAAGAACATTGTAGATATGGTTCGAATCTAAACTACATATCGGGTCATCTAAGTACACAATTGGCTTCGCGTCCTTCAAGGATTCATCTTCTAGTTCAGTAATGAAATAGGCAAAGGCAATTGCTGTACGTTCACCATCAGATAGATGTTTTGCTGGTCTTCCTTCACGCATGAACTGGTAAGTTTCACCAACAGGTTGAATCTCGATATCTGTTTTACCAAAATAAAGGCTAAGGTTATCGTTCAGGTTGTCAGCACCTTGTTTAACATTCCGAAGGGCTGCTTTGATTTCCATTACACGACCTTTTAGCCGTAGTAAATTACCCTCTGATTCGCCTTGTTTTTGTTGTAGTTCAACAACCGTTTCGTAAGCTTTAATTTGGTCATATTCCATGGTTTCTACGTAAACAAAGTGCCGTTTTATTGCATCACGGGCTACTGTTTGTTCTTTATTGTGTTCTCTTGATCGTCTGTTGTGTTCACCTATTGGAATATTGAATTGCTCAAGTAGTTTAGAAGCGATAGGCATTTGGTAATCCGATTGCAAAAATGGAACAACTTCTTCCATACGGCTGCGCTTATCTTCTAACACCTCTAGCAGACGATTTTTTAGCCGTTCAACCTGTTCTTCTAGTACAGGGATCTGTTCTACCAATTGTTCGAAGTTGGTAATTAGATCAGGGTATAAACTTGTAGCTTTTGGGACAGAATGCCCCAACTTTATGCTTCCTACTTGTTTGATCGCAGCACTGATTTTTTGAGAAAGTGCTTTGTAAGAATCTGAAAAATAAGCATTTAGCTCATCTAGCCTCACTTGTTCCAATGGGCTTTTACAGAATTGACAAGTTTTTGCTTTACCGTGATGCTTGATACCGTCTTCGACCCACTGACGGAGTCCAACATTGGCTTCTAACTCTTCTATGGTTGTTCGGGTAACAGACTCAGCCAGAATTGTCTGAATTTGGTCTAGTAAGGCTGCTGTGTTTGGTACTTTAATGAACGCATTACTTACGGGTTCTGATTTTTGTGAACGGGCAGTTTCTTCGAGTTGTAACCGTTCTTTATCAGTTTTCAGATCTTGAGATGAAACCTGAGGTAATAGTGTCCTTACACCACGGATGTCAAATTTAGAGTTACCGAGAATGCTTAAGGTGTTAACCAACTTAGCAACATCTTGAAGGCGTTTATTTTTTTCTTTCTCTTTGCTTTCAGCCAAATCTTTTAGTGATTCCCACGTTCCTTGTTCCGCTGGGATTAGTGTTTCTTCAAGATGTTTAAGTTCATCTTCTAATTCAATATTACGTTCACCAACCATGAGCACTGGGTTCACGCTCGAATCTACAAAATTAACGTTGTCTTTGATGTAATCAGAATTGAAGACACGAAGGTTGGCTATAGGCGTTAACGTAGCACTTGATACCGCCTCTCCTTCATAACGATCAACCACAAAACTCGCAGTAGTAAAGTCTTCATGAACGAGTCCTTGCTGCATAGCTCTGAAGATACGTGAAAGAGTAGTCTTTCCTGAATAGTTAAAGCCATATATCAGATTAAATTGTAGGAATGGCTGACCAGCATTCATTTTGGTGTCTTTGAAGATACCGAAGTTCTTTATTGATTTTATGTTCTTAAACATCAAGTTATCCCGACTAATATAATAGGGATACTATACCAGTTTCATTTCATAATTTGTTGCGTGTTGTCCTTTTGTATAAAGGTATCTGTACGCTCATGGAGGTTCAACCGTTATTGAACTACACCATCAGGGCTAGACAGTCCACTAAGCGACTTTCAAATACCAAAAGTCATCCGCAATTTTTAAATTTAAGTGATTACTCTAAGAAGGTTCTGCCCCATTATTAGCTTCGAACTGCTCTATATTGAAAATATTAAGATGCATTTTTATGCAAAAGCATGCCTCACCGATATTACTTATACCGCTAATGCTATAAAATGGTTGATTAACTATTATTTGCATATGGTAAGGAAGTCCGGTGACAACATCGAACCCCTCACAGAAAAAAGCAATTCAACACCATCAAGGCCCTCTGCTGATCATCGCGGGCCCGGGGTCAGGTAAAACCTATACACTGGTAGAGCGCATCATGAATTTGATTGATGTACATGGTGCAAAGCCTGAACAGCTCTTAGTCGTAACGTTCACTGAAAAAGCTGCGCAAGAGTTGAAGACTCGAATTTCGAATCGGCTCTTAGAGCGAAGTTCGCATTTCAACGTCAACGAAATGTACTTAGGTACGTTTCACTCTATATGTCTTCGTATTCTGGAAGAGTACCGCGAGTTTACCCGCCTCAAACGCAGCTTTGTGCTCATGGACCAATTCGACCAACAGTACTTCCTTTACCAAAATTTGCTTGAATTCAGCGAAATAGAAGGCATTGAATTCATTCAAGGTGAGAGTAAAATTCCGGCTTGGGCTAAATCTGAGAACTTATTGGGCTGGCTTAATAAAGCCTCAGAAGAAGTTCTTGATATCGAACAACTGACTCACTCAGATGATGTAGCGATTTCAGCTTTGGGCGAAGCCTACACCACCTATCAAGAACTCTTGAAGAAACACAATTCTCTCGATTTCTCATGCATCCAGCTTGAGACTTTGGTGTTGCTGCAACAGTACCCTCAAGTACTTGAGGAGCTTACAACAAAGATCACCTACTTGATGGTCGACGAATACCAAGACACCAATACCATTCAGGAGCAACTTTTACAGCTTTTGATGGGAGCAAAGCGTAATTTATGTGTGGTTGGTGATGATGACCAAGCACTCTATCGTTTCCGAGGGGCGAGCGTTCGTAACATCTTGGAGTTTCCATCTAAGTTTGATCCAGGAGAATGTGCGCAAGTTAAGCTATCCATCAACTACCGCTCTCATCCTGACATCGTAGGTTTTTATGATACCTATATGGGTGATAAGCCTTGGTTACGTGGCGGAGTAAACTATCGCTACAGTAAAACCATTGAAGCGCGTGATGATGGGTTTGATGCAGGGCCGACGGTTGTTAGTGCTATTACTCCAGAAGGTGATGATTGGCATGAAGATGTTTATCAGATGCTCATGCACCTAAAAAATGAAGGCAAGCTTACCGATTGGAACCAAGCAGCGTTTTTATTCCGCTCCGTAAAAGCGGATAAGGTAAGAGCGCTTGCGCAATCTCTTGAAGAAAAAGGTATTCCTGTATACTCACCACGCGCAAATTTGTTTTTTGAGCGAGAAGAAATTCGTCATTTAATTGGTGCATTACACATGGTATTTCCTATGGTGATGTTAGATCGTAAGAAAAAAATCCAAGAAGGCAAACGGCTACCAATCTGGGATTACTACGAACAACAATGCATCGCACCTTTTATTGAAAAACTGCGCCAACCGGAACAATCAGATTTACTTATGTGGTGTAAGCGCAAAGCTGCAGCGCATCATAACATGACAAAGAACGCAGAATCGGCTTTCCTTGGGTTGTTTTATGAGCTGCTTCAGTTTCCATTGTTTTCGCATTTCTTAGAGCAAGAGAATGGGTACGAACGTGCACAGCGTAACCTAGCTCAGATGAGCAGAATGCTTGGGAAATTCGAATACTTACACCATATCAGCGTCTTAAGTCCAAAGTACTTATTGCGAAACCTAACGTCTCTGTTTGATAACTTTTTGAAGTTTCTCTTCGAAGGTGGAATCGATGAGTATGAGGATATGTCTGAATACGCACCGTCTGGTTGTGTTTCGTTCTTGACCATTCACCAATCGAAAGGGTTGGAGTTTCCTATTGTATTCGTCGGTTCGCTCGAAGCAGTACCCAAGAAACAATACACTGACTTAGACGAAATCATCGAACACCAATACATGGCCAAACCTCCGTTTGAGCCGTTAGAAGATACCAAGCACTTTGACTTCTGGCGCCTTTTTTATACGGCTTTCTCTCGCCCTCAGAACCTGCTTGTTCTCACTGGCCAGGAGAAATCTGGTCATGGGAAAACGCCATCAAAGTACTTTACGGATTACACTTCAAAGCTCCCCTATTGGCGAGATGTGAAGCACAAACTTGCTTCTATTGAGTTTGAGCAAGTTAAAGACGTAAACATCAAACACGAATACGCATTTACATCGCACATTACTTTGTTTGAGACTTGCGCAGAGCAATATCGCTTGTTCAAGGAACTTGAATTTCAGCCGGTTAAAGCAAGCCCAATGCTATTCGGTACCTTGATCCACGAAACCTTGGAAGACGTGCACAAAGCTGCGCTTCGCGGGGAAGAAGATAAGATAACCAAAGATAATATTGCGGAATGGCTCCAAGATAACTACCAAAACCTGGCTAACCGTGAGCGAATGTACTTAGGTGATTCAACCCTTGGTGCGGCGCTGCAACATGTGATGCGTTACGTGGACCGCAAAGGCAGTAATTGGGATGATATCAAAGAGACGGAAGTGGATATATCCTTGGTTAAAGATCGCTATGTACTTACCGGCAGTGTTGACCTTATCAAAGGAGAAGGCGATACGGTCGAGATCATCGACTTTAAGTCTGAGCGTAAGCCAAACATGGAGAAAGACCGAGACCGCATTTTGCACCATCAGCGTCAGCTTGAGGTATACGCGCATTTGGTCGAGGAAAACACCGGTTATAAGGTGAGTAAAATGCATCTTTATTTTACGGGGGAGTCCGTAGGCTTACCGACCATCAGCTTCAACAAAAATACGGCGGTAATCGGCCAAACCATTGAACAGTTTGATAGTATTGTCGACAGAATAGAAAACAAAGATTTTTCGCTCAAGGCTCGACCAGACAAGACATGTGTTGACTGCAGTGCGCGTGGTTATTGTGACCGAAAAAATTGGAAATTTTGTGCTTAGCGAAGGCTAAGTGACATCAAAGAATAAAGAGAATAAGACTATGTCTAACGACCAGACCAACGTAGAAAGCTATGAATTCGAGCCAATTAAGGGCTACCCGATGCTTAACTGGAAAGGTAAGCGTCCTTTTCGCTCTACCCAATATTTTCCAGCACAACTAAAAGAAGTGTACGGCCAAGAAGATGATAACGGTTGGATCAACAAAATTTTCTGGGGCGATAACCTTCAAGTAATGAGCCACTTGCTAAAAGAGTTTCGTGGTAAAGTGGATCTTATCTATATTGATCCTCCATTTGATTCAAAAGCTGATTATAAAAAGGTTGTAAAACTCAAAAATAAGCAACTATCAGGAGATTCAAACTCTTTTGAAGAGAAGCAATATACGGATATTTGGTCAAATGATGAGTACTTACAGTTTATCTATGAAAGGGTAATTCTTCTCCGTGAACTGCTTTCTGAAAAGGGGGTTATTTTTCTTCATTGTGATTGGCATAAAAGTCACTACCTACGTTGTATTCTTGAAGAGGTTTTTGGTCAAAATAATTTCGTCAATGAAATTATCTGGCAAAAATGTAACTCAAAAAACTTCACATCATCCTCATTAAGTAATGTACATGATACGATTTTTTTGTATTCAAAAAATTCCGAATATTGTTTTAACGAAATTTTTGAAGAGTTAAGGGACGAATATATCCAATCAGCGTATAGATACAAAGACTCAGATGGGGAAAGTTATCGTATATTACCATTGCATGCTCCTGGAATTCGTAATGGTAGCACTGGTGGAGAGTGGAGAGGAATGTTACCTCTTGCTGGCAACCATTGGCGATTTACTCCAGAGAATATGGACGAAATGGACTCTAAAGGCTTTATTATTAAAAGTGACACAGGAGTATGGTCATATAAGAAGTATCTTAAGGACTCTAAAGGAGCACGCATAGGTACGATTTGGCTTGATGCTAAGCAATTACCGCCATCAGAGAAAACAGGCTATCCGACTCAGAAACCAGTGTCTATTCTTGAAAAAATAATTCAAATCGGAAGTGGTGAGGGTGATTTGATATTTGACTGCTTTATGGGCTCTGGTACAACACAGCTAGTAGCAAATAAACTTAATAGAAAGTTTATTGGTGCAGATATTAATCTAGGCTCTATTCAAACCACGACTAAACGTTTAGGGAATGATCAGGCTAATTTTGAAGTTTATAACGTTAACAATTACGAAATTTTCCGTAATCCAGTAGAGGCAAAAGACCTTCTAATCGAAGCGTTAGAAATCCAACCGCTTGGCTCTAATACCATCTACGATGGCGAAAAAGACGGCGCCAAAGTGAAAATTATGCCAGTCAACCGTATTGCAACCAAAGAAGATTTGAATGATCTGATTCAAGGCTTCCCTTATAAGCAATTCGAGGAGCGTAAAGAGGCAAATCCTAATAAACCGGTAGAAGACATCATGCTGGTTTGTATGGGACATGAGCCGGGGCTAGGCGCGATTCTTGAGAATGAATCCGGATATAAGATGAAGGTTGAAGTAGTCGATATTCTGCGCGATAAATCTGACCTTACCTTTAAGTATGACTCTGAAGCGTCTATTAAAATTAAGGATGGTAAGTTAGTCATCGAAGCCTTCTACCCTCGTAACCTATTACAAAAGCTCAGCCAACAAAAAGACGACGTAACTGAGTGGCGAGAAATGGTGGAATCTATCATGATCGACTGGAACTTCGATGGTGCTGTGATGGAGCCTATCGTTATCGATATCCCTGCAAAAGATAAATTCGTTGCTGGCGAATACGAGATCCCAGAGGGTGCAAATAACATCAAGATTAAGATTACAGATTTACTCTCTGAATCTTATGAAGAGGTGATTGCACATGGTTAAAAATGCCCAAGAGAACTTCGAACTTAACAATGCATTTTACGTGCACCTGCATGAGTTCTATAAGATTCATCGAGGTACGGTTCGTAAGCATTATTCTCGCTTGAGTAAGGCGTTTCTCGATTTTAACGACCCTTCTCGTCCGGGAAGCTTTTTGCGCACGCCGCAGTTCGAAGCGCTAGAAATTTACGTCTTCTTAAAAGAGTTCTTGGACAACAAACCCGTTTACCAACTATTTGAAGATTGGTATGGCAACAAAGGCCGCTTCGAAGAACGTATCTCAGGTATTAGCGCGGTCGATGGCCAACTGATGCAAGGGGATATGTTCTGGGAGATGTCTGCGAAGGATTACAAAGGTATCTTCAAGAAGATGAAGGCCAGCAACGGTGGCCGCCTTTACCCGAACTACATCTTCGCTCTGACGATGGGTACCGGTAAAACCATATTGATGGCCACTTGTATTTTCTATGACTTTTTAGCTGGCAACAAAAAAAGCAAAGATGACCCTCGATTTATTCAGAATGCGCTTATTTTTGCCCCAGATAAGACAGTACTGCAGTCTTTGCGTGAGATAGAGTCTTTCGACCACACCAAAGTCGTGCCGCCCGAATACATGCCGATCGTCGCAGAGTTTAAGTTTCATTACTTAGAAGATGCCGGTGTTTCACTTAACACTCTAGATGGCTCTAAGTTCAACATCATCGTATCGAACAGCCAGAAAATCATCTTACGTCGCGATAATAAAGGAAAATCAACAGCGGATAAGTTGTTTAGTTCAGGCAAAGAGGCCTACCAAGGAATGGGCAACGTTGTTGATGACATGATGGATGTCCTCGAACTTGATTCTGAAACGATGAATGTTGCACCAGAAGATGAAGCAGATCTTGTCACCAACCAACGATTTGAGAAAATAAAACGTCTTCCTCAGCTAGGTATTTTTGTTGACGAAGCGCACCACGCGTTCGGAACTAAACTCGCTAAAGATATGGGTGTAAAAAACGACACCTCAGCGAACTCTTTGCGTAAAACTATCGATGAGCTGGCCATAAATCTAAAAGCGGCTGGGACTCGAGTTGTAGGGTGTTATAACTACACAGGTACGCCCTATGTTGGTAAGGATGTGCTTCCAGAGGTGGTTTACGCGTATGGCCTTCGCAAAGCAATCGACAACAATTATCTGAAGCAAGTAAAGCTTCACAGCTTTACCCAAACTCGTCAGAAGCAATTCCTTGAAATAGCCATCGATAAATTCTTAGAAGGCGCAGAAGAAGTTGGTCGCCCAGAAAATATGCTACCTAAAATGGCTATTTTTGGGACGACGATCGAAGAGATAAACGATGTTGTTCGCCCTGCTGTCGAAGAAATTTTAGCTGAACGAGGCATCTCAACAGATCGTATTTTGGTTAACGTTGGTGATAAGAAACTCACGACCGATGATGACATTCGCGAATTCAATCGCCTAGACACACCGAGATCGGAAAAGCAGTTCATCTTATTGGTAAACAAAGGTCGCGAAGGTTGGAACTGTCGTTCGCTATTTTCTGTTGCAATGTTCCGAGAACCGAAATCAAAAGTGTTCATACTCCAAGCGACTATGCGTTGTTTGCGCGCTATCGGTGATCGCCAACATACGGGCCAAGTTTTCTTGACCGATGAGAACATGAAGCTTCTAGATAAAGAGCTTCAAGCGAACTTCCGTATCTCAGCTGAAGAGATGAAAGACCCCGATCCGAACAAAGTTACGGTCCAGGTTAGAGTTGAGCAACCAAGCATCAAAATTCCTATTAAGCGCGTACGACGTCAGTTCAAGTTGATTGAGAAAGAAGACTTAGACAAAGGGTATGATCTTGGCCTTAAAGATGTGAATGTCGATAAATATCGCCTTATCCACTCAACTCAAGACGGCATGTTGATGCCAGATGACCTTGGTTCTGCGAAATCTCGAGTGCACAACGATATTTCACATATTAAAGATCAGCGCACTTTTTCGAAGCTAACACTGGTTGCTGATATTGCGCGTTACCTGAACAAGCCATGCTTAGAGGTTGAGAAAATAGTCGGGGGAACCGCTGAGGGCTTCGAAAGCATCTTGAAGATGGTTAACGAGTTCAACGAGGTGCTTTACGACGAGGTCATCCCACGCTTGTTTAAAGCTATTTATGATATCGAAGCTGAGAGCATTACCGAAGAGTTCGAAGTAGACCTGGTAAACGAACCACCTATTGATGTGGGCTATTATCCTGTAACGGTCGCGAAGGACAAGATCATTAGCAAATCGAGTAGCGAATCAAACCCTAATGTTGGTAAAAGTTTCCATCTTGACAACTACTGTTTCGATTCTAACCCTGAGAGAGATTTCTTCTGGAGCATGTTGCATGAAGATAAAGTCGATAAGATTTGGTTTACCGGTATGCTAACGCACGGCCAGAGCGACTTTGTGATTCATTATGTGGATAGCGAAACGCAGCGCGTTCGCAGCTACTACCCAGACTTTTTGATTAAGAAGCAAGATGGTTCTTATGTGATGGTTGAAGTGAAGGGCGAGCACATGATTGATTCTCAGAACGTAAGAGACAAGAAAGATGCGGCTGATTTGATGGGCGTAGCTTCTGGTATTGGCTACGAAATCATTGCAGGTAAAGCAGCAGAAAGTGGTTTATATGGACGATCATTCCTGAACTAAAAGACTACGGAGGCTATTTAGATGCACTAAATAGCCTTTTTAATGTGCATGAAAATGCCAAATTCAAACATAAAGTATTTAGATGGTTTTGTTATTCATAAATGATTTCTGTCCAGAAACGTGTTTGAATGGGGCCGATCAATCTGTGGATGCCCAAGACAACCAGTATGATACTTTATTACTCAGTTGTAGCGTGACTCAGACTTTGTAGTAGGAATTAGTATGAATCTTTATTTCTGGGTGAGTATCATTTAGAACGGTACAAACAGGGTTACTTGACTGCTTAGTATGAAACTTTATTCCTCTCCTACAGGATATGAAAAAAAAATTTTGCGATCTCGGAAAAATTAAGTAGGTTTAAATCAAAAGGAATACATTCTTATGTTAAAACCAACTTTCACGCTCTTAACTGATTACGTAATGAACGTCATCACGGTAGTTATTCAAACCCTGAAATACATCATTCCGACTCTGTGTATCTTACTCAGCTGTTATTTTGGTGATTATGTGTTCATAGTCGCAATGGGCGTCTCACTCGTACAGGCGAAAGCCATTAGAAACATCGCCTATGAAAAGATAGTGCTCGATGATCCGACGCACATGAACCTCTCTATGTTTCATTCCGAATATTGGCACCGTTTCTGTAAGACGGCCAAACTTATGACGAAGTTCTCTGTTTTTTATCTACTCTTGTTTGCACTTGATTCATTCAATTGGAACGACACCTTTATCAATAAAAATTATAGCGAGAACCTGGCCTTAGAGAATCTATGGCCTTGCTTATTATCGGGCTGGAACTATGCTCTTGTCCTATTGGTAGCGTTCATGACTTGGGTGATAATGACACCGATAAAATTAGTATTCGGTAGCACCGAGATATTGATGCTGGAGTGGTATCCGATCACTAATCGTTGGAAACATGCATCAGATATAACCCTCCATTTGGCAGACCCTTACAAACCAATAAAAGGCAAAAAAGACCAACTGATCAGAGAAATGACGATGTTTACTAGCGCATTGAATGGTAGTGGATTTTACTCACTCAGCGTCAACACACACGTAATTAGTGGGAAGTTATGGGAGCTACTAAAAATAACGTTAAGTGATGCAGTCATCGATGTGAACAAGAAACGTAAAAATTGGCTCGACTTCACCGTGTATAAAGTAGCTATCTACGTCAATCACTGTGGCCTCAAGGGAAAATCCTATCAACAGTATCGTGATCTTATAGGTAAGCAGAGGTTTGAGAATAACCACATCGTAAAAATTCGCTTCAATGAAAAGCCGATAAAGCGAGAGTCGGTCCTGATTAAATAGCGTGTATTAAAAGGCTCTCATTGTTAGATCCTTATTCATACATCAATTTGTCGAAGTCTTTGAGAATCGTCATACCGTAGCTGGTCAATGACAGCCAACGAGGACGTCTTCCTGAAACGGGATCAATTCCCATTGCTATTAAGTCATATCTCGTCATATTCGTGACGTTGAAAATTGGAAGAGAGGATTTCTTGTTGGCATGTTTAACCAAGTCACTGAGAAATTGATACGAATCCTTACCATCTCTATTGACCCCGTAGAGCTCTGCTATCTCGGTCATAATATTGCCATTTCGAGTGGCATCAATCAGTACGAATGTGGACAGGGAAACATCATATTTGTTTGCTAGGACACGAGACACGTATTGAAGACCACCAGGTTTGAGCTGCTTAGACATCTGTTAACTTCCTGAAATTTCGATATAACAATAGATAGCCTTAGTAATATCTAATATTCCGCTACTAACAGCAACACACAATACCGGTTGAACCACAACCTTGTGATGACAATGTGCTTAATAGAACACATCGATGTTGTATATCTAATCCAAAGCCAATTGAAGGAACTGAGATATGCAAACGAAGCAAGGCGAACTGACATTTAATACTGGTAGAGGTTATGCACCTGATGGACAAAGAATTCATGCGACTATTATCGATGATACTGAAGTAACACTTCGTGTGCGATTTTCCGATAAAACGCGTGGGATAGATGGCGAAGTACAAGTGCTTGAATTCACCGAGACTGCCATTATGCGTGAGTATGATTCCGGTAACTATACAGAGGTGTAATGGCCATGAATACAACAACACCAAGTAAGGTTCACAACAAGATGAGCACTCAAGAGATGGCCGCATATATGTTGGAGTCGGGAGTGCATTACACTGCTGCAAGTTTATCAAAAGAGTTGGGTATACCTCTAGCCAATGCATCTGGAAACTTATATAACATAATAACCGGAAAAAAGTATGAGACTGATTTAGTAGGTAAGCCAGTCACCGTAAAATTCGTGGATATACGTGGACTTAAAAAGGGGCAGCGTTTGTGGTCCCAGATTCTATCGGGCTGCTGGTCTTAGTGACAATGTAACGTAAATAAATAGAGAACGTTATGATGGGGATTATTCGCAGTTCAATGTATTTGGTTGTTTTACTTGCTTCGTTTTCATCACTGGGAAATGAAATGTGGCGTGGGTTGGTAGTTAAGGAAGAGCATCGATGTTCACCATACGATAAGAAAAGCCAATACCCATATCCCGCTTCAGTAGAGTCAGCGATAGTCGATAGTATGGGAGGTCAGATTTATGGCCCTTATACTGGCACCTACTACCAATCAACTTCAGAGACAGACATCGAACACATCATTGCAGCCAGTGAAGGGCATGACAGTGGACTCTGTGCGGCAAGCCCTGAAACAAGAAAAGCATTTGCAACAGATCTATTGAACTTGACCCTAGCATCCCCAGCTGTGAACCGTTGTAGTTCTACTGGAAAATGTGGCTTGGACGCTGGCGAGTGGTTGCCGCCAAGAAACCAATGTTGGTTCGCGTTGCGTGTCATTGAGATAAAAACTAAGTATGGCCTTAGTGTAAATCCAGTCGAAGCGAACACGTTGGAGAGTGTTATCAATAATTGCCCGTCTTTTGAAATGGTGTTCTATGCACCTGCTGGAAGCGCTCCAACTAAATACGTCACCCAATCTACGGGGCATGCGTTGTCCTTGTATGATGACAACAACAACGGACGTATCACTTGTGCCGAAGCTCGAAATCATAAGATTGCACCAGTAACGGCTCATGACCCGGCATACGCATTCATGTCTGACCGAGACGGGGATGGTGTTGTGTGCGAGTAAACGATTTATTGCTGGCGAGACTGAAGTTTTGCCAGCGTTCTCTTTGATAACTTCCGACCCACAAAAACAAACAACCCCAAACAGACTAGACCTACGCCAGCACCATAGTCATTGAAAATGTGGACTAAAGCTAACCAAGCGAAAAATAGTACAACAACTAATATTGCAAACCTTACTAATGGCATAGTGACCTCTTAACTTTCCCTTTGATTTAAACAACTTAACATCGTTTAGGTGAAACCTAAATATACACAATATCATATTATGTTATCGTATATATGGCTCTTGTTCATAATGTCGCCCTCTCAACCTCTGTCTCACCTTAAATTCTATAGCGCTAGTTACCTACTGAGACATTCTCTTGCCTTTTATCTAGATTCGGGGCTAGAATTGCACTGTATAAATAACCAGTATAAATTATGAATATATTAACTTATCCAGTGAGTGCAGGCGTGGTGGGTTTTGAGTCCCCAGCTGCAGAATATAAACAACTGGAATTGAGCCTTGATGAATTGCTGGTGGAACACCCGTCATCAACTTTTTTAGCGCTGGCACAGGGAGATAGCATGCAAGGAGTTGGGATTTTTTCAGGTGATGTATTGATTGTAGATCGAGCCCTTACTGCGAAAGACCACGATATTATCATTGCCAATCTAAACGGTGAACTGGTTTGTAAAATTCTAGATATCAAAGGACGTCGCTTGCTGAGTGCGAATGAATCAATGAAGCCGGTAAGAATTGATGAACAAGACTCCTTCGCAATAGAAGGGGTATTAGCGAGTTCCATCAGACTCCACCGTGTATCAACTATGTTTTCGGGTTAAGCATGTATTCATTAATAGATGGCAATTCATTCTACAATTCGTGTCATCAAGTCTTCAGACCTGATTTACGTGGAAAGCCGGTTATCACCGTCAGTAACAATGATGGTTGTGCCGTTGCGGTAAACAATCAAGCGAAGGCGTTGAACATTCCAAAGTTCGAACCTTACTTTAAAATCAAGGCATTATGTGAGCAACATGGCGTTACAGTCTTCTCATCTAACTATGAACTGTACTCCAGTTTGAGCTTGCGGATGATGCAAGTGATTGCACGTTTTGGACCTGAACAACTGATCTATTCAATCGATGAAAGCTTCCTAAATCTGGACAAGTGCATAAACATTCCTTGTTTACGAGAGCATGGGGCCGCAATTCGAAAAGCAATATGGAAAGAGTGTCGGATCCCGGTCTGTGTGGGAACCGGCCCGACGCTCACCCTCTCAAAATTAGCCAACCACGCAGCGAAAAAACTCCCTGGTTATCAGGGGGTATGTGTTTTAGATTCAGTGAAAGAAACCCAACGTGTTCTCCAGGCTATTGATGTGGGTTCAGTTTGGGGGATTGGTCGCAAGCGAACGAAAGCATTGCAATTTATGGGGATCACTACCGCAGCGCAACTAGCAAATTTTTCACCTTCAAAAGCGAGAAAAGAATTCGATGTCGGTGTTGAGCGAACGATACGGGAGCTCAATGGTGAAAAGTGTATTCCATTCGACATAGCAAGAGCAGACAAACAACAAGTTTTTTCTACCCGCAGTCTGGGTAAGCGCATAACGGAATTCGATGAGCTTAGACAAGCTATCAGTCTGCATGTGGGCATTGCCTCGCGAAAGATCCGTGCTCAACAGTCACTTTGTAAAGTGTTGGTTTGCTTTGCAGGAAATTCACCTTTTGACGAAAAGCCGGTTAGTTTCAAAGCGATTCACAAATTTGAGTACGCGACAGCTGATGTGGATACCTTAACCAGTGCGGCCTGTGCTCTGGCCAAAACACTCTACAAAGAAGGTGTTCAGTACTACAAAGTCGGTGTTGGGCTGATTGACCTCGTTGACGGAAGACATGAGCAAGCTGACCTATTTAACCCACAACCCAATAATGCAAAGTTAATGGCTTCGTTTGATCAGATAAACGCAAAGTATGGAATGGACACTATCTTTCTGGCTGCGCAAGGAACACCTACAAGACAGTCTTGGGGTATGCGCCGCGAAATGCTGTCTCCGCAATACACCACTAAATGGAGCGACTTACCTAGAATCGCCTGCTAATTTCTACCCACCGCGTTTGTGATACGCAATCTATTCTCCAATTCAAGCTCTTTATTTGAACATGCCTGTATCGGGTTGTTGGATACTGAACTCAGTAGTACTTAACAAAGTAGAGAGCAAGAATGGCAGACACGCTAAAAGACCCGTTTATAAGGCAACGACTCCCCTCGAATTCTAAACCAGCATTCGATGACTGGATTGCGCACGTTCCTGTGGGTAATCAGCTGCCGCGAGGCAAGTATTTCCAATCTAAGGTCACAGTACCTAAGCACCAGTCAGACGAAACAGAATTGCAGTTCAAACCTTCCCGTTAAAGGCAAAGATATGACTTCAATAAAAATCGTTTCTACAGCTCAACGGCTTTACCAATGTCGTGAACAACAAATATTTCTTTCAGGAGAGCAGGGGTTCATTGAAAAATATGAGAAATGGTCCCCTGTCATACGATTAACGATGGCCAAATTCAATTGTAACGAGTTACATGCCCTGGTCAGAATCTTAGAGATCACTGAGAAGCGACATGACTCAGGCATGTTTACTCATTTGTTGTCGGCAGTAGCTTGCGAGATGTGCGAACCGACTATCACCGTTAACACAAACCACACGACTGAATTCAAAGCCGGAGTCATGGCAAGTAGAAAAGGGGAGAAGTTTAACCCTGATTGCCATATCGAGTGGCAAGAAGGCTATATCCGTGAGCAGTTAAGGAGAGTCGCCAATAATGCGCAAACTCAAGTACGATCTCACTGACTACATGGGACCTGTTGATAAAGCGTTGCTCAGGTTAAGCATCCTAACCATTGGGTCGCATGTAATGATAGTTACTGGCTTTAACGGGCAACTTTTCGGCCTCGTTGAAACCTTACTCACCTTGGGTTTCGTTGCGGCAGTGGCGACAATTGCCTACAAACAAAAACGTAAAGATCGAGAAGAGCACCTTTGAGTTCTTCAGTCTGCTCTAGCGTCGTCTAAATATTGAAACTCGATACGAAGCTAAATTGGGAGTCTTGGGATGTATAACAAACTCACAGTTAATCTTAGGAAGATAATATGAAGACAGTGACAGAATTGCACACAATGAATGTCGCTCTATATTGCCCTCACTGCGGAGAAGTACAAGATGGTTTTTGTGGCAATCCTGCGGGTGGTGAATTTGAATGCGACGATTGCCATAGGCCATACAAAGTCCACTCTGAAGCCGATATCGAACATAGATAATAATATAAGCATGTGTCTTAAAAATCAGTTAGGAACCTGTTACTCACCACTATAGAAACGCACATATTAACTGACGGGGCTCGTATGAAAGTACACGAAAATACGACGAATTTACCCTCACGGTGGGTGAATGCAATGTTTATATTCATAACATTAATAGCGATGGTGGCAGGCTACCTATCTGAGCTAACCAATATCTATGGAACATTTGTAGTGCTGCCCTTTGCAACATTAACAACTTGGTCGAGCTACGCCAACGTTACCTTTTCAACACATACCAAATTGTGGTGCTACCTTTTTGGAATTATGACTTTCTGGTCGTTTATAGTAGTCGGCATTAACTTCTTCTTAGCGGTAACCAGTACCTCGGTGTAATTTAATACCCACCAATGGACATCGATTGTCAGATCAATGGAGAAAGCAAGATGCTTAAAAAAAGAACGATAAATGATGCGATGTCAATAGTATGTATTTTCTTATTTCTGGAGATACATTACCTGCATTTCATGACTGACCAACCAGAGCTGTATGACAACCTAAAAAGCTTAGTAGCTATGGTTCTGGTCATTCCGCTCATTAGTATTGCTTGTCGTATCGATCTCCTAGCCAACAAAAAGGTACTCGCCAATCCAGCTGTGATTCATCTAACAACACAACAATGCGAGTTAATGTGGCAAGGAGAAGAGTTAAGTAAAATTTCAACGATACCAGTAAAGCAACTACTCTTAGATAATCCTGATAGTTTCGCGGAGCTGGTGGGTTCGATGCTACGGGAAGCAAAGCAACCTGGGCTTACATTGAAGCCTTTGTTAATCGTTCACTCAATGCTTGAACTGACGAAGTTAGAGGAAGAGGAACTTAAACGTTTGCTTATGGGCATTGGTGCAGCGAAAGTCGTAGTAGTTGATGAGCCTGAGCAAATAGAGGCTGCCAGAAAAGCGACAATATTCCCTGACTTATTTGGCGATGCATAACGTAATCCAGTATGTAACAATCGAACGTAACTAAAAGGAACGACGGTTATAAGCTCACCTTCGTAATATAAATATGGGTACAAAACGAACTGATAAACACAAAGATTTACCGCCTTATCTTTATCGATATCAACACAAAGATGGCAAGGTACGTTACCGCCTAAAGCTTGCGTCAGGGAAATTCTACTCTTTCCCTGTAGGCACGAAGAAACTTCACGCGATCAATGAAGCGGTTAACTACAATATCAAGTACCGGTCTATGGAACAGCTCATAGAGAAAGCACACCAAGCTTCATTACCGGCTCTCGATAGCGTCCCAGATAAGCCACGACACACTTCTTTAAACGACTTCAATATTCCTTTAGAAAAAGCACTGAAGAAAATCTTTCCGCTAATCAAACGAGAAGAGCTTTCAAAAGGTACGATGGAGAAGTACCAATTACTAATGAAGAAGCTCTGTGCTGATTTAGGAACGACACTTACCCATGAATTAGACTTGCAAATGATGAATGTCTTCTTAAATACTCTTTACGCTAAATTTTCAGCTCAGTGCTACAACAACAACCTCAGTTTGATCAATAAAGCGTTCAGTTATTTAGCAGATCAATCGTATATACCTGATAACTTCATGCGCAATAAAAAACGTCTTCGGGTCACTAAAAAAGAACAGGTTAAAAAGCGTCAAAGACTAACACTAGAAGAGTTTGAATTGATTTATCAAAGCGCACCACTCTTTCTTAAGGTGGCAATGGCATTGACGTTGGAGACGACGCATGCGATCAATGAAATATGTCGTATCAAATACAACCTACGTTCACCAAGAGATAACCGTTGCGGAATTGTCTGGAATGAGGATAAGCAACCTGTAATGGTTGATGGCGTAAAAATTTATGGTTACTTGTATATACATAGGCAAAAAGTCTCAAATTCAGAGGCATCCAGAGTAAAAATCCCTGTCACACAGTCTATCTTTGACATTGTGCAGATGAGTTATACAGACCGTATACGCTGCCCTTATATCGTCCACATGAAACCAATACAAAGACAAAGAGGCGTTGCTAAAGATTGTGACCATATCTACCAAGTCCAAAGTCATTACCTAAGCAAGCAGTTCAGCAAGATACGTGACAAAGTTGGTGTCAAATCGCACTTACCAAGTAACCAAAGACCGACGTACCATGAGATTCGTTCCTTAGCGGCACGAATGATTGAAAAGAAAGGCTTAAGTGCCACAAAGAGGATGGCTCATAGCAATTCAAAAACAACGGAGATTTATACGAAACCTGATCAAGCCGTATGGAATGAGTGTGAGCCAGTTTCTGTATACCCGAACGACAACTAAAGAGATATAGCCAGCTTTTTCAGTAGTTTCAATTTGAGGCATAAAATGCAAATGCCCCAAGCTAAAATCAATATAGAGAAATTCAACCGACTCGGCGGATAATGAAACCCCGCAGCTGTCAGCTGCGGGGTTTCAAAAGACTGGTTATTTTCGTCCTCTAGATGCGCGTTTCTGTGCCATTGCACCATCTTTTGCCAATATTCCGCGACCGTACCTCATCACCATAGCCGGTGTGGACCAACGTCCAGCTTGCTGTACTTGCAAGATGGTGTATCCATCGGTCAATAAATCCTGACACGCGCCAACTCTTGCACTGTGGCCAGTAAAAGTGGCAATACCAACCTTGCCCAAATTAAGCGCTTCCCATGCTTTATTGAAGATCTGCTCGATAGTCCATGACGTCATTTTCTTATGTTTTTTGCCGCTTTCAGGGTGGGCTGGGTCGATTAACTTTGGTCTATATGGCGTGTTGTGTCGGCTCACACCGACGAACAAGAAAGCTTGTTCATCTGTGTCATCAAGCCCTGCTAATTCTACGTATTCATGAATAATATCAACAGCTTCTGGACTAAACACCACTGTATCTGGTTCGCCACTATGATTAGATTTCGTGATAGGGATAGTCAGCAAAGCCGTTCCGTCACCTGGGTACTCTAAGTGACCAAAACGGATGTTTGCGATTTCCGACGCACGAAGTAGGGTTTCATAAGCAACAGTCAGCAAAGCCAGATCACGACGATACCGTAGGCTAGGGGAATGACGCCACAATTCGGTTATCTTATCTAAGTGTTTCTCTCGAAACGCTGAAGCCTGTACAATTCGTTCACCCGCCTCAACTTTTCTTCGAAAGATACCGGCCATCTTGTCACGCACGATTTCATCAAGAAATGGATCCGGACAACCCGAGATACGATGAATTTTTGAAATGGCCCACGCATAAGATCGATTTGAGTTACGGTGTAAGTCGTCGACCTTATCTTCAAAGAATAATTCGATGGTTTCTGCGGCTGCTGGCAATGGGTGATGTTCATGCTCGTGACACCATTTCTCAAATCGTGACCAGTTGCTATAGAGTTGAGAAAGTGAGTTCTTAGCATAACGCTCTTCACGTTTATTGAACTCTCGCAAAAGATGGTTAATAGCATCTTGAATTTTTTGGTACTGTTCGTTCGATGTACCGTGCTTTCGTGCGAGCATGATCGCCTGGTGAACATGTTCTGGCCTTAAACGGGAAAAGTCCGTATGAAGTGAGATTTCAGTGCCGACCATATCATTTCCAACTTATGCTTTCGTAGTTCGTTACAGTCTAACCAATTCCATGCATTTTTTCTAGATCACATATAATTGTAATTATCTGAGATCTAGAAAATGTGCAATTTATGGCTTTAAATCTACGCGTGATTATCCTGACATTCAATTTATCTGAGTTAATTACAGTGTCACTTTTATTGGAGGGTAGGGGGGCTAAAATTCTAACAACAACGCATCCAGTAAATGAACGGTACATTTTTACCGTGCTTCGCTTCAAACGACAATTATCGAACATCGAACAGGTGTTCGTTCGTTCTGGACGTTCGACCAATGTTCGATTAAAATGAATGACATCGAAATCTGAACTTGAGTACCATCTAATGAGCGACATCAGCACACAGAAAGACCTTACCGCAGATCAACTACAACGACGCCAACGTGTTTTTGAAATTTGTGATTCGCTCTTCGTTAAAGGCGAGAAAACCAGTGTTCGCAATGTCTTATCAATGATGCCGGACGTTAAATCTACCTCCACGATTAACGTGGATGTCCGTGAATGGAACACTCAAGCTAAGAACAAACGAATGGACCTCTTCAGAGAACGAGGCTTTAGCGATGAATTTGTTGAATTGTTTTCAACTGAAATCACTCGATTAAGCGCCGCTAAAGATGCAGAGCACAATGCCGAAGTTCTCATGTATAAAGATGAAGCAGATCTGGCCAATGAACTCCTTTTGAAGACGGAGGGTGAGCTGGAGTTAGCCGGTGTTAAGCTTGAAGAATCAAACACTACAATTTCATTGAAAGACAAAGAGATAACCAAGCTTACAACCGAACTTGCGCAAAGCGAAAAGAACTGTGAAGGTATTGAACAACGGCTGACGGATGAGATTGGTGGCTTGCAGGACAAGTTGAATAATCAAAAAATCGATCTTGATAAGGCTCAAAGCCAAGTGGCCAAGACTGAGGTCAAACTCGAAAACCAAGAGACACTAATAGGCAACTTAGAAACTCAGCTCAATGAATGTCGAAACAAGATATCCGAACTAAGTGACACTGTGACTCAGAAATCCGGAGAAATCATCAGGTTCGAAACTCAGGCTCAGGGCGATATTCAACTGATCAAAGAATTACGTGAGAGTCGAAACAAATTCAGCACTGACCTAGCAGAAGTTGAAGCGGAATACATTACAACAAAATCTGAAAACGCACGCCTAGCCAGCGAGTTAGAGCAAGCAACGATAAGGTTTGGTACTGCATCAGAACGACTAACCTCTCTATCAGATCAGTTTACTGAGCTACGTATGTCTAACAGTCAAAACATTAGTACCATCGAAAGACAAGGTGCCTTCAGTAGCCGCCTAGAGGATGATGTTAAGCGTCTTACTCAGCAAAACGAAAGTCAAAAAGAAGAACTAGCGAATAACCAGACCATCATCAAAGAACTTGAGGCCAAAAACCTTCAATTGGGTAACAATTAGGTCCTATTCATTCGACACTCATTTTTCTATTAGATGGTGTACAACCATATGTGTACTCATCTAACTGGAGAGAATTATGAGAGCGACAGCAAGCTTGTGTGATGTGTTCCAGGACACTAAATTTTCGGCAATCAAAGACAAGCTCCAAGACATTGCAGAAATCAATCAGAAGTTTCATGAGCAATTTCCCCACTATGGCCATCAACTGCGTGTTGCGAACGTCAACGGGGGCAGCATAGCTATTGAAGCCCCAAACAGTATGGTACTGACGCGTTTAAAGTTCGATAAGCAACAAATTCTTGCTTGGGCTGAGAAGATTGATTCAACAATCACTAACTTGAAACTGTCCGTTAACCCTACTCTTTATAAGTAGTGAGGATCAGAGATTCATGACGAAGGATCAGTTAAGCGGCGAAAATCGATTGTCTATTTGACAACAATGCAGCTCGTCCCACCTAAGATGAGTTTGTGGCAATATAATGCGCCATGACAACGTATTGACGAATCCACATGAAAATGTGGCAGAGTGAAAGTCGCCTAACAGCGACTTTTTCATTTCTACAGTAAGTTGCTCTACTCTATTGAGTCGTTCAAAAGATTCTATACATCCGATGCTTGAACCCTGCAGACTTTAAACCATTCACTCAAATCAACTTTGTGTATTTATCCACCAGCAACTAACAAATTTTGTGGATATCTAACTACCCTATAGAGCTCAGAGGCTTAAAACCGATATTTGTACAATCTATGTATGAATTTAAGGGCCTTATTTGCACACTTATCATTAATATTAGAGTTCAATTGATTGGGACATGAAATGAACCTAATCGAGATAAGTAGCTATGACTAACTCAATACAAAATGAATATGCGAAGGAAAGGAACGTACTTGCGATATCTCTGTGTATGCCTTTACTAGCTGCCGCTTGTCTAGCTGGGCTCTTGATTGGAAAAGGTAAAGTAGAGCTTTCTATCTTTCAAGAAGTAAGCGTCATTATGGCGTGCAGTGGGTTTATCATTGGGATCATCTTTGGCAATCGACTCGTTCTAACTCAAATGCAAAAAGTAATCACGATTCGCGAGAGAAATAACCAAGTACTGCGTATTAACACTGCTTTAGATAATGGTGACATCAAACCGTATTTTCAAAGTAGAGTTTCACAAACAAGTGGAAAGATAACGGGCTGTGAAGCACTGGCACGTTGGGAATGCCAAGGTTGTGTTATCCCACCTGCAGAATTCATCCCCTTCTCGATCAAAGAAGGCTTGATTTCAGAAATAGACACCGAAATCGCTGTACAAGCCATCGAACAATTAAAGGTTTGGCTGATAACAAATAAAATCACTGACGATTTCACTTTATCGTTTAATGTTGCCGCCGACACTCTACAGTGTACTGATTCAATCAAAAAAATTGCCAATGCTTTGAGTACAGTGGTCAATGAAAGGATATCAATAGAAATAGAGATTACAGAACAAACAAAAATTGAAACCAATGACATGATGCTCAGAAATATCGAGCTCCTGAAACAGTCGGGAGCCGATTTAGCTCTGGATGACTTTACTGCAGGTCACAATAGTATGACTATGTTGACGACCATCAAGTTCGACACAATCAAGTTCGACAGAAGCCTCATTACCTTTAAAGTCAATGATACAAGATCGCAGGAGATAAGCATTAAAGTGCTAGAAAACTTTGTCATCCTGTCTAAGCAGCTGGGGTTGAACACCACTCTAGAAGGGATAGAGACACCAGAAGCACTACAACTATACCAATCTTCAGGTATAGAGAGTTTTCAGGGCTTTTTATTTTCAAAGCCCTTGTCTTCCAATGACTTCGAACAACATTATACTAATTTCAACCATTGACACACGATGCCTAATGGAAGTTCCAAAGGTGGATTGGTCAATGTCAGTGGTCGTTTTGTATTGGCTCATGGTGACGCAAGATTAACGCTATCCGCTAATGAAGTAGAACAAATGACTAACTTGATTACCAACGCGTCTTGGTACGGCTAACGTAGAGGGAAAATGATGATAAAACGTATCGAATTTAATGTTTTAGGATGTGGTATGAACACGAGAACGTCAGCTAACGAACTTCTTGTGGATGTCGCACATGAGCGATTGAATAACTGGTTAGTTGAACAAGCAGTTTCTATTGTCAGTATTGAATCTATTTATGAGACTAAAATTGACACTGGCGACAGTAGATTTATTTGCCTACGACTTTGGTATGCTGACTAAACTGTAACCCACCACTAAGGCAAGAAAAGGAAAAAGTAACTGATGACCGAACTGGTGGGTGCTTTCAAAAACGTTTAGTTAACTGGCTCACTATCTTGAAGATCAGCCTTCACCGCCCCATCGACCAAGAGTACAGACACCGAATAAATAGACTGTTCAATGTTGCCATCTTCATTCATCCGTTCATAACCACCGATAGTCTTGTCCCCGTGCTGTTCTACCAATTGGCTCAGGGATTGTTGGTTCAAACTGCCCTCGCCTTCTTGCACTGATTCAGACGCGACAACTGACACAGAGACAGTGAAAGACATTGAGGCTACCAAAAAAAAGCAAATTTCAAATTCATACATTTAATCTCTAATGGTCAAACATACTTGCTATATACAACAATTTACGAAAAGTTTAGTTCTTGCTATAGCAATTAGACACATGGCCAGTATGAAATATCTGAATTAAAGCGTTATCGCTCTTGGCTGTCCATATTGTATACCCAAATGAACTGGGCCTAGCTTCTAAAGACCAATCGCTTTGGATCTCATATACGAACCTTGGTGTTTTTATGAAGGTGAGTAGCGAATGGCGATAGTAAGTTTCAACCGTGTCCTCTTTGATTTCTACAAATTCAGTCCAAGACAGGCAGACGGCAAGTAGGCAAAGAGATATCACTTCTTGCACCGGTGGGTGGTAACTATGGGATGAGCTGACCAGTGAGGTGTAAAACATAAACCCAATAAGGACAATGACCCAGCCTCTTACGAAATTTAAAACAGGCACCGTCGCTTGATATTTTGCATTAAAAATAGTCATTGAATTAACTCCGCAATACGTTGATAAGAACCTGGAACCTTACGACTAAACCAATCGTAACGATGTACTTTTTGATCTCGGCTAAATACGTAATCTTGGCTTTTGGTTTTGGTCCACACTGCAACCACCGATTTCGATTTGAATTCATCACTCAGAAACTCAATCGCTCTCGGGGTCATAAAATTTGGATTGATAAAATATGCAGATAGGCCCTTAGACCAACACATATCTATAAACAGTGGATCATCTGAGACAAACACTCGCTTGGTTTTGTTAGTGCCTTTTGTGTAAGACCGGATGAATGGTGATCTCGCGGAGCTGTATCCATTGAGTTTAATGAACACTAAGCGACCTTTGTTAACGAACAATAAGATGGGTTCGCCTTGAAACTCAGTGATGGCATCAATAACGGCATTGGGAACCCAACCGTTAACAGCGTTCACATATTCGATAAATTGTTCAGCGTCTGGAATACAGGATAGATGGTCAGGCACATTGCGTTCATCCACTGAAAGCCCCCACTCTTCCACTTCTTTTGGCAAGACTCTCATTCTCGCGATGTCCATAACGATATCCGTGAATTTGATATCTTCAGGTGTGAGTTCACGGTAAATGTCAGCAGGTATATTCAAACCGGCTAGGCGACATAATTCTATAATGGCGCGATGTGGTGTTACTGAGTGGTCGTTTGAATAGGCGTCGATAATCGAAGTAGGTCCACAAGACTCACAGTTGAAACTGCCAGTGCCTAAAAAGTGGGTCCCCTTGTTTCCACAGGAAGGGCATAACAACTCGACCATTTCACCAGCACCTAATCTGGGGACCAGGTGACCAAAGGCTTGATCGATTGTTTCTTGGGTCATCTTTGGGAATAGATGCTCTTTCAAATATCCATTAACTAGATCGGAATCCATACGCATCTCCGTTTCATTCATTTACACCGAAGGTAGTAAAGAAAGAATGGAGCAATAACGCGATAAAATGGTTAAATAATGAAAGATATTTGGATGTTTATTAGGTGTGAAGGAGTAAAGAGGTGTCGAGGTAATGAAGATTGAGACTGGATAATTAAGTTTCCATTTTAACCTTTAGAGTAAAACTGTTGAATGTAGATCGCTTCAAACAGCATAATATTTTCCCTACTTGTTCGGTTTGTTTATGCGGTTATAAATCAATGCACCATTAAATAACGCGACACCTATCGCTACAACCGTCATCAACATCAGAGGCAATTGAGTTGTTCGAGTAGCTTCGTAATCTGTTAGTAGAACCCAGACCAAGAACGCGAACGCAATAACTACCGAAATTACTATTTTTGTCATTAACGCATTTTCCCCCATTAGCTGATTACTGGTAAAAGGCTAGTTTTTTTAAACCTTTCCATTTCCGATACTGGCACATGAAAATCTATCTCCGGAGGGTTATTTTTAGCACCGTTCATTTTGAACTGTACTAAGTGGTATAACGCTCGGTCATCAGCAGGTAAAACATGAAACTCACCTGTAGATGGTAGTTCGATGCTACAGCAAGCCACACCATCAAAAATCAAGATCATCGGAGTTTCAGGGCTGTTCGGGACAAGGGCTATTTTGAACCCTGTAAAGTCATGTGTGTCCATTTAATACCCCTAAGCTACAAAATCCTGTTTAAATTTTCTGGTCTACCAGATCTATCCCAAGGAACGTATAACCATCGTGAATGTTCGATTTGGTCTAATATCAATAGCCCTCAAAGAAGCACATTGAAGGGAATGCAACGCGCAGCAGTCATTAATCATCGTCACCTTCAAAGGCTTTGTCTCGATCCATCTCATTTGAAAGCCAATGAACATATGGAAGACCTCCAAACAGTTTGTCTTCTTCTCTTTCAGGGGATGAATGACGATGAGATACGCCACGTCTCCTTACTCCAGAATTTTTGCGTCGGTTGTTCTGCATTCTATTGCAAAAATCATCGTGGCTTTGTTGCTCAGTTCTTCGTGACATATTGTAATCTCCTGTTGTTGCATATTTTAGTTATACAACAAAAAAGCTACTAATGAATATGTTCCGTACCCAAATTGGGGGGAATGTATTTAGAAGTGTTGTATTGCTCGGTCTAGACAGTCGCCGGTATCCGCATTACAACCGATGATCACATTCTCACGGTATCGCGTTGAATCGTTGCCAAAGGCTGGCAACATTGCGCCCTGTGACACCCTACGAGGCTTTTTCTGGTGGGTAGCATCAAGTAAGCCATTGATATCCATATACGCTTGCCATTGCTTAGGCGACATCTGAGCGTATTGTTCCGGTTCTATGCCAATAGTGAGACGACTGGCCGCTGACCTACTAGCCGACATCGCAAAGTGTTCTATTTCTTTATCCGCCAATTCAACTGAATATTGGTATTCGAATTTGTCCCAAATACAGTAAGAGTAACTATCCACTTTTGTTTCTTTTGGTACAGGTTCACCCTTGAAGCTACCAACTCGTACAAATCTACTTTGTGAATAAAGCGGAAGCGTAAGTTTCGTGTCACTTTCATATAAAGCCTGTAGAACCGGTGAATGAAATTCAAAGGAGTTCGGTTCAATACAAAGCTGTCGCACTTTTAGCTGGTGGCCATCATCAAAGTGATTTCCTAGACTGATGCGAGAAGAAACATTTCCTTGATGCACCACTCGGTGGTACATGTCCATTGCATAACCGTTACTATCTATAATTGCAGCTAAACGAGAATCAAAGTCATGATTGCCATATGAGCTACCTCGTGAACGTAATGTAACCTTCACTCTGTTACTAGAAATGCGCTCGATACCTTCAACTTGAGTAAAGATAATGAAATCCGAATAATGCCGTGCAATTTCAGTCACAATTCGCATTGACTTAATATCACGTTCCACCAACTTGCTCTCATGAAGCTGCAGCTTTAGCGAATTAATCAAATCAGACTGTTCACCACGTTTACTCAAACTCTCGATCTGAGAAGACAACATCGTAATGCGCTTTCGAAGAGGATGACCAGGCTCCCTATGATATTGCTCCAGACTTCTTCTTAAAACTTCATCATTCTTTATCATTTCAAGCTGAGACTGGAACTCTCTTCTGTCTATATCCACATTGACTGTCAGTGATACACATTTAAAATCAGCACCAGTGCAGTTATTCACTGATTGACTAACTACATCCACATCGGCTACTAGAGGTAGTAGAACCTTCAATGTCTCTAGATAAGTTCCGTTATAACTTTGACTCGTCTTTACATAACCACGTAGATCCGCTTTAGAGACAGCTAAAAACGCAGCTTCATCTTTCAATTGCTGAAACAGAGCCTGCGTTACTTGCTCGCTCGGAACTACGCGCTCTACAGTTGCGTCGAATGGCTTTGCAGTCACTAGGCTAGACATTAGAAACAACAAAATAAACATACGTCCCATACATCACTCCTCCACTGTTAACGAACTCAAAGCAGTACCATACCCTGCGGTCTGTAAGCCCACGTATGGAACAACAAGAGGGTACGTTGGTTGATAGCGCTCAATTCTGAATGGGTATCTCATTCCGGCTGCGACTTTAGAGAAGGCAACATGGGGTTCGCCATTAAGCATCAACATGAATTGTTTAGGGGTTATAACCTGTGAAGAACACACCGCATCAATGCATCCTTGTCGGATCGTATTAATCTCATCTGTATAACGTGACTCTATCCATGCTTTATCAAAGTTGGAATCAACGAGAAGCCAATCATCAATATTCGTTTCATCCCCATGGAAATCCGTGGCTACCTCCCGGATACGAACAGTACTAAACACCGTCACATGGGACCCCAATAAAGTTGCCTGTTTTGTATCTTTAGGAAACACCAATTCTCCATTAAGCAATTCACAATAGGTTGGTATCCCTGAACGCTTGAATACTGAATCAGATTCGGAACCTTTTTCGTAATAGTACCCACGACCTATATGGACTATCTTTCCTGACACGTTGATTGCTACTTCTGGCTCTCGGTGAAACAACTGAGCTGTTGTCAGCGATTGATGTGATAAGTAATCATCTGCCGATGCGAATAACATGCAATGGTACTTAGCCCTAAATTCGACCTGCTCTATGGACAGCTCTGGGACACTCATCTTCATAGTCACATACCGAGTATCAGAGATTAAAGATGGAACGGCTTTTACCAGATCATTCATCTTCTCAGAACCAGGTAGGACAAACGAATAGGCAATGTACTGAGACGTTGATGGCTCACCTATTGAGTCAAACACAGGCACCTTATTCAGCTTAACTTCTTGTGGAACGAACCCCGTATCCTTAAATATCGTAGATACCTTGATACGTTTAACAAGCTCCTTTTGTTCCTTTGCTCTGAGCCTTAACCACTGAGAATAGATTCCGTCTTCTGCGCGGAACTCAATTGGTAACCGAGAGTGGCGTGACTCTATCAATGTAAATTGGTTTAGCTGCGCACTTAGTACATCTTTGGGCTTTGACTCAAGTTGCGACATGCCACTAGCACTGTTATGAAGGCTTTGAGTGATAGCCTTAGCAATTTGTTTATCGACTATCAATTTAATGGTTGTTTCTAAGCAAATGCCAACATCGCATTCAACTTTATCCTGAGCTAAGACAATAAGTTTCTGAATGGATGGCTGGTAGGAATACACAAGTCCATATTTGTCTCCCTTGGAAATGGTTTGCTCAACTCGTTCCAATGCATCAACTTTAGCGGCTTCCACACCTAAAGCTTCTAAGCCAACCGTAGTTTGCGCATCCATGATTAATAAACTTCTCCCTGAAACCTCATATGCTTCAGAAACGAACGACATGATCATCAATGCGATTGTGGAATATATCTTCATTCGGAAACCTAAAAAAAACCCTATTGGAGTTTGTATACACCAATAGGGTTTAGTTATTAGAAATATCGATTAAACGTCATCAATATGGGCATTATGTTAGTTTTGTGTCTTGATCATAATTCACGTCACCATCGATTTCTCCTACTGAACCTCCCAAGCCAACTACAGTATCAAGCTTGTCGCCATTGATAATTTCATCGGCGTCCATTTCAAGATTTGTCTTGTCGCCAGTAGTTAAAGCTGTCGCAATATCCAACTTATTAGAGTTGTCTCCTAAGTTTGCGTCAGACGTACTTGGGTCCATATGTCCATCGTTTGGAGCGTCAAATCCTGTTGATGCTAGTTGAGTACCACTTTCTCGCATCATAGAGTCATGTTCTGCACCATCGTTAGGTGCTACCGATGTGTCAAACTGGTTAGGAGTATC